>JANNAV010000294.1:0-26023 GCA_031384695.1 Paracoccaceae bacterium
TGGTGGTGAAGGCGCTGTTTGAGTTGCAGCGGACGGGCGGCAAGACGGCGCTGATCACCATGTGCATCGGCGGCGGGCAGGGGATCGCCCTGGCAATCGAACGGGTGTAGCGTTCAGATCGCCGATACCAGCCTGAGCGCGTCATAGATCGCGGCGTGGGTGTTGCGGGCCTCGACGGCATCACCGATGCGGAACAGTTGGAACCCTGCGGGGCCGCCGTGCAGAGTTTGCGGCTGGCTGTTGATCAGCGCGTCGTAATCCACCGCGCCAAGGTTCGCCGACAGGGGTTTCAGGGCGAAATAGATATCGGCGAGCGGTTGGGTGCCGTGGTTGACGATGATCTGATCATAGTGGGCGGTTTTGGCGAGGGGGAGGTAGTCCGAGCCGATGGTGGCGCGCAATTGGTTGCCATCGCGGGCCACGCCCAACAGCCGGTAGGTGACGGTAAAGGTGGTATCGCGGTCCTGCAGGGCGCGCATATAGGGCACCAGATTCATCGCCATCACATCGGGGGCAAAGCTTCGGTCGGGGGTCATGATCTCCACCTTGGCGCCGGATTCGGCGATCAGTTGGGCGGCTTGCAGGGCGGTATGATCGCCCGCGTCATCGTAAAGCAGCACGTTTGCGCCGGGTTTCACATCGCCCGACAGGATATCCCAGGCGGAAACGGTCAGATCATTGCCAAAGCCGAGGATATCCTTTTCCGGCATCCCCCCGGTGGCCACGATCACCACATCGGGGGCAAAGGCCAGCACATCCGCCGCCTCGGCCCAGGTGTTGAAATGAAAGGTCACACCGCGCGCCGCGCATTGCGCCATGCGCCAGTCGATGATGCCGATCATCTCGCGGCGGCGCGGGGTGCGGGCGGTCAGGCGGATCTGGCCGCCCGCCTGTGCGGCTGCCTCGAACACGGTCACCGCATGGCCACGCTCGGCCGCAACCCGGGCGGCCTCCAGCCCCCCAGGCCCGGCACCGATGATCACCACATGACGGCGGCTGCTGGCTTGAAGGATCGTATGGGGCATTTCCGCCTCGCGCCCGGTGGCCGCATTGTGGATGCAAAGCGCCATGCCGCCCTGATAAATCCTGTCCAGACAATAGGTAGCCCCAACGCAGGGGCGGATATCCTCTTCGCGCCCCTCGATGATTTTGCGCACGATATGGGGATCGGCCATGTGGGCGCGGGTCATTCCCACCATATCCAACTGGCCCGAGGCGATGGCATGCCGCGCGGTGGCCACATCAGGAATGCGGGCGGCGTGGAAGGTGGGCAGGCCCACCTCGGCGCGGATGCGGCCTGCGAAATCAAGATGCGGGGCGGATTTCATGCCCTGAACCGGGATCACATCGGTCATCGCCGCGTCGGTGAAGATCCGGCCCCGGATGATGTTCAGAAAATCAACCAGCCCCGAATCGCGGAACAGCTTGCCGATGGCCACCCCCTCATCGGCGGTGATACCACCCGCCTCGGCCTCGTCGGCGGTATAGCGCACGCCCAGCAGGAACCGCTGCCCCACCCGCGCCCGGCACGCCGCCAGCACATCCATCGCAAACCGCGCCCGGTTCTCGAAACTGCCGCCATAAGGATGGGCAAGACTGTTGGTCAGCGGGCTGAGGAACTGATCCATCAGATGGCCGTAGCACTCGAACTCCACCCCATCGAGGCCTGCCGCCTGCATCCGTTCGGCGGCATCGGCGTAATCCTCGATGATGCGGGCGATATCCCAATCCTCGATCACCTTGGGAAAGGCGCGGTGGCTGGGTTCACGGGCGGCACTGGCGGCCACCACCGGCAGCCAGTCGCCCTTGTCCCAGCGGGTGCGGCGGCCGAGGTGGGTCAGCTGGATCATCACCGCCGCCCCCGCCTCGTGGCAATCATCGGCCAGACGCTTCATCCAGCCCACCACCTCGTCCTTGTAGGCGAGGATATTGTTGAAAACCGGCGGGCTGTCGCGCGATACCGTAGCCGACCCGGCGGTCATCGTCAGGGCCACCCCGGCGCGGGCGCGTTCCAGATGATACAGGCGATAGCGGTCTTTCGGCATGCCATCCTCGGGATAGGCCGGCTCGTGGCTGGTGGTCATGATCCTGTTGCGCAGGGTCAGGTGCTTCAGCTGATAAGGTTGCAGCAGCGGATCGGTGGACATGGCGGGCCTTTCAGGGTTCTGTTGCAAGATTAGGCGCAGGCTGCCGCGAACAATAGCCGGAATGCGACGGCTGAACGCCAGTTCCGCCCCTCACGCCAGCCGCGCCAGCAACACCATGAACTGCGCGCGCTCGGCCACAGAAAGCGGCTCTAATGACCGTTCAGAGACGGAAAGTGCTGCCGCCACCGCGGCCTCGAACAGCGCCGCCCCCGCCGTGGTCAGCGCCACCGTCAGGCGGCGGCGATCATCGGGATCGGCGGCGGTTTCCACCAGGCCCTGCCGGGTCAGCCTGTCCACCACGCCTTTGACGGTGGCCGCATCCATCGCCGTGGCGCGCCCCAGCAGGTTCTGCGATTGCGGCCCCAACTCGGCCAGCCGCGCCAGCACGGCAAACTGCGTGGTGGTCACCTGCGGAACCGCCTCGGAAAACAACGACAGGTGCCGCTGAGTGACGCGACGCAGCACGTAACCGATCTGATCGTCCAGCACATAGGTGGGTTTTGCGGCCATCACCTTTTGGATAAACCGGGTACGGGGTGAGTGCAAGAAAGTTGACAGCGCCGGTTTCGGGCGGCAAACTGCTTGTACACAAACAATATCGGACGCCGCATGTCCTCCTATGCCCGGCCCTCAACTTTGGCAGATGCGCTAAGCCTTCTGGCGGCGTGCGGTTCGGTACCGCTGGCAGGCGGCACGGATCTTTACCCCGGCGCAGGGGCGGTGCTGGCGGGCGATCTGGTGGATCTGGGCGGCGTGGATAAGCTGCGCGGCATCTCGGGTGGCGGTCAGCGAATCGGGGCGGCAACCACATGGTCCGAAATTGCCGAGGCCAACCTTCCCCCCGCAATGCGCGCGCTGCAACAGGCGGCGGTGCAGGTGGGCGGGCGGCAGATACAGAACATGGGCACCATCGGCGGCAATCTCTGCAACGCCTCGCCTGCCGCAGATGGCGTGCCGCCGCTTCTGGTGCTGGGGGCCGGGGTGGAACTGGCCGGTTTGGCGGGCACGCGGCGGCTGCCGCTTGCCGAGTTTTTGCTGGGCGTGCGGCAGACGGTGCTGCGCCCGGGCGAGATTGTGGTGGCGATCTGGCTACCCGAGGCCAGTTTGCGCGGGATTAGTGCCTTTTCAAAGCTGGGCGCGCGGGCCCATCTGGTGATCTCGATTGCCATGGTCGCGGTGCGTCTGGTGGTTGAAAACGGCCGCATAACCGAGGCTGCGGTGGCCGTGGGCGCGTGCTCCGCAGTGGCGCGGCGGCTGACAGGGGTTGAGCACGCCCTGATCGGCGCCCCCGCAAAAGACGCTGCCGCCCGCGTGCATATGGCCGATGTGGCCGCAGCGTTGACCCCGATCGACGATATCCGCGCCTCTGCCGCCTACCGGGTCGAGGCGGCGACAGAACTTGTGCGCCGTAGTGTGGCCGAAGTGGCGCGCCGCGCTGTGGCCGGGGTGGCGGCATGATCCGCTTCACCGTGAACGGCGCGCAGGTTGCCGTCGCTGCCCCCCCCGGCGAGCGTCTGTCCGAGGTTCTACGTGAGCGTTTGGGCCTGCGCGGCACCAAAGTGGGCTGCGATGCGGGTGATTGTGGCGCTTGTACCGTGCTGGTGGAGCAGCGGGCGGTCTGCGCCTGCCTGATGCCCGCAGGCCAGGTCGCGGGCCGCGACGTGCAGACGGTCGAGGCGCAAACCGACACGCTAACCAACCTGCGCGCGGCTTTTCTGCGGCACGGTGCGGCGCAATGCGGTATCTGCACGCCGGGCATGCTGATGGCCGCCGTCGATCTGCTGAACAGGGTGGCAAAGCCCGATGAGGCCGAAGTAAAAACGGCTCTAAGCGGCGTTTTGTGCCGATGCACCGGCTACCGCAAGATCATCGCGGCGGTCTGCGACGCGCACAGCAACCCGGAACTCATACCGGCAACCGGCCCCCAAGTCGGCCAGCGCCTTCCCCGCATCGACGGCGCTGCAAAAGTTGTGGGCGACAGCTTTGGCGCCGATTTTGCCCCTTCGGGCGCGGTGATGGTCAAGGCCGTCCGTTCGCCCCACGCGCATGCCGCGTTTCACTTTGGCGATCTGGCGGCGTTTGCCGCGCGCCCCGGTGTGGTCGGCGTGTTCATTGCCGCCGATATCCCCGGCCGCAACACCTTCGGCGTCATTCCCGCCTATGCCGATCAACCCGCCATCGCCGCCGGCAAAGCCCGGTTTGCCGGCGAATGCGTGGCCCTTGTGGCCTTCGAGCCAGGCCGCGAAGACCTGACAGGTTTTCCGGTGATCTGGCAGGTCTTGCCCGCCATCACCTCGCCCGCCGAAGCCGAGGCCGACGGGGCTGCCCTCGTGCATCCGCACCGCCCCCGCAACCTGCTGATCGAAGGCCGGGTGCAACGCGGCGATGCAGCGGCAGCGATGGCCAGTTCGGCGCATGTGGTGCAAGGCACCATCCGCACCAGCTTTGTCGAACACGCCTATATCGAGCCTGAAGCGGGCGCTGCGTGGATGGAGGGCGATGTGCTGCACATCCGCGCCTGTACGCAGGCCCCGATGCTGGACCGCGATGATACCGCCGCCATTCTGGCCCTGCCGCCCGCCCGCCTGCGCATCATCCCCTCGGCGGTCGGCGGCGGTTTCGGCTCGAAACTGGATGTCAGCCTGCAACCGCTGCTGGGGCTTGTGGTGCTGAAAACCGGGCGGGCAGCGCGGATGGTCTACACCCGGCAGGAAAGCATGCAATCCACCACCAAGCGCCACCCGGCCGAAATATCCGGCCGGATCGGCTGCGATGCGCAGGGCCGCATCACCGGCATGGAGTTCGACGCCCGCTTCAACACCGGCGCTTATGCCAGTTGGGGCCCGACGGTGGCAAACCGGGTACCGGTGCATGCCTCGGGCCCCTATTTTACCCCGGCGATTCATGCAACAGCCCGCGCGATCCACACCCACGGCCCGGTTTCCGGCGCGTTTCGCGGCTTTGGCGTGCCGCAGGCGGCGGTCTGGCAAGAGACGCTTTATGATCAGCTGGCCGAAAAAGCGGGGCTTGACCGGCTGCAATTCCGCCTGCTGAACGCCCTGCGCGACGGGCAATTGTCGGCCACCGGCCAGGTGATGCAGGCGGTGGGGATGCGCGAATGCCTGCAGGCGCTGCAGGCCACCTGGGCGCGCGCGCTTGCCGAGGCGGTCTCGCGCGGGCATCTGAAACGCGGCGTCGGCATCGCGTCGTGCTGGTACGGCTGCGGCAACACAAGCCTGCCAAACCCCTCGACCATCCGCATCGGCATCACCCGCTCCGGCGATCTGGTGCTGCATCAGGGCGCCACCGACATCGGCCAGGGCTCGAACACGGTGATCACCCAGATCGCCGCCGACGCCCTCGGTGTTCCGGCAACAGCGTTCCGGCTGATCGGCCCGGATACCGGCCTTACCCCCGATGCCGGAAAAACCTCGGCCAGCCGGCAAACCTTCGTCACCGGTCGCGCGGCGATGGCCGCAGCCGGGGCCCTGCGCCGCAGCATCCTGCGGCTGGCAAACGCCGCAGATACGGCTCTGATCGGCCTGCAGTCACACAAACTGATCATCAGCGAAGGCACCCTGCGCCGCGAAATTGATCTTGAAACCCTGCCGCAAGATCACCGCGGCTATGCGATCTCGGCCGAGGAAAGCTATGATCCCCCCACCACCCCTCTGAACGCCCAGGGCCAAGGCAGCCCCTACGCTGTTTACGGCTACGGCGCGCAGATGGTCGAGGCCGAGGTGGACGTGGCCCTTGGCACCGTCCGGCTGATCCGGATTACGGCTGCCCATGATCTGGGCCGCGTGATCAACCCCACCCTCGCCGAAGGCCAGATCGAGGGGGGCATCGCCCAGGGCATCGGCATGGCCCTGATGGAGGAATACCTGCCCGGCCGTACCGACAATCTGCATGATTACCTGATCCCCACCACAGGCGATGTGCCGCCGATCGACAGTTTGTTGATCGAAGTGCCCGATCCCGATGGCCCGATGGGTGCCAAAGGCCTTGGCGAACATGTGCTGATCCCCACCGCCCCCGCCATCCTGAACGCCATCCGCCACGCCACCGGGGCCAGCATTACCCGGCTTCCTGCCCTGCCGCACCGCATTCTTGCCGCGCTGAAAGGGCCGGAATGATGCCCCGCCTTCCTCTTTGCGCAAATTTCCTCGGGGGGTGCGGGGGCCAAACAGCCCTCCGCTTTGTCCGCTTTCCCACACCGTGGCGCAAGGCACCGCAATGACCGACGCGCCCGACAAGATCCGCTGCGATGCCTGCCCGGTGATGTGCTACATCGCCCCCGGCCAGACTGGTGCCTGCGACCGTTATGCCAATGCGGCGGGGCGGATCGTGCGCACCGATCCGGTGGTGATGCTCAGCCATTTGGCAGCCTCTGGCGGCCGCATAGTGCCGTTCGCGGTGCAGGATTGGCAGGGCGAGGCACTGCCTTCGGATGTGTTTGTCACCGGCATCGGCACCGGCACCACCTATCCCGATTACAAACCGGCGCCCTTCGTGGTGGCCTCCACCGTGGCCGGTGCCGATATGATCACCGTCGTGACTGAGGCGATCTTTTCCTACTGTGGCGTCAAGGTGAAGATCGACACCGACCGGCATCTTGGCCCCGAAGGGGCCGTGATCCGGGTGGACGGCGAAGCAGTTGGCCACGTCACCACCGCCGAATACGGCAGCCAGATGCTGTCGCTGGGCGGCGTGCATCACCTGACGGGCGGTAGCAAGGCCGAGGGCCGCGTCTGCTGTGCCGCGATGCTGGCGCTGTGCAATGGTGCTGCGGTGCGGCTGGATATCGACGGCGGCGCGCAGGTTCTGGTGCAGGCGGGGGCGGCTCCGGTGGTGGACGGGGTGGTGGAGCGGCGGATGCGGGTGGGCTGCGGCTCGGCCACCATCGGCATGTTTGCCAGCCAGTGGCACGGGCTGGTCGACGAGGTGGTGGTGGTCGATGACCATATCACCGGCGTGGTTTCCGAACATCAGGCGGGCCGGGTTCTGGGTTGGGAGCCTTCGGGGATCAGGATACTGGGCCACCGATCCACGCCGGGGCGGTATTTCAAGGTATCCGAGCCGGGCGCAGGCTGGGGTGGCACCCGGCTGACCGATCCGTTGCAGATGCTGGGGCCATGGAACCCCAAAAAGGGCGCACGGCCGGGTTTGCGGCTTTTGATGGTTTCCACCACCGGAGAGGAGTTCGGCTTTTATGTGCTGAATAAGGCTCTGATACCGCAGTCAGAGCCGCTTCCCGATGCCTTGCGCGCCACGGTCGGCCTGATCGACGAGAATTGCGAACCCTCGGTTTGCACCGTGCTGTTCATGGGCGGTGCGGGCGGATCGCTGCGCGCGGGGGTCACGCAGAACCCGGTGCGCCTCACGCGCTCGGTGCAATCGGGCGAGACGCGGCTAACCTCGGGCGGGGCAGAATGCTTCGTCTGGCCGGGCGGCGGCATCACCTTCATGGTGGATGTGACGCGCCTGCCGACGGGCGCGTTCGGCTTTGTGCCGACGCCCGCGCTGGTGGCACCCTTGGAGTTTTCGCTGCCGCGCGCGGCCTATCTGGCGATGGGCGGGCACGCGGCGGTGATCCGCTCGGTGGCGGAAATTGTGGCGGAAGGCGGCGAATATCCCACGTCGGCGCGGCTGGAAGGCTGGCCGGAATGAACGGGCCGCAGATCAGTTGGCTGGCGGACGGGCGGCTGCACCTGCATCACGGGCCAATCGATCTGATCTGTCAGGCATGGGGAGATGCGGTAGCGGTGGCGATGGGCTATCGCCGGGCCATCGCGCGGTTCGACGGGGTTCTGGCAGAGCTGGTGGCAGAGTTGACGGCATTGCGCCGCGAAAATGCGGCCCTGCACGGCCCGGTTGCGCGCAGAATGGCGCAAGCGGTGGCACCTTACCGGCCCGCATTCATCACGCCTATGGCGGCGGTGGCGGGGGCGGTGGCGGAAACCATTCTGGCCGAAATGCTGCAGCCCGGCGTTCTGCGCGCCTTTGTGAACAACGGCGGCGATATCGCTTTGCATCTGGAGCCGGGCCAAAGTTTGACATGCGTGCTGGGGCTTGGCGGGCAAACAGCGCCGGTTCAGGTGTGGTATGAACACCGCGTGCGCGGCATCGCCACCTCCGGCTGGCGCGGGCGCAGCTGGTCATTCGGCATCGCCGATGCAGTTACTGTTCTGGCGGATAGTGCCGCATCCGCTGATGCTGCCGCCACCATGATCGCCAACGCGGTGAACCTGCCCGGCCATCCCGCCATCACCCGCCGACCGGCGCGCCAGATGCAGGCCGAAAGCGATCTTGGCGCGCGGCTGGTCACCGTCGCGGTCGGGCGGCTTGCCTCATCCGAGGTTGCTCTGGCGCTGGCGCAAGGCGAAACTTTCGCCCAAAGCCTGCTGGAGCGCGGACTTATCGAAGGGTGTGCTCTATACTTGCAAGACGAGATGCGCGCCGTCGCCGCACCGGGGTTGAAGGAGCCTGCCCATGCCTGAGTTTCCGCTGCGCCGGATCACCCTGCAGATCGAGGAAATCCTGCACGATGGGGGGCCGCAACCCGCCACGCCGCGCCTGCGGGGCGCCATCATGGTCGTGGTGCAAAACCCCTATGCGGGGGGCTATGTAGCTGATTTGCAAGCCGGAATGGACGCCTTGAAGCCGCTTGGCCTGATGATGACCGACCGTCTGATCGCCGCATTGGGCGGCCGGACCGGCATCGACGCTTACGGCAAAGGTGCCATGGTGGGCGCGGCCGGTGAGGTGGAGCATGCCGCACTCTGGCATGCGCCGGGGGGCTATGCGATGCGCGAAAGGCTGGGCGAAAGCCGGGCAATCGTGCCTTCGGCAATGAAAGTGGCGGCAATGGCGGCAACGCTCGATGTGCCGCTGGGCCATATCAACGCCGCCTATGTGCGCGGACACTTTGACGCGATGACGGTGAATATGCCCGATGCGCCCCGCGCGGCAGAGATCGTGTTCGTGCTGGCGATGGCGATAGGCGCGCGGATTCATAGCCGAGTGGGCGGATTAGAGCCGCATCAGGTGAAAGGCGAAGACGGGTTACGCTGATGCGGATTGGAGCGGCAGTTCTGGCGGCGGGGCTGCTTTTGGCAAGCGCCGCCTTTGCCTGCGCCCTGCCGCCTTCGGTGATCCTGACGCTGCCGACCGGACAGTTCATTCTGGCCGCCGCAGTTACGGTTGCGCTGACCGCGATGCTGGGGGCTGCAACCGGCAGTCTGCCCGTGATGCAGGCCCGGATGCTGTGGCAAGCGCCGGACCGTCTGGCGGGTACGGCGCTGTCGTATCTGGGTTTCTTGTTGTTTCTTGGCCTTCTCGGCATCGGTTTTCTGGGTGCCGAAGACCCGATGCACAATCTGCTGCCGCTGGTGTTCTGGACCGGGGTTTGGGTCGCCCTGCCGCTCGCATCGCTGATTTTCGGCAATCTGTGGCGGGTTTTGAACCCATGGTACGGGCCGGTGCGGATGGCGCGGCTGCTGATCGGGCGGACGGGCAAGGCGGGTCTGGCCCGGTGGCAGCAATGGCCCGCAGTGCTGGGGCTGCTGGGGTTCAGCTGGTTTCAAAGCGTGTCGGTGGCACCCAGTGATCCGGGCGGTCTGGCGTGGCTGGCGCTGGGCTATTGGGCGGTTATCTTTGGGCTGGCGGTGGCCGAGGGCGAAGACTGGCTGCAACAGGGCGAGTTTCTAAGCGTGTTCTTCGCCATGATCGCAAGCATAGCCCCGTTCTGGCGGCAACGCAGCGGCGGCACGGTCAGAACCTTCATCGGCTGGCCCGGAACGCAGGTGCTGGCGATGCCGCCCCTGAGCCGGAGTGGGGCCGCTTTCCTGACGCTGGCACTGTCGGCCTTGACGTTTGACGGCTTGTCAGAGACGTTCTGGTGGATGGGCCTGCTGGGCCAGAACCCGTTGGAGTTTGTCGGGCGTTCAGCGGTAATAGTGCCGAATACCGCCGGGTTGCTGGGCGTCTGGGGGCTGACGGCGCTGGTCATCCGGGCGGTACTGCGCGCGTCAACCCTTGCGGCGGGCCCGGTGATGCTGGCCTTTCTGGCCATCGCCGCGGGCTATCACGCGGCGCACAACCTGGTGCTGCTGCTGACCACCGGGCAATACACCCTTGCGGCCCTGAACGATCCGTTGTTTCGCGGCGATGCCTGGCTGGGGCTTGCGCCGTTCTATGTTTCGTTCGGATTTCTGAGCAACCCTGCGGCGGTGACGGCGATTTATGCTGCCCAGTTCGTGGCGATTCTGGCGGCGCATTTGCTGGCGGTGGTGCTGGCGCTGCGGTTGGCGGGGCCGGCGGGCATCCGGGCACATTTGCCGCTGACAGGGATGATGGTCGCCTATACAGTTCTGGGGCTGTGGCTTTTGTCCACCGCACGCGGGGCTTGAAGGAGTTGCAGTATTATGTTGCAAAACCATAAACTTAAACCAACGGTGCCGCGCAAAGCGCCGAACAACAGTGGAGACGAAATCATGGTGACCAAGGATTTTACCGCCAAAGCGCCCTCCCGGCGTTCGGTTCTGCAAGGCATGGGTGCGGGTTTGCTGGCCTCGACGGCGCTTCCGGCCGTGGCTTGGGCGCAGGGCGCGCCAATAAAGCTTGGCTTCCAACTGCACGCCACCGGCATCGGCGCCTCTTATGGTCGCTGGTATCAGCGCACGGCGGATGCGGCGGTCAAGGTGATCAACGAAGGCGGCGGTATCGGCGGGCGCACCGTCGAACTGATCTACGAGGATGACGCGACAGACCCTGCGCGCGGGGCCGAGGTGGTGGATAAATTCGTCAATCAGCATGGCTGCGAGGTGGTTCTGGGCACCCTTTTCAGCCATGTAGTGATAGGTTCAGCCCCGCGCGCGGGCGAATTGCGCGTACCCTATCTGGTCTGCTCCGAGGGCTATCATGTGGCCTCGGGCATGCTGAACCGCTGGACGTTGCAGCCCGGCATCACCGATGTGCGCAGCCAGATCGCCTCGATGGCGCCGTGGGTTGCGGCCAATCTGGGCAAGAAGGTGGCGATGATCTTCCCCGATTTTGCCTTTGGCCATGATCACCGCGATTTCTTTACCGCCGCGATGACGGCTTTGGGCGGCGAGGTGGTGGCCCAGATCGCCGTGCCGCCCACCGAGACCAGCTTTACCCGCCATTTTCCGCAAATCCCCGCCGATACCGAGGTGTTGTATCATGTGATGGTTGGCCCGGGCGTGCTGACCTTCGTGAAGGAACTGGGCGAGTTTTATGGCACCGCCGCCAAGCCGAAGATGTTCGGCTTTATCGACAGTCTCGAGGCCGTCGATATCGCCTCGCCGGGGCTGGAGTTTCTGGAAGGCACCCATTTCTGGGAGGCACATAACCGGATGAAACCCGCCGATGCGGGCGAACACGAGGCGGCGTATCGCGCGGCGGTGGGGGTGGATGACAATGGCGCATCCGTCTCTGATCCGGCGGATGTGGCCACTTACAGCCATATGTTTTCGGCCTGGGAGACGCTGTTTGCCATTAAGGCGGGGATGGAGGCTTGCGGTTATGCGGGCCCCGCCGACCGGCAAAAGTTTGTCGAGGCGATGGAGGCGATGTCCGAGATGCCCTATGGGATCGCGCGGCCACAGGGCGCGAAACGCTTTAACGGCAAGACGCATCAGGCCTTTGGCACTCAGAATATCAGTCAGGTTCAGGGCGGCAAACTGGTGCGGGTCCACCAAACCTCGATGGAAGACGGCGCTTACCCCGATCAGGTGGATTACACCACGCAAGCGTTCTAAGGCCAGCGGGCGGGGGCTTGCACCCCCGCCTCTTGATCCGATGGCATTCGGACCCTTCCTGTTATTGGCCCTGATGGAGGGCATGGTTTCGGCGGCGGTGCTGGCGCTGACGGCGGTTGGCCTGAGCCTGGTGTTTGGCGTGATGCGGGTGGTGAACGTGGCACATGGGGCGTTCTTCATGCTGGGCGCGGTTACCGCCTGGTATGTGGCAAAGGCGGTGCCGGGGCCTGCGGTTGCGGGGTTTTTGGCGGCGCTGGTGGTGGCTCCGTTGCTGGTCGCGGCACTGGCGACACTGGCAGACCGGCTGGTGCTGCGGCGGCTTCACTATGATCCCGAAGCCACGATCGTGGCGACAATCGGACTGCTTTATATAGTCGAACAGGCCGCGTTGAGCCTGTTTGGCCCCGATGCCCGGCCGGTTGAGGCGCCGTTTACCTGGCGCCTGCAACTGCCGTGGTTCGGCTATTCCGGGTACAAGATCTTTGTCGTGCTGGCAGCGGCCGTCATCCTGCTTGGCGTCTATGGCTTCCTGACGCGGACCAAGGCCGGTCTGGTGATGCGCGCCACGCAGGTGGACAGGCAGACAGCGCAGGCGTTCGGCATTGATGTGGACCGGGTCTATGCCGGGGTGTTTGCGCTTGGCGCGGCGCTGGCGGCGGTGGCTGCGGTGCTGGTGGTGCCGATCAGCCAGGCGCATTACAAAATGGGCGCTGATCCGCTTTTGCTGTCGTTCATCGTGGTGATTATCGGCGGTTTAGGCTCGATTCGCGGCACGCTTTGGGCGGCGCTGATCATCGGGCTGGGCGATGGGGTGATTTCGATGTTCTTCTCGCCAACGCTTGCCAAGATCATCGCCACGCTGCTGGTGGCAATGGTCCTGGTGTTCCGCCCGCAGGGCCTGTTTGGGGCGAAAGCATGAGCGTGCGGGTCAGGATATGGGGGCTGCATCTGGCGGTTCTGCTGGGGCTTTGGGCGTTGCAGCAGGTGCTGCCGCCCTATCATGCCAACAATCTGGCGCGGATCATGGTGCTGGCGGTGTTTGCGATGGGTTACAATATTGCCTTTGGTTACACAGGCTTGCTCAGCCTCGGCCACGCGCTTTTCTTCGCCGCAGGCATGTACGGCGCGGGGTTGGCGGTGTGGCAGTTGGAATGGGCGGCGCTGCCTGCGCTTGCGTTGGGGCTGTTGGCGGGCGGGGTTGCGGCGGGGTTGGTGGGGCTTTTGGCACTGCGCACCGCCGGGGTCAGTTTCATGATCGTGACGCTGATGTTTGCCCAGGCGGGTTACCTTGCGATCCTCTATTTCGGCAGAGTGACGGGCGGTGACGAGGGGTTCGTGGTCGAAGCTGCCGGGCGGCAGTTGTTTGGTGCCGATCTTGCCACCGATGGGCCGCGCGCTGTGGCCTCACTGGCGCTGTTCGCTGTGGCGATGTTGGCCAATCTGGTGCTGACAGGCTCGCCTTTTGGCCGGGTGATGGTGGCGATGCGCGAAAACGAGGAACGTTCGCGCATGCTGGGCTACAACCCCTTTGCGGTAAAGCTGGTGGCGCTGGTGATCTCGGGCGTCTACTCAGGCATCGCGGGGGCGGCTTACGGGGTGATGTTCGGCTATGTCGGCGCCAATTTCGCCACGGTGCAATACTCGATCCTGCCGCTGCTATATGTGCTTTTGGGCGGATTAGGCACTGTTTTAGGCCCGCTTCTTGGGGCCGTATTGATGTTCTATTTGGTGGATTTCGCCTCAAGCCTGACCTCGGCCTATCTGATGGTGGTGGGGATCGCTTTGGTGGTTCTGGTGCTGTTCGCGCCGCTTGGAGTGCTGGGCACATTGCGGGAAAGGTGGCTGAAATGGTTGCCATGATCCTGCAAGCGAGCGGCCTAAGCCATCATTTCGGCGGCTTGCAAGCAGTGGATGCCGTGGATTTTGAACTGGCAAAGGGCGAAGTTCACGCATTGATCGGCCCCAACGGTGCCGGGAAAACCACCTTGGTCAACCTGCTTTCGGGCCGCATCCGGGCGCAGGCGGGGCAGATTACCCTTGGCGGCCGCGATATTACGGCGCTGCCTGCGCATCTGCGGGTGCGCAGCGGCATCGCCTATACCTTTCAGATCACCTCCATCTATCAGAGGCTTAGCGTGTTTGCCAACGTGGCGCTGGCCTGTCAAAGCCACGGCACACGGGAACTGCGCACGGCAGTTGCCGAAGCGCTGGAACTCGTCGGCCTGCAAGCGATGGCAGAACTTCCGGCTGGCACGCTGAGCTATGGCCATCAGCGGCTTTTGGAACTGGCAATGGGCCTTGCGTTAAAGCCGAAAGTGCTGATCCTCGACGAGCCAACCCAAGGCTTGGCCGCGGGCGAAATAAAGCGATTCAAGGCTCTGATCGGCATATTGGTGCCTGATATCTCGGTGCTTCTGATCGAGCACAACATGGAAGTGGTGATGGATCTGGCCGACAGGATCACTGTGCTCAACTTCGGCCGGGTGCTGGCGCATGGCGCGCCCGCCGCCATCAAAGCCAACCGCGCCGTGCAGGCCGCCTATCTGGGGGCCGATCGTGCTGAAACTTGACGCGGTGGATGCGGGTTACGGTGCCGCGCAAGTGCTGCGGGGCGTTTCAGTCACCGCAAATGCGGGCGAGGTTTTGTGCGTCATGGGGCGCAACGGGGTGGGTAAAAGCACGCTTTTGAAGTGCATCATGGGACTGGTTCGCGCCGAGGCCGGGCTTTTGCAGCTGGACGGCACGGCGATCGGCGGCCTTCCCGCCCATCAGGTGCCGCGCCTCGGGATCGGCTATGTTCCGCAGGGGCGGCGGCTGTTTGGGCCGTTGACGGTGGCGGAGAATCTGGAAATCGGGCTGCTGGCGCGGCGCAAAGGGGCTGCGGTGCGGGCGCGGGTGCTCGATCTTTTTCCCCGCTTGCGCGAACGTCTGGCGCAGGTTTCGGCCACGCTTTCGGGCGGCGAACAGCAGATGCTGGCCATCGCGCGCGCCCTATGTCTGGAGCCGAAATTGCTGCTGCTGGACGAGCCGAGCGAGGGGCTACAGCCGTCGATGATCACGGCGATCCGGGATGTGGTGGTTGCACTGAAGGTTACTGGTGTCGCAATTATACTAGTGGAACAACGGGTTGAGACGGTTCTGGGGATGGCGGACAGAGTGGCGTTCATGGATCAGGGCCGGATTGCCGAAGTGCTGCCCAGCGCCGGTTTGCGCGCCGATGCGGACGTGTTTCGCCGCTATGTGGGGGTGTGAATGGCGGGTTTGGTGGCGGGCGTTGATGTGGGCGGCACGTTCACCGATCTGATCGTGCTTGATCCCGCGACGGGGGCTGTGCGCTTTGCGAAGGTGCCGACCAGCCTGCCCAATCAGGCGGCGGGTGTGATCGCGGCGTTCGAGGCGGCTGGCGTGGCGCTGGCCGATGTAGATCTGATCGTGCATGGTACCACCACCACCACCAATGCGGTGCTGGAGCGGGGCTTCGCCAAAACCGGCCTGATCACCACGGCGGGGTTTCGCGATGTGCTGGAACTGGGCCGCCGCACGCGGCCCAACGCTTACGGCATGACCGGGGTTTTCGTGCCAGTGATCCCGCGCGATCTGCGGCTTGAGGTGGCAGAGCGATGTGACGCTGCGGGCCGGATAGTAACTGTTCTGGATGAGGTCGGGCTACGTTTTGCAATCCAGCAGCTGATTGCCGCCGGATGCGAAAGTCTGGTCATCCACTTTCTGCATTCCTACGCCAATCCCGCGCATGAGCGACGCGCGGCGGCCATCGCGGCAGAGTTCTGGCCAAACCCCTACATCACCATGGGCCACGCGCTTTTGTCGGAAAGCCGCGAGTACGAGCGGGGGGTGACAGCGGCGGTGAACGCGTCGGTACAGCCGTTGCTGGAGCGTTATCTGGGCCGTTTGGTAACGGATTTGCAGGCACGCGGCTATGCGCAAGAGTTGCTGGTGATGAACGGCAATGGCGGCATGGTGGCGGCGGGCAAAGTGGCGCGCGAGGCAGTGAAAACTGTGATGTCGGGGCCCGCCTCGGGGGTGATGGCGGCGCTGGCCACCGGGCGGCGGGCGGGGATCGGCAACCTGCTGACCTATGATATGGGCGGCACTTCGACCGATGTGGCGATGATCAAGGCGGGGGTGGCACCGGTCTCGAACGAGATCGAGGTCGAGTATGCCATGCCGATCCACGTGCCGATGGTGGATGTGCGCACCGTCGGGGCTGGGGGCGGCTCGATTGCGCGGGTGGATGCGGGCGGGATTCTGCGGGTGGGGCCGGAAAGCGCGGGCTCAGTGCCAGGGCCGGTGTGCTATGGGCGTGGCGGCGATTTGGTGACGATTTCGGACGCCAATCTGATCCTCGGGCGGCTGCCTGCGGCGCGGTTCGGGGTGGCGCCAAAGGCCGCGCGGGCCGCGATGACGGCGCAGATCGGCGAGCCTTTGGGGCTGTCTGTTGAGGCGGCGGCGGAGGCGGTGGTGCGGATCGCCAATATCCATATGGCGGGGGCGGTGCGGATGGTTTCGATCTCGATGGGGGCGGACCCGCGGGATTTCGCGCTGTTCGCATTTGGCGGTGCCGGGCCGCTGCATGCGGTGGCTTTGGCGCGGGAACTTGGGGTGCCGCGCGTGCTGATCCCGGCGCGCCCGGGGATCACCAACGCGCTTGGCTGTGTGGTGGCGGACCTGCGGCATGACTTCGTGCGCACCCTGAACCGGCCTTTCGATGGCGTGGATATGGCGGAGGTGCATGCGGTGCTGGCCGGGCAAGAGGCCGAGGGCCGGGCGCTGGTAGCGGGCGAGCGGATCGCTCTCAGTGACGTGCGGGCGGAATATTCAGCGGATATGCAGTTTGTCGGCCAGACGCATTTGCTGCGGGTGGCATTGCCGGGGCCACGGCCTTCACGTGACGCGATGCAGGCGCTGTTCGAGGTGGCCTATCACGCGCGGTTCCGGGTGGATTTGCCAAGCATCCGCGCCAATCTGGTGAACCTGAATGTGTCGGTGGTGGGGGTGCGGCCTGAGTTGGATTTGAGCTGTCTGATCGACCCTGCGAGCCATTCAGAAACTGTTTTTTCCAACGGCACCCGGCAGGTCTGGTTCGGTAGCTGGTTGGAAACCCCGGTTTACTGGCGCGATCATCTGCCGCTTGCGCTGTCTCTCACCGGCCCCGCGATCATCGAGCAGATGGACACGACAATCTGGATCGAACCGGGGTGCCATGTGACTTCGGACGCGGATGGCAATCTGATCATCGAGGTGGGGCATGCTTGATCCGGTAACGCTGGCGGTTATTCAGGCGGGGTTGCAGCAGGTTTGCGACGAGATGGACCTGACGTTTTCCCGCGCCGCCTTCAGCCCGGTGATTGCCGAGGCGAATGACCGTTCAGACGGAATCTATGCCGCCGAGGATGGCAGCCTGATAGCCCAGGGTTCCAAAGGTCTGCCGGTGTTCGTGGGGGTGATGCAGTTTTCCACCCGCACCATCATCGCGCGGATTGCCAGTGGCGAGACTGCGGCGCCAGAACCCGGCGATATCTATATCGTCAATGATCCCTATCTGGGCGGCACACATCTGATGGATGTGCGCTTTGCGATGCCGTTCTGGCGGGGGGGCAAGATTTTCTGCTGGCTGTCGAACACCGGCCATTGGCCGGATACCGGGGGTGCTGTGCCGGGCGGCTTTTCGGCGAGTGCGATTTCGGCCGAGCAGGAGGGGCTGCGACTGCCGCCGGTCAAGCTGTTCAAACGCGGCGTGATGGATCGGGAAATCTGGCAGATCATCTGTTCGAATATCCGGGTTTCGGAACAGCGGATCGGCGATGTGCAGGCGCAGGCGGGCGCACTTTTGGTGGGGGCCGAGCGGCTGGCGGCCCTGCTGGACCGCTACGGTGATGCGGTGGTGCTGGCGGCGGTGGCCGAGATGCGCGTGAAGGCGGCGCAACAGATGCGGGCGATGATCAGGCTGATCCCCGAGGGCAGTTTTCAGGCAAAGGCGTTTGTTGACAGCGACGGGGTTGTGAACGAGCCGCTGGTGATTGCCCTGACGGTGACGCGGGCGGGCGACGGGTTGGTGTTCGATTTCAAAGGAAGTTCAATGCCTTGCATGGGGCCGATGAACTCGGTTCGGGCGACGACGCTGTCTTCGGTCTACCTCGCGATGCGGCATATCTTCCCCGATGTGCCGATTTCGGCAGGCGCGTTCGAGCCTTTGCACGTGGCGGGGATCGAGGGCACCTTTCTGGACTCCGCCTATCCGCGTCCGGTTTCGGGCTGTGCGGCGGAGGTTTCACAGCGGATTGCCGAGGCGGTTTTTGCCGCTTTGGTGCAGGCGCTGCCAGATAGGGTAACGGCGGCGCCGGCGGGCACGTCGGGCAACTTCGGCCTGGGCGGGCATGATCCCGAAAAGGGCCGTGATTATGTGATGTATCAGATCTCGGGCGGCGGCTATGGCGGCAATATCGGGCATGACGGCCTCAGCAATGGCTGTTCGACCATCGGTATTTCCAAGGCCCCCCCGGTCGAGATCATGGAGCAGAACTTTCCGGTGCTCTACCGCCGCTATGCGTTGCACGAGGGCTCTGGCGGGGCGGGGCAGCACCGGGGCGGCTTTGGCCTCGATTACGAGATCGAACTGCTGCGGGGTGAGGCGCGGGCAAGCTTTGTGATGGACCACGGGCGCACGGGGCCGTTGGGTGCGCTGGGTGGTTCTGACGGCGCGGTGAACCGAGTCGAAGTGATCCGGGGCGGCGTGGTGATGGTGCCCGAGCATCTGTCGAAGGCGCAGGACATATCGCTTGCGCCGGGCGATAGGGTGCGGGTGCGCACGCCGGGGGGCGGCGGCTACGGTGATCCGATGCAGCGAAGCCGGGCGGCGGTGGCGGAAGATGTGCGTTTGGGCCGGTATAGTGCCGATCAGGCGCGGCTGCTGTTCGGGTTTGAAGGCTGAGGCGCGCTATACCATCATCGTCGCGGCCACCGCGCGGGACCAGCGGGCGTACTTGGCATCCCGCACCTCTGGCGTCATCGCCGGGGCAAAGCGCCGCTCCAGCGCCCAGGTTTTGGAAAACTCCTCCACCCCCGGACATATCCCGGCTTGCATTCCGGCCAGCCATGCCGCCCCCAGAGCGGTGGTTTCCGTCACCTGCGGGCGGTCCACTGGCGCGCCGATGATGTCGGACAGGAACTGCATCGCCCAATCGCTGGCCGTCATGCCGCCGTCAACCCGCAGCGTTGCGGCACCCGCAGCGGCCCCCGCCGCACTTGCCCAATCGGCCTTCATCGCCTCCAGCAGATCACGCGTCTGAAAGCCCACGCTTTCCAGCGCCGCGCGTGCCAGTTCCGCCGGGCCGGAATTGCGCGTCAACCCATAGACAGCCCCCCGGCAATCGGGCCGCCAATAGGGCGCGCCAAGGCCGGTGAAGGCAGGCACCAGCACCAGATCCTGGCCCGGATCGGCACTGGCGGCGAGGGCTTGGGTCTCCGCCGCTGCCTTGATGATCCCCAACCCGTCGCGCAGCCACTGCACCACCGCCCCCGCCACGAAGATCGAGCCTTCCAGCGCATAGGTGGGCTTGCCGCCCAACTGATAAGCGATGGTGGTCAACAGGCGGTTCTGGCTGGTCACCATCTGCGCGCCGGTGTTCAGCAGGGCAAAACAGCCGGTGCCATAGGTGGCCTTCAGCATGCCGGGGGCAAAACAGGCTTGCCCCACGGTGGCCGCCTGCTGATCGCCCGCCACGCCCAGAATGGGGATCGCGCGGCCAAAGAGACCCGATTCGGTGCTGCCGAAATCGGCGGCGCTGTCGCGCACTTCGGGCAGCATAGACGCGGGCACGCCCATGAGGGCGCAGATATCGGCATCCCAGGCGCCGGTCTTGATGTTGTAAAGCATGGTGCGGGCGGCGTTGGTGGCATCGGTTGCATGCACGCGCCCGCCGGTCAGCCACCAGATCAGATAGCTGTCAACGGTGCCGAACGCCAACTCGCCCTTTGCGGCCCGCGCCCGCGCACCCGGAATGGTATCCAGCAGCCACTTCGCCTTGGTTGCCGAGAAATACGGGTCCAGCAGCAGCCCGGTGCGGGCGGTGATCATCGGCTCGTGGCCTTCGGCACGTAGGGCGGCGCAGATATCTGCCGTCCGCCGGTCTTGCCAGACGATGGCGTTGTGCAGCGGCACGCCGGTTTTCCTGTCCCAGATCAGCGTCGTCTCACGCTGATTGGTGATGCCGATGGCGGCGATATCCACGGCCTGCAGCCCCGCCTTGGCAATCGCCGCGCGGGTGGTGCGCATCACCGTGGCCCACAGATCGGCGGGGTCATGTTCCACCCAGCCCGAGGCAGGGAAATGCTGGGGGAACTCTTCCTGCGCCGAGGCTATCACCCGCAAGGAGGTGTCAAACAGAATCGCGCGGGACGAGGTGGTGCCCTGGTCGATGGCGAGGATATGGGTCATGCAGTTTTCCGGGTTCAGAAGGGTTGCGAAAGTGAAAAGGCGGAGGCTGTCAGCATGCCACCTCGATCAGAAACGGGCCGGGTTTGGCCATTGCCTGGGCAAAGGCTGTCACGAACTCATCCGCCGTGCCGGCCCGCGCTGCCGCCACCCCATGCCCCTTGGCCAGTGCCACCCAATCCAGCGTCGGATCGACCATATCGAACATCCGCACCGCGTTGCGCCCCACATGGGTAACCCCGACATTGGCCAATTCGCCGTGCAAGATCTTGTAGACGTTGTTGGCAAAGATCACCACGCAGATATCCAAGCCCTCGCGCGCCATCGTCCACAGCGATTGCAGCGTGTACATCGCCGAGCCGTCGCCCGAAAGCACCAGAACCTTGCGATCCGGGCAGGCCACCGCCGCCCCCACCGCCGTGGGCAACCCCGCGCCAATCGCCCCGCCCATGGTGATCAGCCAGTCATGCCCGCGCGCGCCCACCGTCGCGGCGGCCAAAGGCTGCCCCGAGGTGATGGATTCGTTCACCACGATGGTATTTTCCGGCATCAGCGCGGCAATCGCCTGCCCCACCTTCTCAAGGCTCATCGCACCTGTTGGCAGGGGCGGCAGATTGAGGAGATGAAAGGCGGCCTCTGGCAGCACCTCGTCCTGCGCCCCCACTGCCGCGCAAAGGGCGTGAAGGGCCCAGGCGTAATCCATGTCGATGGGGCACAACTCGATCACAAGGCAGCCGGGGGCTTCGGGCAGGCTGGGTTTGCCGGGATAGGCGAAAAACGCGGTGGGCCGGGGCGCGCCGCACAGCACCAGCACCGGCATATCGGCCATCAGGGCCACATTGGCATCCACCTCATAGGCCATTCGCGCCAGCCGCAACGAACCTGCGCCGCGCCGGGTACGCGCGGTGAAAAATGGCGCCAGCAGGCGGCAACCGGTTTTCTGGGCGATTCTAGCCCCCACCAGACCCAGATCGGTGTAAATCACCGCACCGTCCAGCATCAGCACTGCACCGGGCTGCAAAAGCGCGTTTGCCGCCGCCGCGATATCATCCGGTGATGGCCGCCGCAAAGCGGGCGGGGCGGCGGCAACCGCCGGGCCCACCGCCGCTTCCCAAGCCGTATTGGCGGGCAGGATCAGGGTGGCAATCTGGCCGTTCTTGCTGCGCGCCGTCTGCACCGCCGCCGCCCCATCGCTGGCCACCTGCGTCGCATCGGCTGAAACGCGGGTCCAGTGCGAAACGGCTTGACTGATCCCCACCGAATCGCCCTTCAGCGGCGATTCGTAGCGCAGATGCCAGCTGGCATGATCCCCCATCACGTTGACGATACCGCTTTGCGCCTTGCGGGCGTTGTGCAGATTGGCAAAGGCATTGCCAAAGCCGGGGGCCAGATGCAGCAGGGTGGCCGCCACCCGTCCACTCATCCGGTAATAGCCATCCGCAGCCCCCGAGGTGCCACCTTCAAACAAACACAGGACACAGCGCATTTCGGGGTGGCTGTCGAGGGCTGCCACGAAATGCATCTCGGAAGTGCCGGGATTGGCAAAGCAGGTATCGACGCCAGAAGCGATCAAGGTTTTCACCAGAGTTTCCGCACCGTTCATGGCAGTCTCCTGATTGCTGCGGATACATAGAAGCAGAACGCCGCCCCGAACAAAGACTATTCTTGGCAATCATGCGCCCGGACCGATTTTTGAAACGCTCCGGGGGAGCGTTTATCGGTCTGTTGCTCATAAGGCGGGACGCCGTTTGAGCAAGGGATTATCCGCAATCCTGGTGGTTGGGCAAATTGGGCAAGGGAAACAGGGAGCGCCCGCGCATAGAAAAAGGGCGGGCACCATCAGCGCCCGCCCCCATAGCAAAGGCTTACTTGCTCCAGGACTTGATCAGCTCGTCATAAGAAATCGTGATCCCCTGCGGCTTTTCATTCTCCAGCTTGGCGACGGGTGAACCCGGTGCATCAAGCCAGACCTGCGGATCGACAACTTCGCCCATTTTGGGGCCGATATCACCCTGAACGCCCGATTTCTCGATCCGCTCCATCACCTTCTCCTGCTCGGCGCACAGGCTATCCAGCGCTTCCTGCGGGGTTTTATCACCCGACATGGCGTCGCCGATATTCTGCCACCAAAGCTGTGCCATCTTCGGATAATCCGGGATGTTGGTGCCGGTGGGCGACCACTGAACGCGTGCTGGCGAGCGGTAGAACTCGATCAGACCGCCCAGTTTGGGCGCGCGATCCGTGAAGTGCTGCGAGTTGATGGTGGATTCGCGCGCGAAGGTCAGACCAACATCAGACTTTTTCAGATCGACGGTTTTGGACACCACGAACTGCGCGTAAAGCCAGGCCGCCTGCGCACGATCAACCGGCGTGGATTTCAGGATGGTCCATGCGCCCACGTCCTGATAGCCGATCTTCATGCCTTCCTGCCAGTAGGTGCCGTGGGGCGAGGGGGCCATGCGCCATTTCGGCGTGCCGTCCGCGTTCACCACCGGCAGACCGTCTTTCACCATATCGGCGGTGAAGGCGGTGTACCAGAACATCTGCTGGGCAATCTCGCCCTGCGCAGGCACCGGGCCCGCCTCACCAAACACCATGCCAGCGGCTTCCGGTGGCGCATATTTCGCCAGCCAGTCGATCGCCTTGGTCACGGCATAAACCGCCGCCGCATCGTTGGTGGCACCGCCACGCGAGGTGCACGAACCGACAGGACGCGAGTTTTCGTCAACCCGCACGCCCCATTCGTCAACCGGCAAGCCGTTTGGCGTGCCGATATCCGACATGCCGGCCATCGACATCCACGCATCGGTGTAACGCCAGCCAAGCGAGGGGTCTTTCTTGCCGTAGTCCATGTTGCCATAAACTTTTGCCGGGCCGCCGGCATAGGTCATATCGCGCCCCGTAAAGAACACCGCGATATCCTCGTAGGCCGACCAGTTGACCGGAACGCCGAGGTCATAGCCGAACTGGGCTTTGAAATCGTCCTTGGTTTTCTGATCGTTGAACCAGTCATAGCGGAACCAGTAAAGGTTCGCGAACTGCTGGTCGGGCAACTGATAAAGCGCGCCGTCCGGGGCAGTCGTGAACTTGGTGCCGATGAAATCGGCCAGATCAAGGCCCGGATTGGTGACAGCAGCGCCTTCGCCTGCCATCCAGTCGGTCAGGTTGCGGGCCTGCTGATAGCGCCAGTGGGTGCCGATCAGGTCCGAGTCGTTGACATAGGCGTCATAGATGTTCTCGCCGGTCTGCATTTGGGTTTGCAGCTTTTCGACAACATCGCCCTCGCCGATCAGGTCATGCGTCACCTTGATGCCGGTGATCGCGAAGAACGCATCCGCCAACTGCTTGGATTCGTAAACGTGGGTGGTCAGGGTTTCCGAGGCCACCTTGATCTCCATGCCCGCATAGGGCTTGGCGGCATCAAGGAACCACTGCATTTCGGCTTCCTGTGCGGCGCGGTCAAGCACCGACAAAGCACCGATTTCGGCATCGAGGAAGGCTTTCGCCGCCTCCATATCCGCCCAGGCTGGTGCGCCAAGGGCCATAAGCGCAAGCGCCATGGCGGTTGATGTGGTACGCAATCTCATTTAATTCCTCCCAGAATGTTGAGACATTGGTTTCGTCCGTCGCAGCAAGCGGGTGGGGGTTGCAGCCCCCGCCCGCCCTTGGTTTTGCCCTTTCACACCCAGCGGAACACCGCCGCCGCGTAGATCAGGCAAACGATCAGCGCGGCCCAAAGCAGGGGCGCGCCGAACAGTCCGAGCCAGCCGATATGAATAAAGGCCGAGCCCAAAAGCGTTATGAACAACCGGTCGCCCCGGGTTGTCTCGATCCGAAGCACCCCCACACGCGGGGTTTCGGGGTATTTGATCGCCAGCCAGGTGAAGGTGATCAGCAGGCAGGCGATCACCACGAAAAACAGCGCGGTGGGAACGGTCCAAGCCATCCATGCCATGTGTCACACCCTTCCCAGGGCAAAGCCCTTGGCTATGTAATTGCGCACGAAATAGATCACCAAAGCGCCGGGGATGATCGTCAGGATCCCGGCGGCGGCCAGCACCCCCCAATCCATGCCGCTTGCCGAAACCGTGCGGGTCATGGTGGCGGCGATGGGTTTGGCATAGGTGGCGGTCAGGGTGCGGCTGAGCAGCAGTTCCACCCATGAGAACATGAAGCAGAAGAACGCGACCACGCCGATGCCGGAAGCTATCAGCGGCATGAAGATCTTCACGAAAAACCGCGGAAAGGAATAGCCGTCGATATAGGCGGTCTCGTCGATCTCCTTCGGCACGCCGCGCATGAAGCCTTCCAATATCCACACCGCCAAAGGCACGTTGAACAGGCAATGCGCCAGCGCCACCGCGATATGGGTGTCGAAAAGCCCGATCGACGAATACAACTGAAAGAACGGCAGCGCGAACACGGCGGGCGGCGCCATGCGGTTGGTCAGCAGCCAGAAGAACAGGTGCTTGTCGCCCATGAACCGATAGCGCGAGAACGCATAGGCGGCAGGCAGCGCCACCGTGACCGAGATTACCGTGTTCATCACCACATAGATGATCGAGTTGATATATCCGTTGTACCAGCTTGGATCGGTCAGGATGGTGGCATAATTGGCAAAGGTAAGGTCTTGCGGCCACATCGAGAAGGTCGACAGAATCTCGGTGTTGGTTTTCAGGCTCATGTTCAAAAGCCAATAGATCGGCACCAGCAGGAAGGCGAGGTAAAGGCCCATCACGATGGCCGGAAGTTTGATCCGCATCACACCCCATCCCTTTTGTCGAGGTTGGTCATCACGGTGTAAAACACCCACGAAATCAACAGGATCACCAGAAAATACATGATCGAAAACGCCGCCGCCGGCCCCAGATCAAACTGGCCGATGGCCATTTTCACAAGGTCGATGGAAAGGAACGTGGTGGCATTGCCCGGCCCGCCGCCCGTCACCACGAAAGGCTCGGTGTAGATCATGAAACTGTCCATGAACCGCAGCAGAATGGCGATCAGTAGCACGCCCTGCATCTTCGGCAGCTCGATATAACGGAACACCGCCAGCCGCCCCGCCTGATCAATCTTCGCCGCCTGATAATAGGCTTCGGGGATGGATTGCAGTCCGGCATAAGACAAAAGCGCCACAAGGCTGGTCCAGTGCCAGACATCCATCACGATCACCGTCGCCCAAGCATCCAGTGTGTCATTGGTATAGTTGTAATCAATGCCAAGCGCCGCAAGGCTATGGCCCAGCAGCCCGATATCCACCCGGCAGAAAATCTGCCAGATCGTGCCCACCACGTTGAACGGCACCAGCAAGGGCAGCGCCATCAGCACCAAACAAAACGACGCCCAAAAGCCCTTTTTCGGCATGTTCAGCGCCACGAAAATGCCCAGCGGCACCTCGATGGCAAGGATGATCGACGAGAACACCATCTGCCGCCATAGCGCCTCGTGCAGGCGGTCGGAATGGATCATCTCTTCGAACCATCCCACGCCTTCCCAGAAGAACTGGTTGTTGCCGAAGGTGTCTTGTACCGAGTAATTCACCACTGTCATCAAGGGGATAACGGCAGAAAACGCCACCAGCACCAGCACCGGCAGCACCAGAAACCACGCCTTGTTATTCTGGGTCTTGTCCATCAGACGGC
>JANNAV010000061.1:0-3343 GCA_031384695.1 Paracoccaceae bacterium
CCACACGCCTACATCTGTGACGGGCAGGCATTACGTTGCGGTTGACTATAAGCGCCTCCACAAGCCAATGACCGACGTGGTCGAAGCACTGACGGGATTGCACCTTATTTAGCAACCCATTGTTGCCGAAACTATAACTCGGTTGTATTGCAATCTTCGGGCGCGCTCTCTACGTTACTGGTACGTTCAACCGTCTTGGCCAGTGGGAAACGTAGCTGGCCCGATAGTCTGCGGAGACCCCGAAAGGGGGAACACCCGAGGGAACAACACGACAGGCTCTATGAGTCGGTGCCCTTAGGACGCGCAGCGAGACATCAAACCCTCAGGAGGGATGATGTCTGCTAATCAGTTTCTCGACACCCATCAGGCTGCGGAATATCTCGATCACTCAAAGTCGTGCCTTGAATGGTGGCGGCTTGAAAATCGCGGCCCCAAGTATTTCAAGCTGGGGCGCAAGGTGCGCTATCGCCAGTCCGATCTCGACGCATGGCTTGCGGCTCGCGTCGTGACGACGAGCGAGGCGAAGTGATGGAAGACCTAAAGAAACTAGCCAAACACCAGCGCCTGATCCCGCTGCAAAGTGGGGCGAAGGGGAAGCAACCGCGCGACAAGGGCTATTCAACTCGCGACTACACCTTCGACGAGATCGCCGAGAACATCGCGACAGGCAACAACGTCGGCATGATGATCGGTAAGGGCGAGGTGGACGTCGATCTCGACTGGCCCGAGGCGCAAATCATTTGGCAAATGCTTTTGGGCAAGGACACGTCGCTGCAATGGGGTCGGCATGACCGCATCACGCACCATGTCTATCGGTGCGAACTAGTTGTAACGTCTCAATAGGTTGCTGACGGGCTGAAACTGGTGATTGTGGTGTTTGCGAAGCAGCACGATCCTCAGGAGACGGCCCGTGAACATTCACAAGAACGCCAAAACCACACCTAAAATGCGAGCGTTGATTGTCGCGCGGCGGCAAGCGGGGGAAAAGTCGGATCGGATCGCCAGTGCGCTCGGGGTTTCGGTCGCCACGGTGAACAAATGGCTTGCGCGCCATGCGGTGGAAGGGGCGGCGGGGCTGGTGGACCGCTTCAGCCGTCCGCACCGGCTTCAGACCCGTGCGACGGATGGGCAACGCTGCGAAGTGGAGGCCTTGCGCCGCGCCCGCCAGCCGTTCTGGCGGATCGCGGCCTCGGTCGGCTTATCGCGGGCGACTGTGGCCCGGATCGGAAAATCCCTCGGGTTGAGCCCCTTATCCGCGCTTGACCCCAAGCCAAGGATCATCCGCTATGAAAAGGACACTCCGGGTGAGATGATCCATATCGACATCAAGAAGCTGGGCCGCATCGAGGGTATCGGCCACCGCATCACCGGGGATCGGACCGGCCGACGCAACGCGGGCGGCAAGGGTTGGGAATATCTGCATCTGGCGGTCGATGACCACTCGCGCCTGGCTTATTCCGAGATATTCCCCGACGAGACCCGCAAGTCCTGCCTGCGCTTCCTGTTCAATGCCCTGCGCTTCTTTCGCAGCCATGGCGTCAAGGTCTGGCGGGTGATGACCGATAACGGGGTGAGCTTCCGCTCAAAACGCTATGCCAAGGCATTGAGAATGCTGAGGATAAAACACAAACGCACCAAGCCCTATACGCCCGGAACCAACGGCAAAGCGGAACGCTTCGTCCAGACGTCCTTGCGCGAATGGGCCTATGCCACGCCCTATACCCACTCGGACGAACGCAAAGACGCCCTCTTGCCATTTATCCACAACTACAACCATCATCGCCCACACTTCGGCATCAATGGCAAAACCCCGTTCTCAAGGATCGCCAGCAACAACCTATTGAGACATGACAACTAGCGACCGATCATCTCGATATCACCGCGGCAAAGACCGATATCATCAAGCTCGCGGTCCGACAGTTTGCCGAGCGAATTGCGTGTGACGCGGGCGTCGTTCCAGACCGACAGCGAGGCGAATGCCCCGGACAGATTCTGGACGGCGCGGAAGATCGAGATGGCGCCGAACGGCGCCGCGCGGGACGACTCATAGGCGGCCATGGCGGTATTCCTTTCAAAACTACATTACGCAGAAAGCAGGTTCGCTGTCTGGTGAGCAGGAGATAGTCTTGCCACATCTGCGGCGCAAGGCGGGTTCACGGCATGGCCGCATTGCGTGCCACGCATAGCTTTTCGCCATAATTTCACCTTGTTTTGCTTTGCCGTCTGGCCGAAATGGCAGGGAATGTCGGTTCTGGTAGCCGGTTGGTCGGCTTTTGGCGATTGCGCCACGGCTGCGGCTGTGGCGTGGGAGAAAAAAGAATTGAGCTTGGCGGGTGTTCTCTTTTCGTGCTAATTGGAAGTAACGATAAGAAAGGGGCGGGCATGCGCGTTTTGGGGATCGACCCGGGGCTACGCAACCTCGGTTGGGGGCTGATTGATGTGGCGGGTGCAAAGCTTTCGCATGTGGCCAACGGAATCTGCCACTCTGCGCCGGGCGAGGGTGAGGGCGATCTGGCGCAGCGCTTGCTGGCCTTGCACACGCAGTTGAGCGAGGTTTTGCGCCGCTATGCGCCCGATGCGGCGGCGGTGGAAAACACCTTTGTGAACAAGGACGCGGTGGCGACGCTGAAGCTGGGGCAGGCGCGGGGGATCGCCCTTCTGGTGCCGGCGCAGGCGGGGCTGACGGTGGGGGAATACGCGCCCAATGCGGTGAAGAAAACCGTGGTCGGCGTTGGGCATGCCGACAAGGGGCAGGTGGAGCATATGGTGCGGGTGCATTTGCCGGGGGTGGTGATTGCGGGCGCCGATGCGGCGGACGCCTTGGCAATCGCCATCTGCCATGCGCATCATCTGCAAAGTGCGGGCCGGTTGGCGCTGGCGTTGAAAAGGGCTGCGGGATGATTGGCAAGCTGTCCGGGCGGTTGGAGTGGCGCGGCCAGGATCAGGTGCTGATTGATGTGCGCGGGGTGGGGTATATCGTTCATGTTTCGGAGCGCACGCTGGCGGGATTGCCGGGGGTGGGCGAGGCGGTGGCGCTTTTCACCGATCTTTTGGTGCGCGAAGACCTGTTGCAGCTCTTTGGTTTTCCAACCCTGCTGGACAAGGAATGGCACAAGTTGCTGACCACGGTGCAAGGGGTGGGGGCGAAGGCCGCGATGGCGATCATGGGTACTTTGGGAGCGGATGGCGTGTCGCGCGCGATCATGCTGGCGGATGTGCGGGCGATTCAGGCGGCGCCGGGGGTTGGGCCAAAGCTGGCGCAGCGGGTGATATTGGAGCTGAAAAGCAAGGCCGGGGCAGTCATGGCGGCGGGGGCCAATCTGGCGGGCGTGGCGGTTGCGGG
>JANNAV010000007.1:0-10863 GCA_031384695.1 Paracoccaceae bacterium
TGCCGCCGGATCGGCGTCGGGGGCCGCGATATCGCGCTGCACGGCGGGGTTTGAAAACAACCGCCGGGTTTCATCCAGCCGGTCAAAGGTTTCATCGGCGCGAAACCGCAAATCGGGCGCGTATTTCAGGGTCATCTCGGCAGAAACCCTGCGGCGCAGCTCGTATTTGTTGCGCGCCAGCGCCGCAATGGCATCCGCCACCGGCACCTGCCCCATCAGCGGCATCACATAAACCGTGGCCACCTTGAGATCGGAGGACAGCGACACCTCGCCCACAGTGATCGACATGGCGTTCAGCGCCACATCATGGATCTCGGCCCGGTTGAGAATATCCGAAAGGGTGCGGCGGATCAGCTCGCCCACCCGCAGTTGCCGTTGATTGGGCGCTTTGCCCGCAGATGCGATCTTCTTTGCCATGCCGCCCCTTTAGGGCAGATTTATGATCCCCGCAACGGCGGGCTTTCGGCCGGGCTATCGGGGGGCGTGGAATGGCGCTAAACCGGGGCTGCAAACAGGGGGTGGCTATGGCGGAATTGCCGGGAATCGTGATCACCGGGGCTTCGGGGCGGATGGGGCGGATGCTGGTGCTCGCGCTGGCGGGCCACCCACGCGCGCGGCTGGTCGCTTGTGTGGAGCGCGCGGGCCATGCGTGGATCGGGCGCGATGTGGGCGAGGCGATGGGCGGGGCGGCGGTGGGCGTGACGGTGACGGATGATCCTCTGGAGGCGTTTGCGCAGGCGCAGGGCGTGATTGATTTCACCTCGCCCGAGGCGTCGGTGGAATTTGCCGGGCTGGCGGCACAGGCCCGCGTCGTGCATGTGATCGGCACCACGGGCTTGCAGCCTGCGCATATGGCAAGGATCGATGCGGCGGCCCGGCATGCGGTGATCGTGCAGACCGGCAACATGAGCCTTGGGGTGAATTTGCTGGCGCGGTTGACGCAAAAGGTGGCGGCGGCCCTTGATATTGACTGGGATATCGAGGTGGTCGAGGCGCATCACCGCATGAAGGTGGACGCGCCTTCGGGTACGGCGCTGATGCTGGGGGAGGCTGCGGCGCAAGGGCGCGGGGTGGCTTTGGCCAAAGCGCGGGTTGCCGCGCGCGAATCGGGGCGCGATAGGATTACCGGGGCGCGGGTGCCCGGCAGCATCGGCTTTTCGGCCATTCGCGGCGGCGATATCGTGGGCGAACATGACGTGATCTTTGCCGCCGACGGCGAGCGGATCGTGCTGCGCCACATCGCCACCGACCGGGCGATTTTCGCGCGGGGGGCGTTGCGGGCGGTGCTCTGGGGGCAAAACCAGAAGCCCGGCCGCTATGACATGATGGATGTGTTAGGGATTTGATGGCAAGGTGATCCAAGGTGCCTGCCGCTGCGTAAGGTTCCGTGACAGGTTTCAAATGTGAGGTCCGCCGATGTTTCGCGCCATATTCGCCCTCGCCACCCTTGCCGCTTTTCCAGGGCATGCCGCTGATTTCGCACCGGTAAAAGAGAAGGCCGAGTTTGTGTCGCTGATCGAAGGGCGCGATCTGCGGATCGGCATGTTCGCGCTCACGCTGACGCTCAGTGCCGATGGCCGGATCGAGGGCAGCGCTTTGGGCAGCCCGATCACCGGATCATGGGCGTGGAAGGACGGCTTTTTCTGCCGCGAAATGGATTGGAGCGGCACCGCCATCAGTTATAACTGCCAGCTGGTGGAAGTGCGCGACGACAACCGCATGCGCTTTACGGTGGACAAGGGCGCAGGCGATTCCGCGTCGTTTGATCTGGAGTAAGGCGGCCGGGGTTTCCCCGCGCCCCCGTGGAGTATTTGAACAAATGAGAAAGGGCGGAGCGTTTTAGTGCGAGCATGTTGCGCACAATCGGGTTCAGCCGATTGTGCGCAACACGCAACATTCCCAAGCTGATCTTGTCTTGGATTGCCTTCAATATGGATCAGATTGAAGGAAATCCGCTCTAAATCGGTATGAGCGGGTGAAGGTTGGTTTCGTCAAGCTGCAACCCGTTCTGGCGGCGTGCCGCCTGCGGGTCAAAAAGCACCGGCAAATGCCTGTTGGCAGGCGTCGCCGGATCGGCTTCGGTGCGGGATCCCTTGAGTTGCACATCGGCGCAACCAAAGCGCCCGACCTTAGAAATCCACCGCCAGCCCCCTCTTTTCCCAATCGCCATAGCGCACCGGTTCAGGGCCGTTGCGGCCGCCAAGCTCGGGCGGCAGCACCACCGCGCCTTGTGCCTTGCGGCGCGCTTCGGCCTCGGCCAATGCGCGCAGGGCGGCGGGTGGCAAATCGGGGGTGGGCAAGTCGGGGCTGGACAAATCGGGTGTGGGCAAATCGGCCATCGGGTTTCCTTGTGCCTGTGACCCGCTTGATATACCCCGCAGCCACACGCAATCAAGGGACGGGCGCATGGCTGAGGGGCTGACGGCACGCAACGCAGGTTTGGCACTTTTGGCCGAGGTGCTGGGCGAGGGGCGGCTGTTGTCGCAGGTGCTGGCAGATCCGGCGGGCCCCCTTGCGGGGTTGCCCGGGCCCGAGCGCGCACGTGCCCAGCGGTTGGCGGCGCAAGTGCTGCGCCAGATCGAACCCGCCGACCGTCTGCTTGCGCCCGCCTTGCGCAAACAGCCGCCATTGGCGGTGATGAACATCCTGCGGCTGGCGGTGGTGGAACTGGCGGGCGGGGCGGCGGCGCATGGGGTGGTGCACACCGCAGTAGAGACCACCCGGCGCGGCAACCGTACGGGGCATCTGGCGGGGCTGGTCAACGCAGTGCTGCGGTCGGTTTCGGCGGGGGCCGTGCTGGCTGGGCCAATGCCGGATGCGCCAATGCTGAGCGGGCCAGTTCAAAGACTGCCGCGCTGGCTGCGGCAGCCCCTTGTGCATGCCTATGGGCGCGAGGCGGTGGCTTTGATCGAAGCGGTGCAGGCCACAGCCCCGCCGCTGGATATCACCTTCAAGCCGGGCGCCGAGGTGCCCGCAGGGGTGCTGCTGCCCAGCGGCAGTCTGCGCCTTGCCGATGCGGCGCAGGTGACGGCGCTGGCGGGCTACGGCGCGGGCGGCTGGTGGGTGCAGGATGCGGCGGCGGCGATGGCGGTGCCGATGCTGGGCTTGCAGCCGGGCCAGACGGTGCTGGATCTCTGCGCCGCGCCGGGTGGCAAGACCTTGCAGATGGCCGCGAGTGGCGCTTTGGTGACAGCGCTGGATATCTCGGCGCCGCGCATGGCGCGGGTGGCCGAGAACCTTGCGCGCACGGGATTGTCCGCGCGGCTGGTGGTGGCGGATGCGCTGCACTGGCAGCCGGAGGCGTTGTTTGACGCGGTGCTGCTGGATGCCCCCTGTTCTGCCACCGGCACCATCCGGCGGCACCCGGACCTGCCCTTCGTGAAGGACGGCGCGGAACTGGCGGAGTTGGTGCCTTTGCAGGCGGCGCTGATCGACCGGGCGCTGGGGTTTTTGCAACCCGGCGGGCGGCTGGTGTTTTGCACCTGCTCGCTGCTGCCGGATGAGGGCGAGGCGCAGCTGGCGGCGGCGTTGCAGCGGCATCCGGGGCTGGTGGTGGTGCGGCCTGCATTGCCGGGGATCGAGCCGGGCTGGATTACGCCCGAAGGGGCGTTGCGGCTGCGGCCTGATTACTGGGCCGATGCGGGCGGGATGGACGGGTTTTTCATCGCTTGCCTGCAGAAACCGGCGCAAACAGCCGGTAATAAGCCCAGTCAGGCAGAAACTGCGACAGACGAAACAGCCAGGAAAACACCATCGGAAAGCTGGTCTTGAACCGCCCGCTGTTCATATGCGCGAACATCGCGCGGGCGGCGGCATCGGGCGGCATCAGGAACGGCATGGCGAAATCGTTCTTCTCGGTCAGACGGGTGGCGATGAAACCGGGGTTGGCCAGTTGCACCCGCACCCCCGTGCCCCGCAGATCGGCATAAGCGCTTTCCGCCAGCGCCATCACCCCGGCCTTGGACGCCGCATAGCCCATCGCCCCCGGCAGGCCGCGAAAGCCGGAAAGCGATCCGGTGATCACCACATGCCCCGCCCCGCGCGCCACCATCGCGGGCAACACCGCCGCCAGTACCCGCGCGCAGCCGGTGAAATTCACCTCGCACATCGCCACCAGCTTTGCCGCGTCCAGCGCCTGCGCGGCCATCGGCCAGTAGACGCCCGCCAGAAACACCATACCGTCAATCTCGCCCACCGCCTCCGCCGCCCGCGCGACCGAAGCACTGTCGCCCACATCCATCACCACCGCGCGCGCGGGCCCCGGCAGGCCGGCCACCGCCGCCGCCAGCCCGGATTCCGAGCGTGCCGACAGGATCAGCATCGCCCCCGCCGCCGACATCTGCTGCGCCAGCGCCAGACCCAGGCCCTCGCTTGCCCCCACCAGCCAATAGCGTTTTCCCACCCAGTTCACGCCTTGCCCGCTCATCCCGGCACCCGCCGCATCGTTGCCACCAACTCGGCAACCCTGATGCCGAATTTGGTGAACTGGCTGCGGTTGATGATGGTGCCGTTTTCCATCAGATACATCCAGTCTGTCACCGCCAGCACATGGCCGCCCGCTTCGGCCGGCAGGCGCAGGCGGTATTTCATCTGCACGGCGGGGCCTTCGACGCGGCCCGCGCCAGTGCCCGCCAGATCATCCGCCTCGGCCAGAATAGCCCCCTCGGGGCCAAGCGTCAGCCGCCATTCGCGGCTCTGCGTGGCCCCGCTGTCATAGGTGAAATGCTCGCGCAGAACGCCGCGATTGCCGTCCCACACCCCCTCCATCTGCGCCACGAACCGCGAGGTGATGCGACCAAACGGGCCATAAAGCACGCCTTCGCACAGGATCGGGCCGTTCAGATGGGTGCGCAGATCAAAGCTGGGGCCAAGGCCCGCGAAATCCGCAGGGCGCTGGCTTTGAAAGCTGGCATAGCGGGATTTGAGGAAAGCGATGCCAAGCAGGGCAACCATCACAAGGCCAAGCGTAAGAGCCGTCGCCATGCGCTATTCCTCCGGCATCGGGGACGCGGCCAGCAAGATCAGCGCCAGCGCCTTGAGCGCGCAGGGCAGGCCCGCGTAAAGCAGCGCCAGCATGCCGAGCGCCGCCGCCGTGTTATCCGGGCCAGACCGGAACCCCGCCGCATCCAGCGCCGGAAGCAGCGTCACCGCCGCCAGCGCCAGCGACAGTTTGGACACGAACGACCACAGCCCGAACGCCGCTGCATTGCCCTCGCCCAATTGCCCCAGACGCCGGGCGAAAATCGCGGGCAGCAGCACCATATCGGCCCCCAACGCCGCCCCCGATGCCGCCGAGATGGCGGCAAAGGCGGCGGTCTGGCCGGGGCCGAGCAGCAGCGCCCAAAGGAACGTGGCGATGGCAAGGCTCATGCCAAGCGCCAGCGTCGGCTGTGCGCCCCAGCGGCTGCCAAGACGGCTCCAGACCGGGGTAGAGGCGGCGGCGGCGACAAAGAAGATCAGCAGGAAAACGCCTTCCATGCCCGGCAGTTGCAGACGGCTTTCAACGAAGAACAAAAACAGGGTCGAGGTGACGGCGACCGGGGCCGAATTGATCAGCGCCAGCAGCAGCAGGCGGCGCGCGCAGGGGTCGGCCAAAGCGGGGCGAAAGACGTTGAGGCTGGCCCGAAAACCCGTTGCAGGCGCAAACCTCGCCGCCCCCCAGTTGCCGCGCATCGCAAAGGCCGCAAGCACCGCCAGCACCGCAAAACCTGCGGCGAACACGGCAAAGGGCTGGGCTGAGAACCGCGCCAGCACCACCGGTGCCGTGGCGGCAATGCAGACCCCGATCAGCGCCCCGCCCTCGCGCCACCCGGCAAGACGCAGATGCCCGCCCGCGCCCAGACCTGCCGCCTTTTCCACCCCCTGACCGTAAAACGCGATGGTCAGAAACGAAAAGCCGCTGAACAACCCCGTCAGACACAGCGCGAACCACAGCAGCGGTGCCACAGGCGGTGCCACCGCGAACAGCCCCAGCATCGAGGCCGCCATCACGCCCGTGGCCAGCAGCACCAACCCCGCACGCCGCGCCCGCATCACCTCGGCCAGCCAGCCGAACAGCGGATCCTGTACCACGTCGATCACCCGCAGCAGCGCCAGCGTGCCCCCCAAAGCGGCAAGGCTGATGCCGTAAGTATCGGCATAAAACTTTGGCGCGTGGATATAGATCGGCAACCCCGCCGCCGCGATCAGGGCGGCGAACAGCGACCATGCGGCCAAGGGCGCGCGCGCCGCCACCGTCACCGCGTCACCTCATCCACCGGCGGCTCGGGCCGCCTGCGGTAAACCGCGCCCTTCAACGCCAGCTTCAACGCCTGCCAATGGATCAGCGCCAGCACCCGCCGCGACCCGAACGGCCTGCGCAAACAGGCCCCCAGCAGCGCGCGGTTGGTCAATGGCACCCGCGCGCCCGTCAGGGTGGCGATCAGGCCGCCCGCCCCTGCCGTATAATCAATCCAGATGCCGATCCGGTCAGGCCGGATATCAAAGCGGAACACATAGCCGCCTTCAACCGGCTGAAACGGCGACACGTGAAAGATTTTCCGCGCCGGAATGTGATCCTCGGCGGTGATCACTGCGTGATCCTCGCGGTGGCAAAGATAGGAATGCCGGTCACCGAAGGTGTTGGACACTTCGGCAATCACCACCCGCAAGCCGCCTTGCACATCGCGGCACAGCCAGAACGACACCGGGTTGAACACATGGCCCAACACGCGCGGCTGGGCCAGCAATTCGATCTTGGCGGGCGCGGGCAACCCATGCGCCGCCAGCACCTCGCGCACCCACAGCGCCCCCCGGCCCTGCTTTGGCGCACCGCCATGGTCAAGGTCATGCACCGACACCAGATTGCCCCGGTTCAGCGAGAACAGCGACGGGCCGCGCGCGGTTTCAGGATCCAGCAGCAGATAATCAACGCCGTAACGGAACCGGTTCACCACCGCCCCCTTGCGGCCATGAAAGGTCTGGCCCCGGATATGGTCGATCCGGCTCATGCGGCAACCCGCGCGGGCAGGCGGCTTTGCATCGCCGCCACCACATCCACCGCAGATTTGAAGCCATCCTCGTGAAAGCCGCTGCCCATCCAGGCCCCGCAAAACCATGTGTTGCCAGTGCCGTTCATCGTCCGGATCGCCGCCTGCGCCGCCACCGCCTGCGTATCGTAAACCGGATGGCGGAAGGTGACGGTATCATGGATCAGGTCGGCCCGGATCGGGCGGTTGGAATTGAGCGTCACGAACAGCGGATCATCGGCCGGGATCGGCTGGAGCGAGTTCATCCAATAGGTCAGATCAATCTTGTCGGCGCGCGCCCCCGCAGGCTCGGCGTAAACCCAGCTTGACCACACCTTGCGCGACCGTGGCATCAGGCTGGCATCGGCATGCAGCACCGCCTCGTTCGCCTGATAGCGCACCGCCCCCAGCGCCGCGCGCTCCGCCCCCGTCGCATCCGCCAACAGCGCCAGCGCATCGTCGGAATGGGTGGCCAGCACCACCGCGTCAAACGCCTCCCACTCACCACCCGCCGCCCGGATCATCACGCCATTTTCCATCCTGCGGATGCCCGCCACCGGCGTGCCCAGCCGCAGATCAACCCCGTGCGAAACCAGCGCCGCCTGCAAACGGCGCACATACTCGATAGAGCCACCCTGCACGGTATACCACTGATGCTGACCCGAAGCCCCCATCAGCGCATGGTTGCGGAAAAACTGCACCAGTGCTGCGGCCGGGAAATCGAGGATGCCTTTGGAGGGGGTAGACCAGATCGCCGCCGAAAACGGCAGGATGTAGTAATCGCGAAACCAGCGCCCGGTGCCCAGATCATCCAGCAGATCGGCGATGGTCTGGCCGGGCCGCACCATGCGCTCGGCATGTTTGTTGAAATGCACGATGTCGCGGATCATCCGCAGGAAGCCCGGCGAGGCGAGGTTGCTGCGCTGGGCAAAGATCGCGTCCAGCGAGGCCAGCCCGTATTCCAGCCAGCCGCCCCGGATCGACGCGCCAAAGCTCATGTTGCTTTTGGCCATTGGCACCTCAAGCGTCTCGAACAGCCGCACAAGATGCGGATAATTCACCCGGTTGAACACGATGAACCCGGTATCCACCGGCTGATCGCCGCGTTTGCCCGCCAGCACGGTGCGGGCATGGCCGCCCAGACGTGGTGCGCCCTCAAACAGCACCACGGCGTTGCCCGCGCTTAACAAATGCGCCGCCGCCATGCCTGAGACGCCCCCCCCGATCACAGCGATACGGCGCGGCGGGGTGGCAGACGTTTCGAACGGCATGAAAGTTGTATCCTGTTTTTGATCGCCGCATGTTATACGGGCCGGACGGTACGGCGGATCAACCGGTTTTTCGGGCACGCAAAAGTGATCCGGCCGCAGGGTTCCGGCGTATCTGAGGCATGTTGTTGGATGTGCCCCCGCTGCAATTACCGAACCCGCCCTTCCGGCTGCAGCCGGATATGGTGCGGGCAAGGATCCGGCCACGGGTGAAGGAACGGTTCTTGACGTCAGACGTGCAGGCAGAGATCGACTGGGCCGGCCTCATGCGGCGCGTGCGCGATCATCAGGACAAGGCGGCATTCGCGCTGTTGTTCCGGCACTTTGCGCCGCGCGTAAAGGGCTTTCTGATGCGTTCGGGCACCGATGCGGGCGTGGCCGAGGAATGCGCGCAGGATGTGATGGCGACGCTGTGGCAAAAGGCGCATCTCTTTGATCCTTCTCGTGCTTCGGTGGCCACCTGGGTGTTCACCATCGCCCGCAACCGCCGCATTGATGTGGCCCGCCGCGCCCGCCGCCCCGAGCCCGAGGAACTGCCCTGGGGCCCCGAGGCCGAGCCCGATCAGGCCGAGGTGCTGGAGGCGGCCGAGGAAACCCGCAGGCTGGCCAATGCTTTGGCCGATCTGCCAGAGAAACAACGCGCCCTGATCCTGCGCGCCTATTACGGCGATCTGTCGCACAGCGAGATTGCCACCGAAACCGGGCTGCCGCTTGGCACAATCAAATCGCGGATCAGATTGGCGCTGGAGCGGCTGCGGATGCAGATGAGTTGAGGCAGAAACAGAACATGACGATCAGACACCATCTTTCAGACCCTTTGCTGATGGCCTATGCGGCGGGCAACCTGCCCGAGGCGTTCAGCTTGCTGGCCGCCACCCACATCAGCCTGTGTGACGAGTGCCGCGCCCGGCTTGGCGCGTTCGAGGCGGTGGGGGGGGCGGTGCTGCAAGACGCGCCGGTGCCGCTGTCGGACGGCTGCCTTGATGCGGTATTGGCCCGGCTTGGTGCCCCCGAGGGGCCTGCGCCGCGCCGCCCATCCGACCTGCCCGCGCCGCTTGCCGATTACATCGGCACGGGTCTTGCGGCGGTGAAATGGAGCAGCCTTGGCATGGGGGTGCGCCAGTCGATCCTTGCCACCGGCCCGGGGGCTCAGGCGCGGCTGCTGTATATTCCGGCGGGACAGGCGGTGCCCGACCACGGCCATCGCGGCATGGAACTGACATTGGTGTTGCAAGGCGCGTTCCGCGACAGCACCGACCGGTTCGGCCTTGGCGATATCGAGATCGCCACCGAGGAGTTGAACCACACCCCGGTGGCCGAGGCAGGCGCCGATTGCATCTGCCTCGCCGCCACCGACGCCCCTCTGCGCTTCAACGCCCTGATGCCGCGTCTGTTGCAGCCGTTTTTCCGGATTTGAGGGCGGGTGGCAGTGGTTTTGCGCCAGCACCGCCACAATGCCCCCCTTCACCCCAGCCTGATCTCCACCGCAATCACTGGCCCACCGCTGATCTTCAGCGCCCGATGCGTCAGGATCAGGTCATGCCGCCCCATCGCCAGGCCCCCCGCCTGCGCCGAACCCAGCGCCAGCAGGCACAGCACCCCATGGCGCGGCGGCAGCACATCGACCGGCAGCCCCCTCACCGGCAGCCCCCTCACCGGCACCGTGATCACCCGCACCCTCGGCTTTGGCAACGCCCGCGCCGTCATCACGTTGAAATCCTGTGACGGTGCCGTCACCCCCTGCGCCGATACCGCCACATCCCCGGCAAACGCCACCGGCACGAGCGGCAGGCATTTCAGTGCCAGCCCCCCGCCCACCAGCCGAAACCCGGGGCCGTCCAGCACGGTAAGGTTGCGCTCGATTCCCGGAAACAGCGAAAACGCCCCGTCCGCCACCACGCTCGCCAATGAGAGCCGCCACAAAACCGCACCATCCGCCTCCACCCGCACCATTTCGGTGGTCTGCCCAAGGCCGTTGGCCCATGGCATCGCGGTGTAGTCGGCGGTGGTCAGATGGCGGATCACGAGGTCATCCCACTGGCTCACTCGGCCGCCTGTGGGCCGGCCAGCGGCACTGCCACAGGTATTGTGGCCTCAGCCGCCAGTTCTTCAAAATCGAAATTGTCCAGCCGCCGCGCCCGCCTGCTGGCCTTGTCGGACGAGATCTTGATCTCTTCGATATCCTTGGCCGCCTGCCCGAAATGCCGGTCCAGATTGCCCACCCGCTCTGCCAGCCGGTCCACATCCTTGTACAACTCGCCCAACTCGCGCCGGATGGCACCGGCCTGCTCGCGCATCCGCGCATCCTTCAGCACCGCACGCATGGTGTTCAGCGTCGCCATGCAGGTGGTGGGCGACACGATCCAGACGCGCGCCGCAAAGCCTTCGCGCACCACATCGGGATAGTTCGCGTGCAACTCGGCATAGACGGCTTCCGAGGGCAGAAACATCAGCGCGCCATCTGCCGTCTCCCCTTCGATGATGTATTTCTCGGCAATCGCCTTGATATGCGCCCGCACCGAAGACCGCATCAACCGCCCCGCCTCCGTCACCTGCAACGGCGTCTCGGCCCGGCGCAGCGCCTCGTA
>JANNAV010000032.1:0-20032 GCA_031384695.1 Paracoccaceae bacterium
AAATAGTCCCCCCCCCCCCCCGCCTTCTTTACTGCGAAACAATCCCCGGGGGGTGGGGGGGTGTGAACCCCCCCCTCTTTGGCTCGGGTGCGGGGGTGTGAAACCCCCGCTCTTTGGCTCGGGTGCGGGGGTGTGAAACCCCCGCTCTTTGGCGCTGGGTGCGGGGGTGTGAAACCCCACGGCCCCGAAACGGCGCCATTGCCCCTAAAGCACCACCACCCGCACCTCATGGCCCTTGGCCGAAAGTGCTATCTCGCCCCGGCACAGCCGCAACGCATCGCTGCCGAATGCCTCGGCCCGCCAGCCTTTCAGCGCGTCCATCCCCCGCTCGCCCGCGGCAATCGCATCCAGCTCTCCGGCCGAGGCGATCAGCCGTGGCGCCACCCCCAAAGCCTCGGATTTCGCCTTCAGCAGCACCCGCAGCAGGTCGGCCAGTGCCGGGTTCACCTGCAACTGCTCGCGGCTGCTGTCGGCTTTGGGCAAATCCTCGGGCTTCATCTCGGCCGCCACCTTGATGGCCCCCAAAATCCCCTCGGCAATCTCGGGCTTCCTGCCCTCGCGCATCAACATGCGCGAGCGGCCCAACTCCTCAAGCGTGGTCGGCCGCGTCGAGGCCAGTTCCAGCAGCGCGTCATCCTTCATCACCCGGCTGCGTGGCACGTTCTGCGCCTGCGCATAGGCCTCCCGAAACCGCGCCAACTCCTTGACCATCGCCAGAAACCGCCCAGACGTCGTGCGCGTCTTCACCCGCAGCCACGCCTCATCGGGATGAATGGTATAGGTGGCAGGATCGGTCAGGATCGCCAACTCCTCCTCCACCCACCCCTGCCGGCCGTTCCTGGCCAGCGTTGCCGCCAGAAACTCGTAGATCACCCGCAGATGCGTCACATCGGCCAGCGCGTAATCCTGCTGCGCCACCGTCAACGGCCGCCGCGACCAGTCGGTAAACCGCGAGGTCTTGTCGAGATCCTGCTTGGCGATCTTCTTCACCAGCGTCTCGTACCCCACCTGCTCGCCAAAGCCGCAAACCATCGCGGCGATCTGGGTGTCGAACAACGGCTTGGGAAAGCAATCGCCCTCGACAAAGAAAATCTCCAGATCCTGCCGGGCTGCGTGAAACACCTTCACCGTCGCCTCGTGGCGGAACAGATCGTAAAGCGGCGCCACCGACATCGCCTCGCCCTCGATCGGGTCCACCAGCACCGCGTCACCACCCGCCCCCGGCCCGGAATTTGGCAGCGCCATCTGGATCAGGCACAGCTTGGACCAATAGGTCCGCTCGCGCAGAAACTCGGTGTCGATGGTCACGTAGGCCTGGGCTTTGGCGGCGGTGCAAAAGGCTGCAAGCTCTTCGGTCGTGGTGATGGTTCTCATTACTGGCGCTTCCACTTCCGCGAGCCACGGGGGCATCCCGCTTGCCCGCTATAGGGGGGCGCGGGCGAAATGAAAAGCCCCGCTACCGCAACCCCGCACGTTCGCGCTGCAACCACAGCGCCGTCAGGATCAGCGGCGCATTCGCCACCTCGCCCGAGGCGACAAGCGCCATCAATGCCTCAAAACTCACCAGATGGCCGCGAATATCCTCGGCCTCATGCGCCACGCCAAACACCCCCGCCACCCCGTCCGGCAGATCGCACAAGGCAACATAGGAGTAGAGATATTCCGAAACCGCCGCCGTGCTGGGATAATACTGCGCCACTGCCAGCAATTCGCCCAAGCTCAGCCCCGCTTCCTCAAACGCTTCGCGCCGCGCCGCGTCTTCCGGCGTCTCGCCCGCGTCAATCCGCCCGGCAATCGGCTCGATCTGCCAGGCTTGCGCGTCGCCCCGCGCAAACGGCCCCACCCGGAACTGCTCGATCAGCAGCACCCGGTCGCGGACCGGATCATAGGGCAGCACCGTCACCGCATCGGCGGCAATAAAGGCCGCTCGCAGCACCTCGCGGCTCATCGCGCCATCAAAGCGGCGAAAGCGCAGATCGTATTCCTCCACCGCAAAGAACTTCGCATAAGGTTCGCGCCGCGCCCGCACCGCCACATCCCCCAGCCCCGGGCGATAGCGCAACGCGCCCGCCCCATCCTCCGCCGCCCGCACCCGGCTTGCCCCCCGCGCCAGCATCGCGCCATAGCGCGCCCGCACCTCGGCCCCCGGCTTCACGCCAAACTGCACCATGAAATCGCCCGCCGTGGCCACCGCCAAAGCGCCAAACCGCGCCTGCCAATCGGCCAGCATCCAGCGCGCTCCTACCCGCCATTGCGCCAGATCCGGCACGAACACCCGCGCGGCCACCGCATACTGCGCCAACAGAACCTCGACCTCCTCGCACCGTGTCACAAAACTGCCCGCGTAATACTCCAGCCGCCGGATATCCTCCGCCACCATATCCCGCACCACCACCCCAGGTGCCACAGCCCCCGCCTGCAGCACCATCAGCGGAAACGCCTGCCCCTCGGCCCAGAACGTTGCCCGGCCCGGCAGCACTGCCGCCTCGGCCACCACCGCACGCCCCAACACCACCTCCAGCAAAGGCGCATGGCAGAGCGAGCCGAAAAAGAAGTAATTCACCCCCGCGCCAAGGCTTACGCCCGCATGGCTCACGGCCACCGCCGCCCCGCCCATTCCGCAGCCCATCCCGCCAGAAACCCGCCCAGCACCAGCGCCAAAGGCATCTGCGGCGTCACCATCATCTTGCCATAAAACAGCATCACGTCAAAGATTGCGACCACCGCCTCCATCGGCCCGTCATAGATCTGCTGCATCGACCGTTTCAGCATCTCCCTGATCGAAAAGCCCAGAAGCACAAAGAAAAAGATGGTGGCCGACGTGCGCACCCCCGATCCCATCGCGCCGTAATAGCCGCGCCCTACCAAACCCCCCATCACCAGCCAGCCACACAGCACCCCGATAACCGCCGAAACCTCGCGAAACCCCTTGGTCTGGGTGCCCTCCGGCAGCGACGGGATGAACACATGCGCGGCCGTAAACGCCACCATCCCAAAGGCAATGGCCGCCACAAGCTTGGCGGCGGTTGGCATCGGCGTTCTGTGCAAGGGCGGCTCCCTTCAGTTGGGGCGGGTCACGGTAATCTGCGTCACATCGCAGTTTCCGCCCTCGAAGGCTCCGGCGCAAGAGGTAAGGTAAAAGTTCCACATCCGCCGGAACCGGTCATCAAAGCCCATCCGCGCCACATCGGCCCATTTGCCGTTGAACGCCTCATGCCAGCGCCGCAAGGTCTGGCTGTAACTCGCCCCGAACTCGATCGACGCGCCAAGCCGCAGGCCCGCCCGCTCCACCTCGCGCGCAAGCACGGCGGGTGAGGGCAGCATTCCCCCCGGAAAGATGTATTTCTGAATAAAATCAATACTCTTTCGGTAACCCTCAAAACGCTCGTTCGGCACCGTGATGATCTGCAACGTCGCATTCTTGCCCGGCTTCAACCGATCCCGCAGGGTCTGAAAATACACCGGCCAGTATTTTTCACCCACCGCCTCGAACATCTCGATCGAGGCGATGCCGTCATAAACCCCGCGCTCATCGCGGTAGTCCTGCATCTTGATCTCCACCTGCCCAGCCAGCCCCGCGCGTTGCATCCGTGCCACAGCATAATCATGTTGCGCCTGCGAAATCGTCAGGCCGGTTACCCGCAGCCCCCGCTCGCGCGCCGCATATTCGGCAAACCCGCCCCAGCCACAGCCGATTTCCAGCACATGATCCCCCGGCACCGCCCCCATCTGATCCACCATCGAGGCATATTTCTGCACCTGCGCCCGTTCCAGACTTTCCTGCCCGCTTTGAAAAAGCGCCGAGGAATAGGTCATGGTGTCGTCAAGCCACAGCCGATAAAAATCATTGCCCAGATCATAGTGCCGCGCGATGTTGCGGCGCGCCTGACTGCGGCTGTTGGATTGCAGCCAGAACCGCAAACGCTCGAACGCCCGCACCAGCCCGATACCGGGAAAGCCTGAATAAACACTGTCGTTATCCTCGTGAACAAGGTCCATGAAGGCCTGCAAATCCGGTGTGCTCCACCAGCCATCAAGATAGGCTTCGCAAAACCCCAGATCGCCCTCGCGGATCATCCTTGCGAACAGATCGGGGTTGTGGATATCCATCTCCGCCACCGGGCCGGGGTTCGCCCCTTCGATGCGAAAGCGCCGCCCGTCGGGCAACACAAAATCCAGACGGCCGTTTTGCAGCTTTTGCGCCACCTCATAGGCCGAGGCGAAATAGCGTGGCAGGCCGGTCTGGCCCTTTGTTGAGGTCAGAACGGTGGTTGAGGTCAGGACAGTCATTTACCCCCCGGGGTGATTTTCGTGTTAAAAGTCATGCTCATGCCGTCTCTTTTACGCCCTTCGACGCGGCCAGCGCCGCCAGCGCCCGCGCCCGCCCCTCCGCCAACTCTACCACGGGGCGCGCGGGGTAGGCATCACCGGCCCGCAAACCCCAGGCCCGCGGCACCGCCGCGAAATAGGCCAGTGCCTCCGGCCCCGCCGCGCCCATGTACCCGGCAATGAACCGCCGACGATAGCTGCTGTCGGCGTCGAACTTTTCGGCCTGGGTTTCAGGGTTGAACACCCGGAAATAGGGCGCGGCATCCGGCCCCGATCCCGCCACCCATTGCCAGCCCATCGCATTGGAAGCCACATCCCAATCGGTCAGGCATTCGGCGAACCAGTCGCGCCCCACCCGCCAGTCGGTCAGCAGATGCTTGGTCAGGTAACTGCCGACAATCATCCGCGCCCGGTTGTGCATCCGCCCCGTCACATACATCTCGCGCATCGCCGCATCGACAAACGGCTCGCCCGTCATCCCCCGCCGCCAGCGTTCGGCGTCGGCATTATCGCCGCGCCACGGGAAATTCTCCCACCCCTCGCGCCAACTGGCAGTCAGGATATGGGGCGAATGATACATCAGATGATAGGCAAACTCGCGCCAGACCAGCTCTTTCAGGAAATGCTCCGCTCCCGCCGCGCCCTCCTGCATGGCGCGAAACCCCGCGTGCCAGATGCTGCGCGGCCCGATCTCGCCCCATGCCAGATTCTCGGAAAGGCCCGAGGTCGCCCCCACGTCACCCGGAAAATCCCGCGCCTGCCGGTAGTGCCGCACCGGCCCCGCGATGAATTCCTCCAGTCGCGCCAGTGCCGCCGCCGCGCCCACCCGCTGATAGGGCCGCACCACACCCGCCCCCCGCCGCATCCGCGCCGCCATCCGCCAATCGGCGAGAGCATCACTTGCAGGCCAAACCGCAGGGCCAGGCCATGCCAGCGGGGCCGCAACCGCCGCCGCCACCGGCCGATGCCGCACCGCATTCCAGAACGGCGTGTAAACCTTGTAAAACCCGCCTTGCCCCGTCGCCACATCCATCGGCTCGAACAACAGATGCCCGGCGTGGCTTTCCGCCCGCACGCCGCCCGCCCTGAGGCCCGCCTTCACCGCCACATCCCGCGCCATCGCCTGCGGGTCATAAAGCCGCTGCCACATCACCGCCGCAGCCCCGGTTTCCGCCACCAGCCCCTGCAACACCGCCAAAGCCTCGCCCCGGCGCAGGATCAACCGCGCGCCCAGCTTCGCAAGCGAAGCCGCCAGTGCCTCAACCGCCAACCCCAGCCGCCAAAACGCCGCCGCCCCAAGGCTTTCGGTCGCTGCGTCCAATATGAACACCGGCACCACTGGCCGCGCCTCGGCCAAAGCCTGCGCCAGCATCGGGTGATCACCCAGCCGCAGATCGCGGCGGAACCAGACTATCAGGGGGCTTTCGGTCATTACACTCTTCGTCATTTCAACCTGTTACGCGGGGCAAATCCAAACGGATCACGCCCGCGCCAGATAATCAACGAACTGTGATCAAAGTGCCCGGTCCAGCGCCGCAATCAAGCGCACCACATCATCCGCCCCGGTGTAATGCACCATGCTCAGCCGCAAAACACCCTGCGCAAGGTCAATCCCCATCGCCGCCAACGGCCTGACCGCATAGAAATCCCCCGCCCAGCAGGCAATCCCGTCGCGCCCCAGCGCCTCCGATACCGGCTCGGCCGCGCGGTCCAGCGCCACCGCCACAGTAGGCGCCCGGTCCTCCCCCCGGCGCGGCCCCAAAAGCCGCAGATCATTGCGCCCCGCCAGATAATCCAGCAAGGGCGCCACCACCTCCACCTCCTGCGCCCGCATCAGATCATGCACCGCCCGGTTCCTGTCCAAAGCGTCCGCGCCCGCCGCAAAATGATGCGCATAAACCGCGTCGATGTAATCCACCATCCCCGCACAAGCGGCAATCTGCGCATGATCCGGCCCCGCCGGCGTGAACCGCTTGTAAAGCGATCCTGCGTTGAACGAATGCCCCTGCGCCGGCAACTCGGCCCCGAAATCTTCCGCGATCACCATGATCCCCTGATGCGGGCCGTAAGTTTTATAGGCTGAAAACAGATACACATCGCACCCCAGCGCCGCAAAATCCGGGAACCCGTGTGGCGCATAACTCACCCCGTCCACCACCGTCCGCGCCCCCGCAGCCCGCGCCATCGCACAGATCGCTGCCACATCATTGATCTCGGCCACCACGTTCGAGCAATGCGGAAACGCCACCAGCTTTACCTTGCCATCCGCCAGCAGCCCTGCCAGATCGGCCGGATCAAGATGCCCCGTGTCCGGGTCAATCCGCCACTCGCGCACTTCAATTCCCTCATCGGCCAGCCGCCGCCATACCCCCGAATTGGCCTCATGATCCTGATTTGTAACCACAATCGCCGCCTTCGCCCCGCGCAGCCACAGCCGCACCGCCTGCGCCAGCACGTAAGTATTGGCGCTGGTCGATGGCCCGAACGAGACCTGCGGCCCCGCCACCCCCATCATCGCCGCCAGCCTTGTGCGCGCCTCGTCCATCTCGGCTCCACCCGCCTGCGCGCCGGGATAAGGCCCGTAAGGCTGCACCTTGCGCTCCACATAAAACCGGTGCAGCCGGTCCACCACCTGCCGGCACGGGTAAGACCCGCCCGCGTTCTCGAAAAACGCATGGCCCACCAACTGTGGCTCGGAAAACGCCGGAAACTGGCTGCGCACGAAATCAAGATCAAGCTGGCTCATCATATCCCCCAAAACATCTCCCCCAACATCGCCGCCAATCCCGCCTTTGGCAACCGCCCCGAACACAATCGTTTGATCAAAATTTGGGCGCTTTACCCTACGGCACCCTTGAATTGCCGCTCTGCCCTGACAAAGTGTATTGAAGGTCTGGAGCCCGGCCCCTCACCCGGCTAGCCTTGGCGCATCATAGGGGCAGACCAAAGACCCCGACACCATAACCTACGGGAGCATTCATGACACATCTGACCAAACTTCTCGCGGGCACCGCACTGGCGCTCACCTTCACCACATCCGCCCGCGCCGCTGATCCCGATCTGCTGGTGTTCGATTGGGCCGGCTTTGAAAACCAGTCGCTGATCGAAGGTTACGTCGCCAAGAACGGCCAGATGCCCTCCTACACCTTCTTCGGCGATGACGACGAGGCGTTCACCAAGATGCAATCGGGCTTCAAGGCCGACGTGGCGCATCCCTGCTCGCAGATGGTCGGCAAATACCGCGACGCGGGCCTGATCGAGCCGTGGGATACCAGCCGCATTCCGAATTTCGGCGAAATCGCCCCCCGCTTCCTCGATTCGCCGATCTACAAGGATGACAGCGGTGTTTGGTACATCCCCACCGATTATGCCTATACCGCCATTGCCTATAACACCGATCAGGTGAAACCCGAACAGGTGGCCTCCCTCAACGTGTTCACCGATCCGGCCTTCGCCGGGCGCATCTCGCTGCCCGACAACACCGATGACACATGGTCGCTGGCCCTCCTCGCTACCGGCGTGTCCGACTGGACCAACATCACCGAAGAACAGTTTCAAGCCGCTGCCGCATGGCTGCGCCTTGCCCACGCCAACGTGCGCACCTATTGGGCCGATCCGTCGGAACTTGCCCAGCTGATGAAAACCGGCGAGGTGATCGTGGCATGGTCGTGGAACGATGGCTACGCCGCCATCCGCCGCGAAGGCATCCCCGCCGCCTTCAACCGCACCCCGACCGAGGGCGTCACCTCGTGGTTCTGCGGCTATGTGAACTTCAAGGACGCGCCGGGCTCCGAAGACAAGGCCTATGATTTCATCAACGCATGGCTCGATCACGGCTCGGCCAAGGGGCTCCTGGAAAACTTCGGCTATGCCCATGCCAATGATGCAGCCCTCGCCACCCTCACCGCCGACGAATTGCGCGCGGGCGAGGTCGATCCCGTCAACGGCACCCTGCTCAGCCAAGTGCCGATCGCGCCCGAAATGCGCGACCGCATGACCGAAGAGTTCGAACTGATCAAGTCGGGCTTCTGATCGACCAAAGGCGTCAACGGCGGTGGAAACCCAGCGCCGTTGACGCCTCTTTTGTTCTTTCGCCCTCCCTTCTTCCCTCGCCCAATTTGCCTCACCGTCCCACCTGCGGCGCACCCCTTGCTCTTCGGCGTTCCGCCTACGGGCTACGAACCGGGCAAACGCTCCACCGAAGCGTTTCCAGACCCGTCCGGGCGCATGATCCCGACCATCCGGGCGGCTTTCCAGTCGCATGGTTAACGCGGGGAATCACCCCTCCCGCCGCCGCAGTTCGGAACATGCCCGGCCATACCGGATGCATATAGAAACCCATACGCCCCCCATCCCCGCCGCCTTGCCAGATTTCCCCGCAAATCCCGCACCTTAACCCTGCGCGCGCATCACCCTTGTGCCGCCCCCCCGCGCCGCCTATATTGTGAGCGTTGCGGGCTTGCCCGGAACTATGGCGATAAACGCACCCATAATAAACGGCTCGGACCCGGGGGCGGTACCCGGCGACTCCACCAGATATCCTGCATTGGGGATGGACGGGGTCGAAACAGGATCGACGAACGTCTAAAGGGGCCAGCTTTTGCTCGGTAGGTACCACCGTTATCGGACCAAATGTACAGTTGCCAATGACAACCGTGCTCCGGCAATGGCGCTTGCTGCGTAAGCAGTTCGCGTCGCCGAAACTAAGCCCTTGCGCTTAGCAGCGTAAGGCGGGGTCCGCAGGCACCTGGCAACAGAAGCCTGCACCTTTTCCTTGATTTACCGGCCCGAAAACTGCAACCTCGCAGCATGCTCCGCACCCTCGTTCTCGCCCTCGCCCTCACAGGCCCTGCCACGGCCTGCGAAACCGCACTCCTGCTGGCCATCGACATTTCCGGCTCGATCGATGAAGGCGAATACCTGCTGCAGATGCAAGGTCTGGCCGATGCGCTGCAAGACCCCAACATCATCGAAGCCCTTGTAAAAGATCAGGTTTCCCTTGCGATGGTGCAATGGTCCGGGGTGGGCAAACAAGCCCTCACCATTGGCTGGCAGCCGATGCTGACCGAGGCGAAAGTGGCCACCTTCGCCGCCCGCGCCCGCACCCTGCCCCGCGCCTTTGACGCCTCCGACACCGCCGTGGGCGATGCCTTGCGCTTTGCCATCGCGCAGTTTGCCGATGTTGCCGCCTGTAAACGCCATGTCATCGACATCTCGGGCGACGGCCCCGAAAACGTCGGCTTCACTGTCTCGCAGGCCCGCGCCGAAGCCGAGGCGCAGGGTATCACCATCAACGCAATCGCCATTGAGGAAGCCGGACGCGCCGCCCCCCTCACCGCGTTTTACCGCAAATGGGTGATCACCAAAGGCGGTTTCGCCGTCACCGCCCGCAGCCTGGGCGATTACCCCCGCGCCATCCACGACAAACTGCTGCGCGAACTGGCCAAACTCGCCTCTTGACCCCGGCCACCCCATCCGGTTATGCCCAATACAGGGGGCTCGCGCGCGCCCCGTCAGGCGTCAGCCAAAGCTCGCATCCCCTTCACCCGTTTGAAAAGGATGCCGCCATGCCCGGCCCGAACCAGATCACGCCCGCCACCCTGATGCGCCTTTTGGGCACCCCCGACGCCCCGGTTCTGATCGACCTGCGCATCGACGACGATTTCGCCGCCGACCCCCGCACCATCCCTACCGCCCGCCGCATCGCCTTTCAAACCATCGCAGATCATGTGGAATCGCTGCGCGATCACTACATCATCCTGTCCTGCCAGCGCGGCGCCAAGATCTCCGAAGGGGCCGCCGCCCTCCTCCGCTGTCACGGTCTGCGCGCCGAAACCCTCGCGGGCGGCCACGCGGCCTGGGTGGCGGCAAGCCTGCCCCTGATCCCCGCAGGCATCCTGCCCGCCACCGGTCTCTGGGTTACCCGCCACCGCCCCAAGATCGACCGTATCGCCTGCCCATGGCTGATCCGCCGCTTCATCAACCCAGCCGCCCGCATCCTCTACGTCGCCCCCTCCGAGGTGCAGGGCGTGGCCGAACGCTTTAACGCCGTGCCCTTCGATATCGAAGGCACCTTCTGGAGCCATCGCGGCGACACCTGCACCTTTGACACTATGCTCACCGAATTCGGCCTGCAAACCGAAGCACTTGCCCGCCTCGCCCTCGTGGTCCGCGCCGCCGATACCGACCGCCACGACATCTCGCCTCAGGCGGCCGGGCTGTTAGCAATTTCCGTAGGCCTGTCGCGTATGTACCGTGATGATCTGGAACAACTGGCCGCAGGCATCGCCCTTTACGACGCCCTGTACCGCTGGGCCCGCGACGGGTTCGAAGAATCGCATGACTGGCCCGCAGGACGCATCGAATGAACCCAACGCTCGCCGAGATCACCCGCGTTTTCGCCCGCATTGGCGTGCTCTCCTTCGGCGGCCCGGCGGCACAAATTGCCCTCATGCACCGCGAGCTGGTCGATGCCCGCAACTGGCTGACCGAGAAGGAATATCTCTCGGCCCTGTCGTTCTGCATGTTGCTGCCCGGCCCCGAGGCGATGCAACTGGCCACCTATTCCGGCTGGAAACTGCATGGCACCAAGGGCGGGCTGATCGCGGGCGGCCTGTTTGTGATCCCCGGCGCGCTGGTGGTGCTGGCGCTCTCGATGATCTACGCGGCCTTCGGTCAGGTGCCGCTGGTGGCCGCGATCTTTACCGGCGTGCAGGCCGCCGTGGTGGCCATCGTGATCGAGGCGCTGTTGCGCGTCGCCCGCCGCGCCCTTAAATCGCGCAGCCACTGGGCCATCGCGGGGCTTACCTTCATAGCCCTTTTCGCCTTCGCGGTGCCTTTCCCGGTGGTCATCATCGCCGCCGGAATCTGGGGCTTTTTCACCACCCGCAACACCCCGCAACCGCCACTGCAAACCGCCGCCCCCTGGGCCGAAAGCCTGCGCGCGACGGCAATCTGGGGCGCGGTCTGGCTGGTGCCGTTGGCGGCGCTCTGGCGGTTCGAGGGCGGTCTGCTCGCCGAGATCGGCCTCTATTTCTCCAAACTTGCCATGCTCACCTTCGGCGGCGCCTACGCCGTCCTCGCGTGGATGACCCAAACCGTGGTGCAGGAAAAAGGCTGGCTGACCCTGCCGCAGATGATGGACGGGCTGGGCCTCGCCGAAACCACCCCCGGCCCGCTCATTTTGGTGACCGAGTTTGTGGGCTATCTCGCGGCCTACCGCCAGGGCGGCGTGGCCCTTGGCCTCGCGGGGGCAGCCATCACCCTCTGGATGACCTTCGCCCCTTGTTTTCTATGGATTTTCGCCGGAGCACCCTGGATCAGCCGCCTGACCGCCGCCCCCCGCCTTTCGGGGGCCCTGGCCGCCATCACCGCCGCCGTCGTGGGGGTGATCGCCAACCTGTCGCTGTGGTTTGCGGCCCATGTGTTCTTTCGCGCGGTGCCCCGGTTCGATCTTAGCCCGCTGCACATCATCGTCCCCCAGCTTTCCAGCCTGAACGCCGCCGCCGCCGCCATGGCGCTGGCCAGCGCCTATTTCCTGCTGATCCGCCATTGGCCACTGCCCATCGTGCTGGGGCTTGCGGCCCTTGCCGGGGCCGGAGTGGCGCTCATCTGATCACCCCCCCTTTCCTTCGATTGCGAATCCCCTATGGTGACCAGATCGGGGAAAGGATGTGGAATGGCGCGCTCGATTGATTACGGAAACCTCATGCACCGCGCCATGCGGGGCCTCATCCAAACCGTTCTCAAAGACGTGGCCGAACATGGCCTGCCGGGCGAGCATCACTTCTTCATCACCTTCGATACCAACACCCCCGGGGTGGGCATTGCCGATTGGCTCCGCTCGCGCTATCCCGGCGAGATGACGCTGGTGATCCAGCATTGGTTCGAAAATCTTGCCGTCACCGACGAGGGCTTTACCGTCACCCTGAACTTCGGCAACCAACCCGAGCCGCTGATCATCCCCTTCGACGCGGTGCGCACCTTCGTAGACCCGTCCGTTGAATTTGGCCTGCGTTTTGAAACCCATGAAGATGATGATGACGAAGACGAAGGCGATGATGACGGCGGCGATGATGACCCCAACCCGCCGCAACAAGACGCCCAGATCCTGCGCCTCGACAAATTCCGCAAGCCGTAAGCGGCGGTTCGGATAACCCATGGCCTCACCGCGATTCCTTTTCCTGCGTCAGATGTTGCAGAACCCGCGCGAGGTTTCGGCCCTTGCCCCCTCGTCGCGCTGGCTCGCACAGGCGATGACGCGCGGGCTTGGCCCCTCCACCGGCCGGGTGGTCGAATTCGGCCCCGGCACCGGGCGGCTGACGGCGGCGATCCTCGCGCGCGGCGTAGCACCGCATGATCTGACCCTGTTCGAGATGAACCCGGATTTCGCGGCCCACCTGCGCCGCAGATTTCCCGGTGTGACGGTGTACCACGCAGGTGCCGAAACCGCCGCCCGCCATCTTGCGGGCAAGGCGGGCGCCGTGGTTTCTGGCCTGCCACTCCTCTCGATGCCGCCCGAAGTGCGCCGCGCCATCGCCGGGGCTGCGGCTTCGGTTCTGACGCCGGGCGGCCACCTCATCCAGTTCACCTATGGCCCGCGCTCGCCGCTCTCGCCCGATCTGATCGCCGATCTGGGCTTTGCCATGGCACATGGCCCCTATGTCTGGGCCAACCTGCCACCGGCTCAGGTCTATCTCTACCGCAAAACCGCCACCGCCGCCCCGCACCTGTCGGTTGATTCCCTTGGGCTCTCGGCCTAAGAGGGCGCATATCCACCCAAGGAGCCGCGCCATGTCCGCCACCCGCACCGAAACCGACAGCTTTGGCCCCCTCGAAGTGCCCGCCGACAAGTATTGGGGCGCGCAAACCCAGCGTTCGATCCAGAACTTCCGGATCGGCTGGGAAAAGCAGCCCATCGCCATCGTCCGCGCGCTTGGTGTGATCAAAAAGGCCTGCGCGCTGGTGAACATAGATCAGGGCGATATCGCAGCCGACCTTGGCACCACCATCGCGGCGGCGGCAACCGAGGTGATGGACGGCAAGTTCGACGACAACTTTCCGCTGGTGGTCTGGCAAACCGGCTCCGGCACCCAATCCAACATGAACGCCAACGAGGTGATCTCGAACCGCGCCATTCAGATGCTGGGCGGCGTCATGGGCTCGAAAAAGCCGGTCCATCCCAATGATCATGTCAACATGGGGCAATCGTCAAACGACACTTTTCCCACCGCCATGCACGTCGCCATCGCCATGACCGCGCGCGATGTGCTGCTGCCGGGCTTGGCAAAACTGCACGCGGCCTTGCTGGTGAAAGTCAACGAATTCAAAGACATCATCAAGATCGGCCGCACCCACACGCAAGATGCCACCCCCCTGACGCTGGGGCAGGAGTTTTCCGGCTATGCCCATCAGGTGGCGATGGGCATCCGCCGCATCAACGCGGCCCTGCCCGCGATTTACGAGCTGGCCCAAGGCGGCACCGCCGTCGGCACCGGCCTCAACACCCGTGTCGGCTGGGATGTGCGGGTGGCCGCCAAAATCGCCGCCCTCACCAACCTGCCCTTCGTCACCGCCCCCAACAAGTTCGAGGCGCTGGCCGCCCATGACGCCATTGTCGAGATGTCCGGCGCCACCCGCGTGGTCGCCGTATCGCTGTTCAAAATCGCCAATGACATGCGCTTTCTCGGCTCCGGCCCGCGCTCAGGGCTGGGAGAGTTGAACCTGCCAGAAAACGAACCCGGCTCGTCGATCATGCCGGGCAAGGTGAACCCCACGCAGGCCGAGGCGCTGACAATGGTGTGCGCCCAAGTGATGGGCAACGATGCCACCGTCGGTTTCGCAGGCTCACAGGGGCACTTCGAGCTGAACGTGTTCAACCCGGTGATGAGCTATAACGTCTTGCAATCCATGCAACTTCTGGGTGACGCCTCGGCCAGCTTTACCGATAACATGGTGACGGGCACCACCGCCAACATCGCCCGCATCGACCGGCTGATGAAGGAATCGCTGATGCTGGTCACCGCCCTCGCCCCCACCATCGGCTATGATGCGGCGACCAAAGTTGCCAAAACCGCCCACAAGAACGGCACCACCCTGCGCGAGGAGGCGATAGCCCTTGGCTATGTGGACGGCGAAACCTTCGACCGCGTGGTGCGCCCCGAAGACATGATCGGCCCAAAGGGTTGAACATGGCCGAACCCCTCAACCTGAACAAGGCCCGCAAGGCCCGCGCCCGCGATCAGGCCCGCGCCAAGGCCGATGCCAATGCGGCAAAATCGGGCGTGCCCAAGGCCGAAAAGCACCTCGCCGCCGCCCGCCGCACTAAAGCCGCCCGCGATCTTGACGCACTGAAACGCGAATGACAGGCCGGCCCGTCAAACACTCCCTCACCCTCAACGGTCATCGCACGTCGGTGTCGTTAGAAGCCGAGTTCTGGTCTGCCCTGCGCCAGATCGCGCAAGAAAAGTCCATGCCTTTCAACGCGCTGTCAGCCGAAATTGATGCAGACCGCGCGCCCGATACCGGCCTCGCCTCGGCCATCCGGGTCTATGTGCTGAACCATTTCCGCGGTTAAAGCGGATTTCCTTCAATCTGATTCAGATTGAAGGAAATCCAAGACCGGAACCGCCTGAGCATGTTGCGTGTAGCGCCCAATCGGCTGAACCCGATTAAGCGCTACACGCTTTAAGTATTGCTCCAGCCGCCATCAATCACATGCGCATGCCCGGTGGTGTAACTGCTCTCATCGCTCCCCAGATACACCACCAACGCCGCAATCTCTTCGGCCCGCCCGATCCGCCCGATCGGCTGGCGCGCGATGAAAGCCGCTTTCGCCGCCGCATAATCCCCCGTCGCCTGCAGCCGCGCCTCCAGCGACGGGCTCTCCACCGTCCCTGGGCAAATCGCGTTACAGCGGATGCCCTGGATGATGAAATCCGCCGCAATCGCCTTGGTTAGCCCCAGCACCCCGGCCTTGGTCGCGCCATAAACAAACCGGTTCGGTGCGGCGATGGTTGATGAGACAACCGACGCCATATTGATGATCGACCCCCCCCCCGCCGCCAGCATCCCCGGCAGAAAAGCCCGGCACATCCGGTACATAGCCGTCATGTTCAGGTCCAGACTGAAGGCCCACTGATCTTCGTCACAGTCCAGAATATTGCCCGCCGCCACAAACCCCGCGCAGTTGAACAGCACATCCACCGCCCCTCCCACCGATGCCACAGCCGCCGCGATCGACGCCGGATCGCGCACGTTCAGCACCCGCGTCTCCAACCCCTCCGCCGCCAGTTGTGCCAGCGCCACCTCGTTCACATCCGTCGCAATCACCCGGCAGCCCTCGCGCGCCATCGCCAGCACCGACGCCCTGCCAATCCCCTGCCCCGCCGCCGTCACCAGCGCCGTCTTGCCCTGAAGTCGCCCCAAAATCTGCTCCCCTGTCCCACGCAGCTACCCGGCAAGTTTGCCTGAAATCCCCCGGCACGCAACGGCGTTCTCACCCAAACCGCGCCAAATTACCGTGCCCCAAGATTTGGTTGCCTTTGCCCCGCGATCAGGCGCAGGATTGCTCAGGTGGGACGAAACAAAGGCACTCCGATGCGAATAGCCTGTTTTCAAGGCCCCGAAATTGCCGACACCGTGCAGGGCAATCTCGCCTTGCTGGCTCATACCGCACAGCAGGCGCGCGGCGAAGGCGCAGACCTGCTAATCACCCCCGAACTGTTCCTTACAGGTTACGCCATCGGTGCCGCCGAGGTGGCGCGTCGCGCCGAACCGCAAGGCGGCCCCGTACTGGCCAAGGTCGCGGCCATCGCCAAAACCACCGGCATCGCGATCATCCTCGGCTACCCCGAGCGCAGCACAAACGCCATCTTCAACGCCGCCGCCGCCTTTGACGCCATGGGCCAGCAGATCGGCCACTACCGCAAGACCCATCTCTTCGGCGCGGTGGACCGCGTGCAATTCAGCGCGGGCCAGACCCCCGCAACCCTGTTCGAACTGTGCGGCATCAGGATCGGCCTGCTGATCTGCTATGATGTGGAGTTTCCCGAGAATGTCCGGCATCTGGCCCTGTTGGGTGCCGATCTGGTGGTGGTGCCCACAGCCCTGATGCAACCCTATGATATAATAGCGGAAACCATCGTCCCGGCCCGTGCCTATGAGAACCAGATATACCTCGCCTACGTCAATCGCTGCGGCCATGAGGCCGATTTCGAGTATTGCGGCCTCTCTGGCGTCATAGCCCCCGATGGCCGGGATGTTGCCCGTGCCGGGCGCGGCCAAAGCCTCATTCTGGCCGACATAGACCTCGCCGCACTCCACCGCTCGCGCGAGCACAACACCTATCTGAAAGACCGGCGGCCCGGCCTATACCTCGGCCTGACCGAACAGAAAGCAAGCCAATGACCGACAAGATCTTCAACCAACCCCTCGGCGGCAACCAGATGCCGCGTTTCGGCGGCCCCGCCACCATGATGCGTCTGCCAACCCAAGCCAGCGCCAGGGGGCTCGATGCCTGTTTTGTCGGCATTCCGATGGATATCGGCGCCTCAAACCGCGCCGGCACCCGCCACGGGCCGCGCCAGATACGCGCCGAATCCTGCATGGTGCGCCCCTATAACATGGCCACCCGCGCAGCACCTTTTGACAGCCTGCAAGTGGCCGATATCGGCGATGTGGCGATCAACACCTTCAACCTGCCCAAATGCATGGACATCATCACCGCCGCCTACGACGCGATTCTGGCCGAAAACTGCATCCCCCTCACCCTTGGCGGCGATCACACCCTCACCTACCCGATCTTGCGCGCCATGGCGAAAAAGCACGCGCCGGTTGGTCTGATCCACATCGACGCCCACGCCGATATCAACGACCACATGTTCGGCGAACCCATCGCCCACGGCACCCCCTTTCGCCGCGCCGTCGAGGCGGGGGTGCTGGATGCCAAACGCTGCGTGCAGATCGGCCTGCGCGGCTCGGGCTATGCGGCGGATGATTTCGACTGGCCACGCCAGCAGGGTTTTCGCGTGGTGCAGGCCGAGGAGTGCTGGCACCGCTCGCTCACCCCCCTGATGGCCGAAGTGCGCGCGCAAATGGGCGACGGGCCGGTGTACCTCAGCTATGATATCGACAGCCTCGATCCCGCCTTCGCACCGGGCACCGGCACCCCTGAAATCGGCGGGCTGACCACGGTGCAGGCGCTGGAAATCATCCGCGGCTGCCAGGGGCTGAACCTTGTCGGCTGCGATCTGGTCGAGGTGTCCCCGCCCTATGACTCCACCGGCAACACCGCCATCACCGCCGCTTACCTGTTGTTCGAGATGCTCTGCGTGCTGCCCGGCGTGAAACGGCGCTAACCGCCCCAGGTCCGCTCCAAAACCGCGAACCAGTTCTCGTGGCACAGCTTGCGCATCAGGCCCGCGTCATAGCCATGCGCCCGCATCGCCGCCTGAAGCGCAGGCAAGCCCGTTACATCACCAATCCCCTGCGGCAAGGTCGCACCGTCAAAATCGGATCCCAGACCCAGATGATCCTCGCCCAGCACCGTCAGCAGATGATCCAGATGCCGCAAGATATCGTCCCACCCCATATCCGCCGATTGCATCCCGTCGCGGCGCAGGAACGAGGTGGCGAAATTCAGCCCCACCATGCCGCCACTGTCGCGGATCAGCCCCAACTGCCGGTCGGTCAGGTTGCGCGTGGCGGGCGTTACCGCATGCGCATTCGAATGCGTCGCCACCAACGGCGCATCCGAAAGCAGAGCTACATCATCAAAGCCCTTTTCGTTCAGGTGGCTCAGATCAATCATGATCTTCAGATCGTTGCATTCGCGGATCAACCGCTTGCCCGCCTCCGTCAACCCCTCGCCGGTATCGGGCGTGCCGGGAAACCCGAACGGCACCCCGTGGCCAAACACCGTCGGCCGCGACCACACCGGCCCGACCGACCGTAGCCCCATGGCATGAAAAACATGCAGCGCATCCAGATCGGGGCCGATGGCCTCGGCCCCTTCCATATGCATGATCGCCGATATCACGCCACGGGCAAAACAATCGCGCAACCCCGCCACATCGGTGCAAACCTTGAAATCATCCGGTGCCACCCGCTCCATCCAGCGCAGATGCCCCGCCATCGCCAGCGCCACCGGCTGCGCTTGCGCCGCACTGATCAAATCGCCCAGCGGCAGCAGATAGGGCGGCACTTTCATCTTTGCGATATAGGCCAGACTGTCATGCGCCTCGGGCGAGGGGATATAGATCGCAAAGAACCCGCCCGCGAACCCACCCTTGCGCATGCGCGGCAGATCAAGATGCCCCGTCCCGTCGCCTTCCAACCACAACACATCCCGCCTGTCCGGGTTTTGCAGCAGTCGCAGCAGGAAATCATTGTGCCCGTCGAATACCGGCAAAGCCTCGTTCATCCCAACATCCTGTCGGCACTCGCGGCAAACAGCGCCCGCGCATAATCGGTCTGCATCGCGGCCCCCGCCAGCGCCTCGCGCGAAAACTCCTCCACCGCCCGGCCATGCTGCATCACCAAAATCCGGTCGCACATGTGATCAATCACCGCCAGATCATGGCTGACCATGATGAAGGTCAGCCCGCGTTCCTCGCGCAATCGCGCCAAAAGGTTCAGCGTTTCCGCCTGCACGCTTGCATCCAGCGCCGAGGTCGGCTCGTCCAGCAGCAATATCTTCGGCTCCAGCATCAGCGCCCGCGCAATCGCCACCCGTTGCCGCTGCCCACCGGAAAGCTGATGCGGATAGCGAAAGCGGAAATTTGCGGGCAACCCGACATCCAGCAACGCCTGCCGCACCCGCACATCGGTATTGCCGATACCGTGAATCGCCAGCGGCTCGGAAAGCGTGCGGTCAATCGTGTGGCGCGGATGCAAGGACGCATAGGGGTCTTGAAACACCATCTGCACTTCGGCCGAAAAAGCCCGGCCGCGCGGGCTGGCCAAAGCCGCACCATTGATGCGGATCGCTCCGGCGCTGATCGGTGCCAACCCACAGATCGCCCGCAGGATAGTGGATTTGCCCGAGCCACTTTCGCCCACCAACCCAAAAGACTGCCGCGCCTCCACCCGCAGCGAAACCGCCTCAACCGCCCGCACTTCGCGGCCGCTCGCCTTGTAAATCACTGACAGATTTTCAATCTCGATAAACGCCATCTCAGTTGGCCCAGGCCGCATCGCGGTCCAGCCCCGGCAGCGGCCCCCGCGTGCCGCCAATGCGCGGCAAACAGTTCAGCAACCCCTGCGTATAGGGGTGTTTCGCCGCCATCAGGTCTTTTGCCGCCAACTCCTCCACCACCCGCCCCTTGTACATCACCAGCACCCGGTCACAAAACCGCGCCACCAGCCGCAGATCATGGCTGATGAAGATCAGCCCCATGCCCCGCGTTTTCACCAGCCCATCCAGAATAGCCAGAACCTCCGCCTGAACCGTCACATCCAGCGCCGAAGTGGGCTCGTCCGCGATCAGCAGATCCGGGTTGGGGATCAGCATCATCGCAATCATCACCCGCTGCCCCATACCCCCCGAAAGCTCGTGCGGATAGGCTTCCATCACGCGGGCAGGGTCGCGGATCTGCACCGCCTCCAGCGCGGCAATCGCCTTGGCACAAGCCTCGGCATGGCCAAGCCGGTCGCGCTGGCGCAAGCCCTCGGTCAGTTGCGCACCGATCTTCATCACCGGGTT
>JANNAV010000034.1:0-3797 GCA_031384695.1 Paracoccaceae bacterium
CCCCGGCAATCCGATCATGCCCGGCTGTCTGGGCCTTGATGGTTTGTGGCAGTTGACCGGCTTTAACCTTGGCTGGCGCGGCTGGCAGGGGCGGGGCTATGCGCTGGGTGTGGGCGAGGTGAAACTGACCGGCATGGTGCGCCCCGACCGCAAGATGCTGCGCTATACGGTCGATTTCACCAAGGCCCTGACCACCCGCCGCCTGACCATGGGGGTGGCCGACGGGCGGGTTGAAGCGGACGGCGAGGTGATCTATCTGGTGAAAGACATGAAGGTTGCGCTGTCGGCCAGTTGATCTGGCCGCCATCCGGCTTGGCAAGAAGGAGAACCCCATGCGTCGCGTCGTGATCACCGGTATCGGCATCGTCTCGTCCATCGGCAACAGCGCGGGTGAGGTGGCGGCGGCGCTGAGGGCTGGCAAATCGGGCATCGTGTTTGCCCCGGACTATGCCGAGCACGGCTTTCGCTGCCGGGTGCATGGCCAGCCGCAGATCGTGCTGGAGGACCATATCGACAAGCGCGATCTGCGGTTCATGGGCGATGGTGCGGCCTATAACTTTATCGCCATGGATCAGGCGGTGAAGGATTCCGGGCTTGAACCCGGCGATGTTTCCAACGTGCGGACCGGGTTGATCGTGGGGTCGGGCGGGCCTTCGACGAAATCGTTTTACCGCGCCCACAACATCGTGCGCGAAACCGGCAGCCCCAAACGGATGGGGCCGTTCATGGTGACCAAGGGCATGTCCTCGACCAATTCGGCCTGTCTTGCCACACCGTTCAAGATCAAGGGGGTGAATTATTCGATCACCTCGGCCTGTTCCACATCGGCGCATTGCATCGGCAATGGGGTGGAGCAGATCCAGTTGGGCAAGCAGGATATCGTGTTTGCGGGGGGCGGCGAAGAACTGGACTGGACGCTGTCCTGCCTGTTCGATGCGATGGGCGCTATGAGCAGCAAGTATAATGACACGCCGCAGACCGCCTCGCGCAGCTATGATGCCACGCGCGACGGGTTTGTGATTGCCGGTGGCGGTGGGGTGGTGGTGTTGGAGGAGTTGAGCCATGCGCTGGCACGCGGTGCCAAGATTTACGCCGAAGTGACGGGGTACGGCGCCACGTCGGACGGCCACGACATGGTGGCGCCGTCGGGCGAAGGCGGCGAGCGGTCGATGCGGCTTGCCATCTCGACCCTGCCCGAGGGGCGCAAGATCGACTACATCAACTCGCACGGCACCTCGACGGTGGTGGGGGATGTGGTGGAAATGGAAGCGATCCGGCGGGTTTTTGGTGTGGGCGCAACACCGCCCGTGGCCTCGACCAAATCGCTGACCGGGCATTCGCTGGGGGCAACAGGGGTGCATGAAGCGATTTATTCGCTGCTGATGATGCAGGGGAACTTCATCGCCGCCTCGGCCAATATCACCACGCTGGACCCGGCGCTTGATGCGTCCGAGATCGTGATGACGCTGCGCGAGAATGTGCAGCTGGATTCCGTGCTGTCGAATTCGTTCGGGTTTGGCGGCACCAATGCCACATTGGTGATGAGCAAATACCTCGGCTGAACTTTAACCCAATAGGGAGTGCCGGGATGGCCGATCTGATGCAGGGCAAACGCGGGCTGATCATGGGCGTCGCCAACGAGCGGTCCATCGCCTGGGGCATAGCGCGGGCCATGGCGGCGGAGGGGGCGGAACTGGCGTTTTCCTATCAGGGCGAGGCGTTTGGCAAGCGGGTGGAGCCGCTGGCGGCCAGCGTCGGGTCGGATTTTCTGGTGGATGTCGATGTGATGAACGCAGCGTCGATGGACGCGTGTTTTGCGGCGCTGGGCGCGCGCTGGGGCAAGATTGATTTCGTGGTGCATGCGATTGCGTTTTCCGACAAGACCGAGCTGACGGGGCGGTTCATCAATACCAGCCTTGAGAATTTCAAGAACTCGATGGCGATCTCGTGTTTCAGCTTTATTGATGTGGCGCGCCGGGCGGCTGGTTTGATGCCGGATGGCGGCACGCTGATCACGCTGACGTTTCAGGGCTCCAACCGGGTGGTGCCGAATTACAATGTGATGGGGGTGGCGAAGGCGGCGCTGGAATCATCGGTGCGCTATTTGGCCAATGATCTGGGGCCGCAGAATATCCGGGTGAACGCGGTATCGCCGGGGCCGATGAAAACCCTTGCCGGGGCCGCGATTGGCGGCGCGCGGGCGACGTTCCGCCACACCGAGGCCAACGCGCCGTTGCGCGCCAATGCCACGCTGGATGCGGTGGGAGGGGCGGCGGTGTTCCTTGCGTCGGATTACGGCGCGTGCACCACCGGCGAGGTGTTGCGGGTGGATGGCGGCTATCACGTGCTGGGCATGCCGCAGTCCGATAATCTGTAGCGGCGGGTTGACAGTTGGAGCGGGCGGCGGGAATCGAACCCGCGTCTTTAGCTTGGAAGGCTTAAGAGATTAGACCTAGCATCTACCACCATCTAGCAAGATGGTTGATTTTACTACACTTTCGTCTGACAACTGTAGCAGCGACTACCACTGCGTTTCAACATGCTGCCTACGATTTGCCTACGAAAAGGATCAACACCGTGCCCAAGATCACCGACACCGCGTGCAAGAATGCCCAGCCCGACGCGAAACTTTGGGATTCCGAGATCAAAGGTTTCGCCTTGTTCGCAGGCAAGACCCGCAAGACGTTCTTCTTCCAGCGCGACGTGAACGGGAAAACCGTTCGCGACAAGATCGGCATCTGGGGGGAGATTAACGCAGCACAGGCCCGCACTGAGGCGACATTGCTTGCAGCCGACCACGCATCCGGCACAGTCGCGAAGCGCCTTCGTGCCGCCCGCACACCGACGCTGAAAGAGGCACTCGCGGCCTATATCGCGCGCCCGAAACTGCGGTCTAATGTGAACCGCGAAATCGTCGAAGGGCAGATGCAAGTAAACCTGAAGGACTGGCTCGACACGCCGCTCGATCAGATCGACCGCGCGATGTGCGCCCGTGACCATGCGCGCCTGACCGTACCGCGCGAGGGCAAGGACGTGAAAGGGCGCACCCGCATGTTGGGCGGCGAACGGGCCGCGAACCACACGATGAAGTCTTTCCGCTCGATCTGGAACCATGTCCGACGCACCTATGACTTGCCCGAGTGCCCGACAATCTCGATTGAATGGCACGATGAAGAACCGCCAAAGACAGTGATCGAAGATTTTGCAGGCTGGAAGGAGGCCGTCAACGCGCTCGAAAATCCTGTGCATCAGGCGTTCTACCGCTTCTTGCTGTTCACGGGCCTGCGCAAGAGCGAGGCAAAGACGCTGCGTTGGGATCAGGTATTCGACGACCATTTGCACCTGCCCATGACAAAGAACGGACGCGCGTTCGACCTGCCGCTTGTGGGTGCGCATCACGACATCCTCGCGCCAATGAAGGCATACCGCTCTGACTTCGTGTCCCATGGAAAGCGGCAGGCAGAACACCTCGCCGCGCCCGCAGACATTCCGTGGTCGCCCCACAACAACGTCGGCATGATGATCGGTAAGGGCGAGGTGGACGTCGATCTCGACTGGTCCGAGGCGCAAATCATTTGGCAAATGCTTTTGGGCAAGGACACGTCGCTGCAATGGGGTCGGCATGACCGCATCACGCACCATGTCTATCGGTGCGAACTAGGTGTATAGTCCCGAGGTCAAGTGGCACGGTTCTCGGATGAACGTTTCGGGTGCCGCTTGCCATTCTTTCCAGATGAACTGCGCAGGTGTCAGACCATTGAGGGTCTTCAGTCGTCGACCGTTGTTGTAGGCGTCGA
>JANNAV010000068.1:0-1713 GCA_031384695.1 Paracoccaceae bacterium
CCTGAAACGCATAGACCGTGGCATCCTCGCCCGCCGAAACCGTCACGCTGCCGCCGTGGTCACAGCCGATTGCCAGCGCCGCCTCGCCGTCCCAACTGTTCAGACCGGGCGATTGGCTCACCTCGGTCTCAAGACTGCGCAGCACAGTATAAGCGTCCTTGGCATCCGCAGGGTTCCGCATGGTCAACGGCTCATAACCCGCCGTGAAATCCTGCTTGCAGATCTGCACCCCGGCCTCGGGCAGGGTGCCGTCATAAAGTAGCGCCTGCACGATCTGATCCGGGCAGGCAAAGCCGCGCCCCCAGATCACGTGCGGGCCCCCCTGCATCACCACCAGATAGCCGTTGCGCACATTCTGAAACACCGAATAGGCCATGGAAACCGAGGTGATCGGATCGGTATCCGCGTTCAGCACCAGCGTCGGATAATCGCCCCCGGCAAAGGGCGCGGGCCGCTGCAGCGGGCCATGCCGGGGCCAGAGCGCGCAGGCCAGACGCTCGGCGTAATACGCCCGCAACAGCCGTGGCGCCTGCGGGGCAAAGGCGCGCGCCTCGGCGATGATCTGGTCCATCACTGCCTCGGTGCCTTCCCCCGGATCACGCGCATCCGAACAGGTGATCGCGTAATAGGCGGCACCGTACCATGTGGGATCGGGGATGCTTTCGCCGGTCGCCGGGTTGATCAGCAGATTGACATAGGCCTGCCGCAGCATCGGCCGCAGATCGCCCTGCGCCGCCGCCGCCAGCGCGCGCAGAAAATCCGCCCTGCCCTGCACGCCGTAAAGCCCATAAAACGCGTTGGTTTGCAGCATATCCGCCGTCAGCACGCGCGTGGCCAGCGTGCCATCCGCCAAAGGCAGGCTCACCGTGGCCGGGGCCTTGGCCAGTTGCGCCACCAACCCGTCATACACTTGCCCCGCATCCGCACCCATATCCGCCTCGCATCCCGACTGCGTGGCGCAGGCGGCAAACACCCGGTTCAGAATGCGCTCGGACGCGGTGATATAGGTTTTATAGAACGCCTCGTTGCTCAGGTTCAGATCCACCACGCCGTCCAGAATAACCCCCCGGATCGCTTGCGGAAAGGCGAGGGCATATTCCTGCGCAAACTGGGTGCCATAGCTTTCGCCGTAGATCCAGATTTTCGCACCACCGGTCTGGCCGCGAAACACCTCCAGATCGCGGATCGCCTGCGCGGTGTTCACAAAAGGCAGAAGTTCGGTCTCGGCAAGTTCGGCCTGACAGTCGGCCACAAACCGGCGCGCCACGGCGATTGCCGCGTCCGGCGGCTCCAGCGGCATCGCGGCGGTATCAAACGCGGCCCCCGCCGCAGGGCATTCCAGCCCGGTTGCGGGGCCGGTGCCGCGCTGATCGAAAAACACGATATCCATGTTCTCGGTCAGGCTGGCATCAAACGCCGCCAGATAATCATCGGCCACGGCAAGGCCCGAGCCGCCGGGGCCGCCTACCACGTACAGCAGAATGCCTTTGCTGGCCTTACTGGCAAGGCTGATGGCGAAGGTGACATCAATCGTGGCATCGGGATCATTCGCCAGATGGTCGCGCGGCACTTTGAGGGTGACGCAACGGAGCGCGCCCAGCGCACAAGGTGCTGCACCCAGCCCCGGCAGCGCCGCCCGCAGCGCCTTGCCGCCGCTATCCCCGGCACAAAGCGGCGCGGCCAGCGCATGGCACAAAAGGCCCGCGAAAAACA
>JANNAV010000098.1:0-6503 GCA_031384695.1 Paracoccaceae bacterium
GGTGCGGCACAGGTGATGCAGGTGACCGAGTTCATGCATCCGCGCGCGGAAGAGATCGCGGGGATGTTGCCTGCGGGCCTTGGGGCGAGGGTTGCGGGCAGTGAAAAGTGGATGGTGCGGCTGGACCGCTGGTTTGGCCGGGGGCGGCATTTGCGCACCGATGGAGTGCTGGCGTTTGGCATGCTGTATCTGGTGGGCGGCATGAAAGGCTGGCGGCGTGGCACGTACCGGCATCAGGTGGAGGAGGCGCACCGGGAGCGCTGGCTGGGTTTGGCGCTGGGGTATCTGGAGACGGATTATGCGCTGGCGGTGGAGGTGATCCGTTGCCGGCGGCTGGTGAAGGGCTATTCCGACACCCATGCGCGGGGCTTGTCCAAGTTTGACCGGGTGCTGTCGGGGATTGCATTGGTCGCGGGACGGCAGGATGCGGCGGACTGGGCGCGGCGGCTGCGCGAGGCGGCCTTGCTGGATGAGGAGGGACGGGCTTTGGATGGGGCAATGGCCACCATCCGCAGTTTTGCGTGAGGGGGGGCGGAGCCTCCGGCGGGGATATTCAGGCAAAGAAGAATGCGGGGTTATTCAGCAAGGGCGCGGTAGCTGCCGTTCCAATAGCTGAGCGCGCCCATGCCGGGGGTGGTGCGGATGGCGCGGACGCGGCCGATCAGGATGGTGTGGGTGGCGCGGTCGATCATTTCCTCGACCGTGCAGTCAAAAGCGGTGGGGGCGTCGGCGAGGAGAAGCGCGCCGGTTGCGGCGGTGACCCAATCCGAGCCCTCAAAACGGGCGGCGCCCTTGATGCCGCCGTAACCCGAGAACCTTTCGGCCAGCGGTTGATGCGAGGCCCCAAGCGAGTTCCACCCGAAGCAGCCGTAGCGTGCAAACAGCGGATGGCACGAGGCAGAGCGGTTGATGCAGGCCAGGAGTAAGGGCGGTTCGGCCGACAGCGATATCGACGAAGTGACGACGATGCCGTTCGCCTCGGGGCCTTCGCCCACGGAGATGATGCTGCAATTGCCGACAAAGGCGCGCATGGCGTCGCGGAAATCTTTGGGGGAAGGATTTGACATGTCTGGCTTTTCTGACGGATCGGGATTGCACTTCTGCAGATAAGTGAAGTTGGGGCGATTATCCACAGTTGACAGGGCGCGCGCGGTTTTTCCTTTTCTGGCGCGGGGGCGGGCCATTTGGGGTTTGCACACGGGAATGTCATGCTGGCGCTGCGTTTTTGGGGCAGGCGCGGGCGGCGGATCGTGGCAGTGTGGCGGCGGGCGATGGGAGGGCCAACATGAAACTACGGGTGATTTTGGCTTTGCTGGCGGGGTTGGCTTTTGGAGCGCCAATGGCGGCGCTTGCTTGTGGTGCCACTTCGGATTGTGACGTAAAAACAGGCGTTTACCGGATCAGCCTGCCAAAGGCGGCGGGGGCGCCGATGGGGGCTATCGTGTTTGTGCATGGCTATCAGGGGTCGGCGGCTGGGACGATGAAGAACAAGGGCTTGCGCCAGATGGCGGCGGACCGGGGGCTGGCGTTGATTGCACTGGATGCGGGCGGCGATGATTGGAACCTGCCCTATGCGCCGCAAGAAAGCGTTGGGGCGCGCGACGAGATGGCCTATCTGGACGCGGTGGTGGCGGACGCCGAAGCGCGGTTCAAGATCGACCCGGAGAGCGTTGTTATCGCAGGATTTTCGGCGGGTGCGATGTTCGTGTGGAACGCGATTTGTGCGCGTGGAGACGCCTATGCGGGCTATATTCCCTATTCCGGCACGTTCTGGAAGCAAGCGCCCGCGCGCTGCCCTGCGGGAGCGCAGAATGTGGTGCATGTGCATGGCCGCGCCGACCGGACGGTGCCGTTGACGGGGCGGGTGATTGCCGACACCCGGCAGGGGGATGTGGGGGACGCCTTGGCGATGTACCGGAAGGCTAAGGGGTTTTCCCCGGCGGCGGATTATGCGCTTGGCGATATGCGGTGCACGCATGCGGCGACGGCGGCGGGCAAGCGGCTTGATTTCTGCCTGTTCGACGGCGATCATTCCTTTACCGCCAAACGGTTTGGCGCGGCCTATGATGCGTTGCTTCCTAAGGGGTGAGCAGCGCCGCCAAAGCCGCGATCAGGCGTTCGGTGGCGTCCAGCGTGGTGATGATGCCGGGCGAGAGGCGCAGGGTTTGGCTGCGGCAATCGGTGGTGATGCCTTGAGCGCGCAGGGCGGCGACGATTGCGGCGGCGGGGTGGGTGTCGGGCAGGCGCAGCATCACCGAGCCGCCGCGTTTGGCCTCGGGCCTTGGGGTGACGAGGTGCAGGCCAAGATCGTCGCACCCCTCGATCAGGCGGGCGGTGAGGCGGCGGTTGTGGGCGAGGAGGGCGCTTTGGTTTTGGGTGCTGTGCCAATCGAGGGCGGGCAGCGAGGCGAGGGCCGGCATGACGCTTGCGGTGCCGCTTTCGAACCGGCGGATGTCGGGGGCATAGGCGAAGCGGGTGATATCCCAGTTGAAGGGATTGGGCTGGCTGAACCAGCCGCGCACCTCGGGTTGGCAATGCGCAATCAGGCGGGGCGAGAGGTACAGGATGCCAGCGCCCGGCGTGCCGCACATCCATTTCAGGCTGGTGGAGACGGCGAAATCAACCTCGGGGGCGTGGACATCGAAGGGGATGAGGCCCGCCGCCTGGGTGATATCGACGCCGATCAGGCTGCCCATGGCGCGGCCATGCGCCACCATCTGCCTGAGGGCGATGCGGTGCGACGAGGTGGAGGACACCCATGTGAGCAGGGCCACACCCACGTCCGGGCCCCAGTGATCGAGAAAATCCTCGTCTTCGACAAAGGCCGCACCTTGGCGCAGCGGCACGGTGTGCAGCGTGAAGCCAAGGCGCGGCGCGAGGCCCGCGAGCAGGAAATGGTTGGAAGGAAAGCAATCGGCCCCCACCAGCACGCGCTTGCCTTTGAGGTGGCCTTCAGGCAGCGAGGTGAGCAGGGAATGCATGGCTTGGGTGACGCTCTCAAACGTGGTCACGGAGTTTGGCGCGGCGTTCAGGATGGCGCGCCAGCGGGCGATGAACTTTTCGCGGTGGCCAAGAGCATAGGCCCACTGGGCGTCATCTGGATGCCCCCAGACAAAGGCAAACTCGGCCATGGCACCGGCGAGATCGCGCGCCTTGCCGGGGTACATGCCGATGGAATGATAGAGGAAATAAGCGTCAGACATGTGGGGCCTTTCGGGGGTCAGCGCATCAGGACGCCGCCGTTGATATCCTGAGTGGTGCCGGTGATAAAGGCGGCGCGGTCGGAGGCGAGGAAGGCGGCGAGATCGCCCACCTCATGCGCTTGGCCGATGCGTTGCAGCGGGATCTGGCCCACCACCAGCGCCACTTTATCGGGCGGCGCGAGGGCGGTTTGTTCGGTCAATATGGTGCCGGGGGCTATGGTGTTGACGGTCACGCCATGGGGGGCGAACTGGTGCGCGAGATAGCGGGTGAGGCCGATGATGCCCGCCTTGGAGGCGGCGTAATGCGCGCCCTGCACCTGCGGGCCGCCGCGCTGGCCTGCGATGGAGGCGAGGTTGAGGATGCGGCCCCAGCCGCGATCCATCATGCTTTGCGCGGTGAGTTGGCAGCCGAAAATCACCGAGCGCAGGTTGGTGTTGAGGACGTCATCCCACTCGTCGGCGTTCATGGTGAAGAAGTCGCGGGCCTGCGTTCTGGCGGCGTTGTTCACGAGGATGTCAATGGGGCCGAAATGCGACTCGGCGGCGCGGATGGCGGTGGCGAAGCTGGGTTTTTGGCGCACGTCGAGGGGGAGAGCGAGGGCATCGGGGCCAAGTTCGGTGGCGATTTCGCGGGCTTTGCTGGGGTCAAGATCGGCCAGCACCACGCGGTGGCCGCTCGCATGCAGGGCGCGGGCGATGGCGGCCCCGAGGCCCTGCGACGCACCGGTGATGAAGGCGGTTCTGGGTCTATAGGCAGGGTTGGGCATATTCAAACCGCGTGCAGGGTGAGGGCGACGCCCTGGCCGACGCCGACGCAAAGGGTGACAAGGGCGTTCTGGCCGCCTTCCTCAGACAAGCGGCGGGCGGCGGTGCCGGCGATGCGGGCCCCTGATGCGCCCAGTGGATGGCCGATTGCGATGGCGCCGCCGTGGCGGTTGACGTGCAGCGCATCGTCGGGCAGGTGCCAGGCACGGGTGCAGGCGAGGGCCTGAGCGGCGAAGGCCTCGTTCAGTTCGATCACCTGGAAGTCTTGCGCGGTGAGGCCGGTGCGCTGGGTGAGTTTCGCCAGCGCCGCGATGGGGCCTGCGCCCATGACGCGGGGGGCGACACCGGCGGAGGCGGCTTGGCCAATGCGGGCGAGGGGGTGCAGGTGGTGGCGTTTGACCGCCATAGCGGAGGCGAGGATGACGCCAGCGGCCCCGTCATTGATGCCCGAGGCGTTACCTGCGGTGATGGTGCCGGGGCTGCGGAACGGGGTTGCGAGGGTGGTGAGGCGTTCCATCGTGGTGGCGCGGGGGTGCTCATCGGTGCTGACGGTGCCGAGGGGCAGGATATCAGGGGCGTGCCAGAGGGCGGTGTAGCGGTTTTGCGAGCGGCAGGCGAACGCGTCTTGATCGGCGCGGGAAACGGCGTGCTCGGACGCCAGATTTTCAGCGGTTTCGGGCATGGATTCAATGCCGTAGGTTGCCGCGATGCGGGTGTGGGCAAAGCGCCAGCCGATGGTAGTATCCAGTATTTCCGGGGTTCGGGAAAAGGCTGTGCCGGGTTTGGCCATCACATATGGCGCGCGCGACATCGATTCCACACCGCCCGCGATGATGATATCGGCACCGCCGTCGCGGATGATGCGGGTGGCTGCGATGATGGCGTCAAGCCCCGAGGCGCAGAGGCGGTTGACGGTGAAGGCGGGCACGGTTTCGCCCAGACGCGACAGCAGCGTGGCCATGCGGGCGACGTTGCGGTTGTCCTCACCGGCCTGATTGGCGCAGCCGAAGATCACCTCGTCGATGGGCAGGTCGTGCAGATCGAGCAGGCCGTTGATGACGTGGGTGGCCAGATCATCGGGGCGGATATGGGCGAGGCTGCCTGCGTAGCGGCCGAAGGGGGTGCGGCGGGCGGCGCAGAGGAAAACTTCGGTCATGGCTGCTCCAGCAGGGGCGCGGGGAGGTAGCGGGATTTCAGGTGTGGCGGGGCGGTGGATTCAAGGGCGTTGAGGAGGGCGAGGATGCGGGGTTTGCCGATGCTGCGCAACGCCTCAAACGGGCCACGGGGGAAGTTGAGGCCAAGCGTCAGGGCGGTGTCGATGGCGGCCTGCGGGGGGCCTTCGGCGTGGAGCCATGCGGCCTCGTTGATCAAGGTCGCCTCAATGCGCAGGGCGATGGCGGGGTTTGGCTGCGCGGTTGGGGGGGTGGTGAGGAAGCCGTGGCCGGTTTTGCGGCCCAGGTTTCCGGTGGCAACCTGGGCTTTGAGGACTTGGAACGGGTGATAGCGGGGGTGGCTTTGCATCGCGGCATAAAGGCCTTCGGTGGCGGCAAGGTTGATATCGGCGCCGATCAGGTCGATCAGGGCGAAGGGGCCGAGGCGGTAGCCTGCGGCCAGCATCGCGGCGTCGATTTCCGTGGGGTTATGGCCTTCTTCCATTAGGGCGAGGGCCTCGCCGTAATAGGGGCGGGCGCAGCGGTTGACGATGAAACCGGGGCGGTCGGGGCAGGTGATCACGGTTTTGCCGGTGGCCTCGGTGAGGCTGCGGGCGAGGGTGAGGGCGTCGGGGCTGGTGGTGGCATGGGGGATCAGTTCGACCAGTTTCATCAGGGGGGCGGGGTTGAAGAAATGCAGGCCCAGCACGCGGTTGGGGTGGCGGGTGAGGGCGGCGATCCGGGTGACGGACAGGGACGAGGTGTTGGTGGCGAGGATGGCCTCGGGGGAGAGAATGGTTTCCATTTGGGCCAGCAGGGCCTGTTTGGCGGGCAGGGTTTCAACGATCGCCTCGATTGCAAGGGTGGCGGGGGCGAGGTTTTCGAGAGGCGTTACGCGCAGGTTGGCAAGGGTGGCGTCGCGGCGTTCGGGGGTGAGTTTTCCGCTGGCCACACGGGCGTTCAGGGCCTCGGTCAGCCGGGGGATGGCGGCAGTTTGGGTGGGGGCGTGGGTGTCGGTGGCCAGCACGGTAAAGCCGGATTGGGCGAACAACTGCACAATGCCGAGGCCCATGGTGCCAAGGCCCACGACGGCGATGATGGGTTCGGGCATCATCGCCCCCTGAACGCGGGCGTGCGCCTGTCGCGGAAGGCGCGGAGGCCCTCGGCTTTATCTGAAGTATCAAGAAGAGCTTCGAAGTGATTGCGTTCGATGGGAAAAGCGAGATTGGCCTCGGCACCGGAAATCAGGGCGGCTTTGGCGGCTTGCAGGGCGAGGGGCGCGCGTTGGCTGAGTTTGGCGACCCTTGGCCATCTGCTCGCCCAGCGTCTCGGTGAGCTTGCCCATCTTCTCGGCAAAACCGGCGTCGTCGTCGTCCACCACCTC
>JANNAV010000105.1:0-4257 GCA_031384695.1 Paracoccaceae bacterium
CCCAGCGTCACCTCGGCCAGATAATTCTGCGCCGCCAAAAGCGCCGCCGCCCGGTACTCCAGCCCGCCGATGCGGGCGATATGCGCCTGCACCGCGCCCAAAATCGCCACCGACGATACCGCCAGCACCGCCAGCGCCACCAGCGTCTCGATCAGCGTGAACCCCGCCTCGCTGTCCCGTCTCATGGCGCAGCCCCGCGCGCGGCATCGCTGGAAAACCCGTCAAACGCCACTCGCCAAACAGCCCCCGCACCCGATATCTCCAACGCCACCGCCGCCCCCAGCCCGTCCTCCGCCACCACCACCGGCCCGCTTTCGCCGTCCTCCCGCCGCAGCACCAAAGCTGCGGGCAGCGCATGCGCCGCCAGCCCCGCGCTTTCCGTCACCTGCCAGCCCGAGCCGTCCCAACGCCGGAACTCATACCCCCCCGCCGTCCAGAACAGCGCCAGCGGCACCCGCGCCACCAGGCCCTCATCGACCGCCATCTCCAGACGCGCCGCCAGCCGCACCGCCTCGGCCTCAACCCGCCGGTCCCGCCCCGCAAGGTTGGTCCCCAACACCAGCGCCGAAGTGGCAATGCCGATGATCACCAACACCATCAACATCTCGATCAAGGTCAGCCCCGCACACCGGTCCCGAACCGCAAGCGCGCGCTGAACCTCGACGAAACGCCCCGCCCTCCGATCATCGCGTATGCATCGCCTGTGCATAGCCGCATGCATGCCTGATGCGCGCGCCAAACCGGCCCGCACCCCGCCCGCACGCCTGATCCGGGCGGCAGAATTCATCCCCCCTGCTCCGCCGTGCCCGCGCCATAGCGGATGTCGCGGTCGACCCCTTCGCCCCCCGGCACGCCGTCGGCCCCCAATGAGATCAGATCAAACGGCCCCGCCTCGCCCGGCACTTTATAGATATAGCCATTGCCCCAGGGGTCGGCAGGCAGGTTGGGCAGATACCCCCCCGCCACCCAGTTCACCGGCACCGGCGCCTCGGCCGGCGGCACGGTCAGCGCCTGCAACCCCTGACTGCCGGTAGGATAGGTGCGGTTGTCCAGCCGGTACATCTCAAGGCTGGCCGCGATGGTGCGCAGGTCAGTATTGGCCACCGCCACCCGCGCCTGATCAGGGCGCCCGATGACGTTCGGCACGATCAAGGCGGCGATGATGCCGATGATCACCAGCACGATCATCATCTCGATCAGGGTCACCCCCACCGCGCCATCCCGCCGGGGCCTGTTGATTTTATTGGATTTTCGCCTGAGGAATGGCATGGCTGCACACTTTCATCTCGGTCCACTGTTATTCTTATTACGTAGTGAAACTTCTAAAGTTTCACCGCGTACCTCTTATTATGAACAAATTTCTCCGCCTCCCGATCTGGCCGCGCAAGCAGGCACCGCTGCCAATGCCCCCCGGCGGTGCCTTCGCCTGCCCCCCCGGCATCCGCTTTGTGCCGGGCGAGGATGTGCTGCTGCTCACCGTCACCCTGCCCAGAATGTCGCCTGTCCAGCGCCGCGCCGCCATAGCTTTCGCGGTCGAGGATAACATCGCCCGCCCGCTGGACGAGGTGCACGCAGCCCTCGGCCCGGAACTGGAACCGGGGCGCTGGCTGGTCGGCGTGATCGCCAAAGCCGCCCTGCCAAAGGACACCTCCCCCGGCACCCGCCTGCTGCCCGATACTCTCGCCCTGCCAACCCCAGCCCCCGGTCACTGGTCGGTCTGGGAATGCGAAGGCCGCATCCTGATCCGCCTGCCCGACGCCACCGGCCTCGCCACCCGCCTCGCCGCCTTCGCCGTCCTGCACCAAACCGCAGGCACTCCCGCCATCACGCTTTACGCAGGCACCCTGCCGGTATCCCACGCCCGCGCGCCGCTGCCCCCCCTAAATCTGCCCAGCCCCTTCGACCTGACCACAACCCATAGTCAAACCCTCGCCTTCCCGCCGCTTTTGCGCCACCTCGCGGCCATCGCGCTTGTCGCGGCACTTGGCCACCTCGCCATCCTCGCCACCGACACCTTCACCCTCGCCCGCCATGAGGCCCGCCTTGCCACCGCCCTGAAACAGGCGGCAAACGCCCCCGCCGACGCCGATCTGAACACACTCCTGACCCGCATCCTTACCGCGCCAAAATCCAGCACCGATACCGGCCTGCTGCCCCTCCTCGCCACCACGTTTCAGGCCATAGCCCCGCAATCCGGCAGCGTCTCCTTCCGCGATCTGGGCTTTGCCGCCGCCCGGAACAGCCTCACCCTCACCGCCGAGGCCGCCGATCTTGGCGCATTGCAAGCGGTGGAAACCAGCCTCGCTGCCGCAGGCCTCAACGTGACCGCAGGCCCCGCCACCAGTGCGAATGGCGCCGCAGAACAACAACTTACCCTGCAAGGCCCCATCCCGTGAGCGCGCTCAGATCATCCCTTTCCAGCAGAACCCCGCGCGAACAGATGCTGCTGGCCGCAATGGCCGCCGTCGCCCTGATCTGGCTGGTCTTCACCCAAATCTGGCAACCGCTGCAAGCCGCCCATGTCAACCTCACCGCCCGCATCCCCCGCATCGAGCGCGCATTGGCGCAACTGCAATCCGCCCCCGCCCTTGCCGCAGAACCCACCGATCCCCGGCCAACCCCGGTCATCCTCACCACCGCCGCCGAAACCTTCGGCCTCAGGATCAGCCGCCTGCAACCGCAAGGCACGCAGGTGCAACTCGCCCTCGAAGACGCCGCCTTTGCCTCGGTCCTCCTCTGGATCGACGCGCTGGAAGGCGACCACGCTCTGCGCCTGATTGACCTCACCCTCACCCGCCGCCCCGCCCCCGGCGTGGTCGGCACCACCCTGACAGTGGAGCGTTGAATGTCCGGATCCATCACCCTCCCCTACAGCTTCGCCCGCCAGCACGGCGTGGTGCTGACCAACGGCCTCTGCGGCCTGCGCCCCGGCGCATCAATGCCCGCCATCGCCGAAGTGATCCGCATCGCCGGCCCCGATCTGGCCTTTGAACCCCTCAGCCTTGAGGCATTCGACGCCCGCCTTGCAAGTGCCTACCGCGATAACGCCGCCGATGCCTCTGCCGCGGCCGACGCCTCGGGCGATCTCTCCAGCCTTGCCGATAGTGCGGCCCAGGTCGATGACCTGCTCGACCAGTCCGAAGACGCCCCCGTGGTGCGGCTGATCAACGCGCTGCTGCTGGAGGCGATCAAGGAAAAGGCCTCCGACATCCACATCGAAACCCAGGAACGCAAGCTGGTCGTGCGCTTTCGCATCGACGGAACCTTACGCCCGATGGTGGAACCCAAACGCGCGCTGGCCCCGCTTTTAATCAGCCGGATCAAGGTGATGGCGCGGCTGGACATCGCCGAAAAACGCCTGCCGCAAGATGGCCGCGTCTCTCTGCGGGTGGGCGGGCACGAGGTTGATGTCCGCGTCTCGACCATCCCGTCGCAATACGGCGAGCGGGTGGTGATGCGCCTGTTGGACCGCGACACCACCCGCCTCGGCCTGCCGCATCTCGGCATGAGCCCGCGTGATGCGCAGGTGTTCGCGCAGCTTCTCGCCCGCCCCGATGGCATGCTACTGGTCACCGGCCCCACCGGTTCGGGCAAAACCACCACGCTTTACGCCGCCCTCGATCACCTGAATGACCGCTCCCGCAACATCATGACGGTGGAAGACCCGATCGAATATTCCGTTGATGGCATCGGCCAGATGCAGGTCAATCCCCGCACCGACCTCACCTTCGCCCGTGGCCTGCGCGCCGTGCTGCGGCAAGACCCCGACGTGATCATGGTGGGCGAGATTCGTGACCGTGAAACCGCGCAAGTGGCGGTGGAATCGGCGATGACCGGGCATTTCGTGCTCTCCACCCTGCACACCAACACCGCCATCGGCGCGGTGGCGCGGCTGATCGACATGGGGGTGGAACGCTTCCTGCTTGCCCCCATGCTCGCGGGCGTTGTGGCCCAGCGTCTGGTGCGCCGCCTCTGCCCCGATTGCCGCGCCCCCGGCCACGCCACCGCCGCCGAGGCCGCCCTGATCGACGGCCTCACCCCCGGCGAGCCACTCTTTCGCGCCACCGGTTGCCCCGCCTGTCTGGGCCAGGGTTATCGGGGTCGCTCAGGGGTTTACGAGGTGGTGGCCATCACCCGTGAGATCGAGGCGCTGATCCACACCGGCGCCTCGGAGGCCGATCTAACCGCCGCCGCCCGCCGCGACGGCCCCGGCCTGATCGCCGACGCCCTGCGCCAGATCCGCGCCGGACTAACCAC
>JANNAV010000114.1:0-13415 GCA_031384695.1 Paracoccaceae bacterium
CAGGATTGCATCGTGCGCTCGCATGATTGCGGCACCGACCGTGGCATCACTGCCGATGTGGCGGTGAACGACGGCGAAGTGATGCAAAGCCTTGCCGAGCGCGTGCTGGGCCGGGTGGCCGCCGATGACATTCTGGTGCCGGGCACCATGGAAGTGATCGTGGCGCGCGGCGAGTTGATCGACGAGCGCCGGGCAGACCTGATCCATCAGGCGAGCGTGGCTTCGGCCCGTATCCGCTCGCCCCTTACCTGCGACGCCGAAGAAGGCGTTTGCGCCATGTGCTATGGCCGCGATCTGTCGCGCGGTACTCTGGTGAACCAGGGCGAAGCGGTGGGGATCATCGCGGCGCAATCCATCGGCGAGCCGGGCACGCAGCTTACGATGCGGACCTTCCACATCGGCGGTATCGCGCAGGGTGGCCAGCAGTCGTTCCTCGAGGCAAGTCAGGAAGGCCGGATCGAGTTCCGCAATGCCAACCTGCTGACCGACGTGAACGGCGAGCAGATCGTGGTGGGCCGCAACATGTCGATTGCGATAGTCGATGAGGCGGGGCAGGACCGCGCCATCCACAAGCTGACCTATGGTGCCAAACTGCATGCCAAAGACGGTGTGGCGGTAAAGCGCGGTGCCAAACTGTTCGAATGGGATCCCTATACCCTGCCGATCATTGCCGAAAAGGCCGGTGTGGCGCGTTTTGTCGATCTGATATCGGGCATCTCGGTGCGCGAAGATACCGACGAGGCCACGGGGATGACCCAGCGGATCGTTTCTGACTGGCGCTCGGCCCCCAAGGGCAACGAGTTGAAGCCCGAGGTGATCATCATGGACCCTGCAACCGGCGATCCGGTGCGGGCCGACAATGGCAATCCGATTTCCTATGCGATGTCGGTGGACGCAATTCTGTCGGTGGAAGATGGTCAGGAAATCCGGCCGGGCGACGTTGTTGCGCGTATCCCGCGCGAAGGTGCCCGGACCAAGGACATCACCGGGGGTCTGCCGCGCGTGGCCGAACTCTTTGAGGCACGCCGCCCCAAGGATCACGCCATCATCGCCGAAGCCGATGGTTACGTGCGCTTTGGGAAAGACTACAAGAACAAGCGCCGCATCACCGTAGAGCCGGTGGACGAGACTCTGACGGCGATGGAATACATGGTGCCCAAGGGCAAACATATTCCGGTGCAGGAAGGCGATTTCGTCCAGAAGGGCGATTACATCATGGACGGCAACCCGGCGCCGCACGATATCTTGCGGATCCTCGGGGTCGAGGCGCTGGCCAACTACATGATCGACGAAGTGCAGGATGTGTACCGCTTGCAGGGCGTGAAGATCAACGACAAGCACATCGAAGTGATCGTGCGCCAGATGCTGCAGAAGTTCGAGATCCTCGATTCGGGCGAAACCACGCTGCTCAAAGGCGAGCATGTGGACAAGACCGAGTTGGACGAGGCGAATGACAAGGCGCTGTCGCATGGCATGCGCATTGCCACCGCCGAGCCGATTCTCTTGGGCATCACCAAGGCCAGCCTGCAAACCCGCAGCTTTATCTCGGCGGCGTCGTTCCAGGAAACCACCCGGGTTCTCACCGAAGCTTCGGTGCAGGGCAAGCGCGACAAGCTGGTTGGCCTGAAGGAAAACGTGATTGTTGGCCGGTTGATCCCGGCGGGCACCGGTGGTGCCACCAGCCGCGTGAAGAAAATCGCCGCCGACCGCGATCTGGTTGTGGTTGAGGCACGCCGTTCAGAAGCCGAAGTTGCAGCCGCATTGGCCGCGCCGATGGTAGAGGACGTGATGGATGTGGAACCCGATTTCGGTCTGGTTGACACGGTGGAAAGCCGCGGCGAATAGACGCGCAGCTTCCGGAATGAACTGCCCCCCGCAGGTTCTGCGGGGGGCTTTTTTTATGGGCAAGCGCCGGGATTCCCCTTGGCGCGGGATTGTGGCAAGCTGCTTGCGCGGTGACATGGATAGCGTTGCCGGGCAAATGGGGCGAACGGATGCGCGTACAGGCTTTGGGGCTTTGCCGGTTTTCCTATCTGGGAGAGGGTGGCTTTCAGGTAGAGCATGAAACTTTGGCCGAACGCCGGGCGCTGCTTTATGACGATGCGCGGCTGGCGCTGCGGTTCATGTGGTTCGAGCAGGTATGCCTGCCATGTTGGGCGGCACAGACCGACCCGGATTTCAAACTTATCGTGTTGACCGGCAATGACTTTCCCAAACCTTGGCTAAAGCGGCTGCGCGAAATGGCGGCGCACATCCCCCAGATCATCATCGAACAAGCCCCGCCCGGCCCGCACCGCGAAATTTGCCGGGGTGTGATAATGCGCCATATCGACGCCAAAGCCGGTGTGGTGGGGCAGTTCCGCCATGATGACGACGATGCGGTTGCCGTGGATTATGTGGCGCGGCTGCGGTCTGATTTCACTCTCAAGCTGCGCCCGCTTTATGCCGCGCATCCGATGTTGGCGGTGGATTACAGCCGTGGCGTGACGCTGGCGGCGATTGATGGCGGGGTGCGGATATTGCCGCAGATATCGCATAATTTGGCAGTGGCGCTGACGATTTACCTGCCGCCGGACCATCCGAAATCGGCGCTGGATTATGGCCATCACCGCTTGAACAACCTGATGCAGGGCGTTTGTTTTCAGGACAGCGTGATGTTCGTGCGCGGCAAGCACGGCCGCAATGACAGCGGTGGGCCCTTGATGTCGGGCTATGCCTGGCCGATGAAAGAGGAAAACCGCGCCGCCATTCTGCAAAAGCGGTTTGCAATAGATATGGTGGAGTTTACGAGGCAGGCAAACAAGCTCGCATCGGAAGGCGGAGTGGTATGAAACACACCGCGCCCACCCGGGCATCCTATGACGTCGTGATCATCGGCGGCGCGATGATGGGGTCTGCAACAGCGTGGTTTTTAAGCGACAACAAGGACTTCACCGGGTCTGTTTTGGTGGTTGAGCGCGACCCGAGCTATGAGTTCGCGGCGACATCGCTTTCCAACTCGTGCATCCGGCAGCAGTTTTCGACCGAGCTGAACGTCAGGATATCGCAGTTCGGGGCAGAATTTGTCCAAGATCTGCCGCGTTTCATGGGCGAGGCTGCGGCTGCGCCAAAGCTGCGAATCCAGAATTTCGGCTATATGTATCTGGCGGACTCCGCTGGTTTTGCCGAAGTGCTGCGTGCCAGCCATGCAGTGCAGGTGGCTGCGGGGGCCGCGACGCGGCTGTTGACGCCTGATCAGATCAAGACGGACTTTCCGTTTTACAGTGTCGATGATCTGCACCTTGGCAGCATCAACACGCTGGATGAGGGGTACTTTGACGGCATCACCCTGTTCGATTGCTTTCGCCGTCAGGCGCGGGGGCGGGGGGTGGAGTATGTGGCCAATGAGGTGGTGGCTGTCGGGCGCAACGCCAGTGGCCGACGGGTGCAAAACGTCACGTTGCGGTCGGGCGAGGTGATCGCTTGCGGCCAGGTGGTGAACGCCTCGGGCACGCGGGGTGCGGCGACGGCGCGCCTGGCAGGGATCGAAATTCCGGTCGAGCCGCGCAAGCGCTTCACCTGGATTTTCACCGCCGAGCGGCCATTGGACCGCGATCTGCCGTTGACGATTGACCCGTCGGGCGTGCATTTCCGACAAGATACCCGATCAACCTATATGGCGGGCGGCCATATCCCGGATGATCCGGCGGTGGCGGTTGATGATTTCGACATGGATCACAGCTTTTGGCAGGATCATATCTGGCCCACCATCGCCAGCCGCATTCCGCAGTTCGAGGCGATCCGGGTGGTGCGCGACTGGGTGGGGCATTATGATTTCAACGTGCTGGATCAAAACGCCATCACGGGGCCGCATCCGGAGGTTGCGAACTTTCTGTTCCTGAACGGCTTTTCCGGCCATGGCCTGCAACAATCCCCCGCGATGGGACGCGCGACGGCAGAATGGCTGATTTATGGCGGATATCGCACGCTTGATATGACCCCGCTCGGGTTTGAACGGATCACCTTGGGGCGCCCCTATCTGGAAAAGGCCATCATATGAAACTGACCGGCAATCCATTTCTTGCGGCCCTTCGCGCGGGCAAGCCGCAAATCGGCATCTGGATCAGCCTGAGCAGCCCGTTTGCCGCCGAAGCGGTGGCGGGGGCAGGTTTTGACTGGGCGCTGATCGATATGGAGCATTCGCCGAATGATCTGGTTTCGGTCATGGGGCAGTTGCAGGTGTTCGCGGGGTATCAAACGTCGGCCATTGTGCGGCCCGAGTGGAATGATCCGGTCCTGATCAAGCGGTTGCTGGATATCGGCGCGCCGGGGCTGTTGTTGCCGATGGTGCAAACGGTGGGCGAGGCTGTGCAGGCCGTCGCCGCAACCCGCTATCCGCCACGCGGCATTCGCGGGGTGTCGGGCACCACGCGGGCCAACAAGTTCGGCCGGATCAGTGACTATTTCAGCCGGATCGAAGATGAAACCGCCGTGCTGTTGCAAGTGGAAACCCGCGCGGCGCTGGCCGTTGCTGGCCAGATTGGTGCGGTGGACGGCTGTTCCGGCGTGTTCTTTGGCCCGGCGGATATCGCGGCCGATATGGGATTTCTGGGCCAACCGATGCATGCCGAGGTGTGGGCGCTTATCCTGCCGGTGGCCAAGCGGTTGATCGCGGCGGAGATACCGGTGGGCAGTCTGGTGTCGGATGCGGCGTTTGCTCGCAAGCTGTTGGACGAAGGCTTTGCCTTTGTGGCCTGTGGTACGGATGCGGGTCTTTTGGCGCGCGGGGCGGATAGCTTGCTGAAAACGATGCGGGGTTAGCAGACGCCTGCAAACCCGGCGATGATCGGCTTTTGCTCGCGTCGATATCAGCTTTCGGCGATTGTCGCAAAACTGGTCCGTCCGGTCTCGCTCAGCCTTCGGCAGCCACCGCAAGTGCCTCACGCAACAAAGCCCGCTTGCCCACCTGATTGGCCAGAATCAAAATCAGCCTTGCAGAGAGCCTGTCACTTTCGGCTTTGGTCAGGTCATTGTGGGCGGTGATGAGGTCTTCGTAAAATCCATCGGCATCATCAAGGTTGGGGGAAAGTATCAGAGCCATGCTGGTCCTCCGCAACAGTGCTGCAACGCGGCGGCGATTTGTGCTGCATCTGCTATAGGCCAACGGGCGGCCACATGCTGATCGGGCCGGATCAGGTAAATCGCGGTGGGTGCCGCCCCTAAATATCGCACGCCGATGGCACCTGCAGCATCCTGCGGTGCAATCGTGACGGTGGACAGTTTCGTGTCTGGTGGTGCGCAGTTGATTGCCAGAAGCGTGAAGCCGCCGGTCAGATGGTCGAGCAAAAAACCCGCGCCCAGCGGTGCATCGGGGCAAGGCGCGCCGGGCCGGGTGCGCGCGGGGCCGTCCAACGCATCGGGCCCGTTCAGCGCCTGCCCGTCGTAGACCGCAGGCACGCTGAGCCGACCGGAATTGATCAGCGGGCGGGCGAAGGCGTGTTTGGCCGCAAGGGACAGCACCGCATCGCGGAAGGTCTTGCTCACTTCGGTTTTGGGCGCCAGGAAGTCGGTGGCGCGGGTGGAGTTCAGGATGTTTTCGTCGGCCGCCGCCACGCGTTCATCGGAATAGCTGTCCATCAGGCGCACGGGGGCTTGTCCGCGCAGCACCAGATCCAGCTTCCAGCCCAGATTATCGGCATCCTGCACCCCGGAATTGGCGCCGCGTGCGCCAAAGGGGCTAACCTGATGCGCCGCATCGCCGGCAAATAGCACCCGACCATGGCGGAATTTGTCCATCCGGCGGCACTGGAACGTATAGATCGAGCACCAGTCCAGTGCGTATTCTACCTCGGTGCCCAGCATCGCATCCACCCTTGCGCGCACGTTTTCCGGCTTTAACTCTTTGGCGCGGTCAATGTCCCAGCCAAGCTGAAAGTCGATCCGCCAAAGATCATCGGGTTGTTTGTGCAGCAGTGCTGACGCGCCGGATTTGAACCACGGCTCAAACCAGAACCAGCGTTCGGTGGGAAAGTTGGCCTGCATTCTGACATCGGCGATCAGAAAGTTATCCTCGAACACCCGGCCGTCAAAGCTAAAGCCCATCTTTTCGCGCAGGGGCGAGCGCGCGCCGTCGCAGCCGACCAGCCACTCCGCCTCAAGATCATAGGGCCCGTCCGGGGTCATTATGTTGAGGGAGACATGGGTTTCATGCACCTGCACCGCATCGACGCGGTTCTTGCCGCGAATGTCGATGCTTGCGCCGCCTGCATTGGCACGGGCAATCGCTTCGACCAGAAAACGCTCGAAATGCGGCTGCTGCAGGTTGATGAAGGCGGGGCAGCGGTGGCCGTCTTCCGGCAGAAGATCAAAGCTGAATACTTCGGCGCGGTCGTGAAAAACCCGGCCTTTTTGCCAAACCACGCCTTTTTCCAACATCGCAGCCCCAGCCCCCAGCCGATGCGCAATCTCGAGCGTGCGCTTGGCAAAGCAGATCGCGCGCGACCCAAGGCCCACCCCTTCGTGATCATCCAGCACCACAACCGGCTGGCCGCGCAACCCCAGATCAAGCGCCGCCACCAGCCCCACCGGGCCTGCGCCCACGATCACAACCGGGTGGCGCGGTGGCGTGGCTGCATCCTGATCCGCGGCGCGCGCGTAAGGGTAAAGCCGGAACGCCAAAGGATAGCGATCAACCAGCGGCGCGTTCATCCCTGCAGCGCCTCCCACATTTGCAGATCGCGCGCGGCAGTCCAGATGCGGGGAGTGTCGATGCCTCGGGCCTCGTCATAGGCGCGCGATACGTTGAAGGGCAGGCAATGCTCGTAAATCGCGAAATCCCTGAACTTTGGGTCACAGGCGGCGCGTACCGCGTCCCAGGCGTCTTTCAGGCTTCCACCACGGGCGGCAACGCGGGCGGCGGGGGCGAAGGTGCTGTCCACGAAATCGCGGGTGCTGGCCAAGGCTGCGGCAACGGCGGACTTGCCGATCATTGCCCCGCCGCGCCCGGGTGCTACCGCGTCCACATCAAAGGCCGCGATCCGGTTCAGCGTTTGGCCCCAGTCGCCGAAATGGCCGTCGCCGCAGTAGCAGGCCGAATGCGCCTCGACGATATCGCCGGTGAACATCACGTTTTCATCGGGCACATGGATGACGATATCGCCCGCCGTATGGGCGCGGCCCAGATGCAGCAGATCGACACGGCGATTGCCCAGATAAACCGTCATCTGATCGGTGAAAGTGGTGGTGGGCCAGGTCAGCCCGGGGATGGATTCGTGGCCTTCAAACAGGCGCGGAAAGCGTTGAAACTCGCTGTCCCAGTCTTCCTGACCGCGTTCGGCCACCATGGCGCGGGCGGTATTGCCCATGATGATTTGCCCCGCGCCATAGGCACTTGCCCCCAGAACCCGCACGGCGTGGTAGTGGGTCAGCACCAGATGGCTGATCGGTTTATCGGTGATCTGGCGCACCTTTTCGATCACCTTGCGGGCCAGACGCGGGGTGGCCTGCGCTTCGACAATCATCACCGATGTGTCGCCGATGATGACGCCGGAATTGGGGTCGCCTTCGGCGGTAAAGGCCCAAAGATCGCGGCCGATCTCATCGAAAGTGATGGTCTTTTCCGTCAGGTCGCCTTGTGAAGCGAATGCTTTGGCCATCAGTGTTTTCCTTGCGTTTCGGGCCATAACGACCCGGATTTGGTCACCGCACCCCCGGCGTGCCGTCGAACCTTTTTTCCAGCGATGCCCAGCAATCAATGTAGTCATCCTGCAAAGGCGCCTCGGTAGCGGCGAAACGGGTCAGGTGTTGCGGAAAGCGGGTCTCGAACATGAAGGACATCGTGTTGTCCAGCTTTTCCGGGCCGAGATTGGCGTTGGAGGCGCCTTCAAAGGCGGTTTTGTCGGGCCCGTGCGGCAACATCATGTTGTGCAGGCTCATCCCGCCGGGAACAAAGCCTTTCGGCTTGGCGTCATAGATGCCGTAAATATTACCCATCAACTCGGACATGATGTTTTTGTGATACCACGGCGGGCGAAAGGTGTTTTCCGCCACCGCCCAGCGTTCACGGAACAAAACGAAGTCGATGTTCGCCGTGCCCTCCACCCCTGAAGGGGCGGTCAGAACGGTAAAGATCGACGGATCGGGGTGATCGAACAGGATCGCGCCCACCGGGCAATAGGTGCGCAGATCGTATTTCACCGGCGCATAGTTGCCATGCCATGCCACCACATCCAGCGGGCTGTGACCGATCTTCGTCGCATGGAACTGGCCGCACCATTTGACGGTGACGGTCGAGGGCGCGTCGCGTTCTTCGAACGCCGCCACGGGGGTTTTGAAATCGCGGCGGTTGGCCATGCAATTGGCGCCGATCGGGCCACGGCCCGGCAGATCGAACTTCTGGCCATAGTTTTCGCAGACAAAGCCCCGGCACGGCCCTTCCAGCACCTCGACCCGGTAAACCAGCCCGCGCGGGATGATTGCAATCTCTTGCGGCTGAAGATCGATGATCCCAAGTTCTGTAACAAAGCGCAGACGGCCTTCTTGCGGCACCACCAGCAACTCGCTGTCGGCCGAATAAAAATAGCTGTCTTGCATGCTTGCCGTCACCAGATAGATGTGGCTTGCCATGCCGACCTGAATGTTCACATCGCCCGCCGTGGTCATCGTCCGCATGCCGGTAAGCCATGTCAGCGGCTGATCGGCATGCGGCAGCGGATCCCAGCGGTACTGGCCAAGGCTGATCACGTCGGGATCGATATGCGGGGCGGATTTCCAATAGGGCAGCGCGATCTTGGCAAAACGGTGCGTGTGCTTGACCGACGGGCGGATCCGGTAGCACCAGGTGCGTTCGTTCTGATGGCTTGGTGCGGTAAAGGCGGTGCCGGAAAGCTGTTCGCCGTAAAGCCCGTAGTTCACCTTTTGCGGGCTGTTCATGCCTTGCGGCAAGGCACCGGGCAGGGCCTCGGTTTCAAAATCATTGCCGAAACCGGGCATATAGCCTGCGTGCGGACCGGCGGGACCGGATGCCTGACGCAGGCCGTGCGGTTTGGCTGAAACGGTCATGGCCGATCCTTTCCTGTCACTTGCGACTCAGGTATTAGTTCATTTTGTAACTAACAACGGAAAACTGCTGTGAGGTATCCAAATGCCTGACTTCGAGCTTCAAAACTTTCTGCCTTACCTGCTTAATCAGGCGGCAGAAAGTTCCAGCATGGCGTTCCGCACCTACTACCGCGACAAGTATGGCATGCTGCGCACCGAATGGCAGGTGCTTTTCCATCTGTGGCGTTATGGCGATATGACCGCGCGCGATATCTGCGACCGGGCCAGCCTACACAAAACCAAGGTCAGCCGTGCCGTGGCAGCACTGGAGGTCAAGCGGATGCTGGAGCGCCGGGAGATGCCTGCGGATCGTAGAAATGAAATGCTGGCGCTGACGCGGATTGGTCGCAAAGCCAGTGAAGACCTCAGCCATGCGGCTGAGGTCTATAATGCGCAACTGTTGGCGATGTTTTCCGAGCCGGAGCGGGCCATCTTGCACAATTGCCTTTTGCGTATCGCCTATCAAGCGCGTTCAATCCGGACCTGAAAGCAATTGTTTCGGGCGGAGCGAACGTGGACATAAGCGATGCGTGCGTCGGCAAGGCGCTTTGCGGCCTCGTCGCCAATCCGGGCGGTTGGCACTACAGCGCCAGTTCCATAGACGATACGGTCATTGGCGCTGTAGCCGCGCAGGATGTAATCGGGCGAAGAAAGCATTTCGGGCACGACGGTCGCGCCACCCGCTGTGCATGGTGCTGCACACAGGAAAATCGGGCCAAGCTCGGCATAGGGCTGTGGTGCGGGAAACGGGCGATGTGCCAACACCAGCATTTCGGCACCTTTGGGGATCATCGCCAGACAGTGGCGGCAGGGATTGCCGTCACCGTCCGAGATCTGCCGCTCGGGCACCTGACCATTGGCGTCAGGCCCGCCTGCCTGATAGGCGCGAACGGTTTCGGTGGGGATCGGGGTGAATTTTATCGGCATGACGTTCTCCTTTGTCACCCCGTTATTGCCCCAGAACGCAGCCCCACTCGACCCGGTTCTTGCGGTTTCAGAAACGCTCGATCAGGCGGCCCATCAGGCGCCCGCCGAGGATGTGGAGGTGGTAATGCGGCACTTCCTGCATGCCATCGGCGCCTGCGTTGGTTATGGCGCGATATCCAGCCCCCGGAGCCACGCCCAGCATCGTACAAATTTGCGCACAGGCGCGGTGAAAATCGACCAACTCCTCGGCGGAAGCCTCGGCTGCGAAGTGATCGAAGGTGACATATGGCCCTTTGGGGATCACCAGCACATGCAGCGGTGCGGCCGGGTTGATATCATGAAACGCAAGGCTGTGCGGGGTTTCCAGCACGGTTTTGTTGGGAATCTCGCCGCGCAGGATGCGCGCGAAGATGTTGCTCGGGTCATAGGTGTAGGGCATGATCAATCCACAAACAGATATTCGGTCGCCGCTATTTCGCGGGCCTTCTCAAGCGGAATATCAAGAAACTCGGCCAGAGGCACGGTGTTTTCATCCACGCTGGCCCCTTGCCGGACGCGCAGCAGATTGGGAAAACCGGCATCACGGATCTTGTCGGATTCAAAGCGCACATCGTAGCGGATGGTGGGCAACAGCCGGTCGATGGTATCTTGTGGCGTGCGGTCGCCGGCAAGGCCAACCCGGCGCGCGTGGCCAATCAGGTATTCATCGGTAAACTCGCATTCGATTTCCAGCAGCCGGACCTTGGCCTTGTCGTTGTAGAAATCCTGCATCAGATCGACATTGGCCGGATCAATGCACACCACCAGCCGGTCGGTCTGCCAGTAGTCAAACAACATCCGCACCAACGCCCGCCGATGCCGGGTGCGCTTTTCCAAGGTTGACTGGATGCCGCCCAGATCGGGCAGCGGCGTTTCGGCCTCGTTGAATAGATAATCCAGCGCGGGCAGGTTCGTCACTTGCCGTACCCGCTCCACCAACCGCTTGGCGACGTGCCATTTCTTGCAGGTGACCATCATCAGGGTGCGCTCGCGCCCAAGGCTGCTTTCGGTTTCCCAGAACCGGGGCGCAAACCGGCGTCCGATGCGGCCACGGCCGGTGATGAATTTGAACAGCGTCCGCCCTTCGTTCGAAATGCCGAATTTGACACCCTTTGCGGCATAAAGCTTGCCCAGCCTGTCTTTCAACTGCTTGGCGTCGGGCGATATCTTGCGGGCAAAAAGGTAGTCCTGACTGAGCAGCAGATCGTAATTATCGTTATAGAACGTCACCGGCATGCCGTAATCGGTGAACATCAGGAAGGTCAGGGTGCGGGTCTTGATCTCGTATTCGGGCACAAGATGGCGCACGATGGTTTGAAAGAACGTCTCGTCAGGGATCCATGTGGTGCGGAAAAATCGTATCACATCTGGGCGCTTGCCACAAAACTCCAGCACCTGTTCCATCGTCCGCCGGCGCAGGCACCACCATTGGCTGCCGATCTGCATCGCAATATCAGCGGGCACTTTACGCGCCAGACCGAGACGCTTTTGCAGGTTCATCGACAGGTAGAAAATGGCTTTGTTGTTCCGCTCGTTGAACCAGTGGCGATAGATCAGCCGTTCTTCCTTGATGCCGGTCTTGATCCATTCCGAGCTATGGAAATCAAAGCTTTCGATATAGTCCACTTCGTCGCTGTCCAGAAAGGCATGCGCAAATTCGGCCGTTTTGATTGGCATGCAATCGCCCGACAGCATGTAGAAATGGGTGGCACGCGGAAAGTTCTCCACTGCCGCACGAATGGCCAGCAGGGTGGCCTCAATCAGGCTCCACTCGCCCCAGCCGCACTTGACCCGCTTTTTCGCAAAGGTCACGGACGGGTTCCGCTCCAGCGTGGTGCGCAGTTTTTCATAGTCTTCCCGCTTGGCGCGGCCGTCAAAGTGGATCGCGACAAAATCGCCGGTCGCCGTCAGACGCTCGGCCTGGGCGATAATCCCGTCGGGATCCTTGTGACACAGAAGGATGTAAGCGATTCTTGCCATTTCCGAAACAATTAGTGCATAGACGGATCATTGTTTCCTTAATTTGCGGGAATGGACATTGAAAAGACAGCATTTGTTTGCTTTTTTGTGGCTGAGTGGCAAGGCGACCCATCGGGCGGTTGACTAAAGGAGTGCGACCATGGGTTTTCCCGGTACGTGGATGACGGAAAGTGAAAGTGTGGTTTACCGCGTGGTGCCGAAATGTGCCTGCTCGACCATCGGGCAGATCATGTTCTACTCCGACCACGGCACATTCTTCGATGGAGACATCCATGACGCCACCGGCGGTTTGCACAAATGGGCGATCGAGGCGAGCCAGCCGCTGATCGAAAAGAACGTCAAAAGCCATAAATCCTATGCCTTTACCTGTGTGCGCAATCCGTACACGCGCATCCTGTCTTCGTTTTTCGACAAGATTTGCGGCATTCAGCGCAATGGCAAACGCTATCGCGGCAATATGGTGCCGCTGCTGATGCAGAAATACGGCATCGAGGTGGGGGGCGATGATGGCAAGCAGGAGTTCGATCAGATCGCCAGTTTCCGCCGTTTTCTGCTGTTCGCACGCGATACCATCCGGTGGAAAAAGCCGATGGAACCCGATATTCACTGGTCGGCGATGGCGGGGCATGTGTCCACCTATATCGTCAACGGCGGGCGCTATGACGACATCTTTTTCACCGAGAAATTCGATGAAGGGATGGGGCGGGTGCTGAAAAAGATCAAGGTCCGCCACAAGGTTGATCTGAAGAAGATCCCCAAGTTCAACGAAAGTGAAGGCCACGGGCCAAAGCGGCTGCATCCGGTGGAAGACTACTTTGACGATCTTTCAAAGCATCTGATGTGGGAGATTTACAAGCGCGATTTTCAGCTTTTCAAGTATGATTTCGATAATCCCGCCAACAAGATGCCGCTGGGCGAGGTTGATCTGGCCGAGGTGCATGCCAAGCTGGGGGATTGAACCCTTACGCCTCGATCTTCAGCACGATCTTGCCCACATGCCCCGCACTTTCAATGCGCCAATGCGCGGCGGGGGCCTGAATCAGAGGGTACTCGCTGTCCATCACCACCCGGAAGGCACCGCTGGCAATCATCGGCCAAACCTTTGCTTCCACCTCGGCGGCGATGCGTGCCTTGGCAAGATCTGACTGTGGCCGCAGGGTTGATCCGGTCAGCATCAGCCGCCGCATCATCATTTCGGCAAAGTTCAACTCCACCTTGGGCCCTTGCAGAAAGGCAATCTGCACCAGCCGCCCGTCATCCGCCAAAGCTTTCACATTGCGCGGTAAATAAGGCCCGCCGACCATATCAAGAATCAGATCCGCGCCGCCTTCCTTGCGCAGGATGTCAACGAAATCCTCGCTGCGGTAGTTGATAGCCCGCTCGGCCCCCAA
>JANNAV010000145.1:0-14611 GCA_031384695.1 Paracoccaceae bacterium
CCGATCCGCTCCAGCCCCATGCCGGTGTCGATCGACTGCTTGGGCAGCGGAATCATCCGGCCATCGGCAAACTGCTCGTTCTGCATGAAAACCAGGTTCCATATCTCGATGTACCGGTCGCCATCCTGATCCGCCGAACCCGGCGGCCCACCCCAGATCTTGTCGCCGTGATCAAAGAAAATCTCGGTGCAAGGCCCGCAAGGCCCGGTTGGCCCCATCCGCCAGAAATTGTCATCCGTGGGGATGCGAATGATCCGGTCATCCGACAGCCCTGCCACTTTTTTCCAGATATCCGCCGCCTCGTCATCGGTGTGGTACACCGTCACCAGCAGCTTGTCCTTTGGAATCCCATACTCTTTTGTCAGCAACTCCCAGGCATAGGGGATCGCCTCGCTTTTGAAATAGTCGCCAAAGCTGAAATTTCCCAGCATCTCGAAAAATGTATGGTGCCGCGCGGTATAGCCCACGTTGTCCAGATCATTGTGCTTGCCGCCCGCGCGCACGCATTTCTGCGCCGTGGTGGCGCGGGTGTAATCGCGCGTCTCCACCCCGGTGAAGCAATTCTTGAACTGCACCATGCCGGAATTGGCGAACATCAGCGTCGGGTCATTGCGCGGCACAAGCGACGAGCTTTCCACCCGCCGATGGCCATTGTGGGCGAAAAATTCAAGGAACGTCGATCGGATGTCGTTCAAGGATGGCATGGCTTCGGGCCCCCAAAAGCTGCTGTCGGCGGTGTCGCAGCCTCGTTTAGCCTTGCCGCCCAGCCCTGTCCACGCCTACCTGCGCACGCTGCGAAAAAGACCGGCGGCGCCTGCCCCCGGTCTTCGCTTTCGCCTGCGTTCAGTCTTCGATGATGCCGCCGCTTTCAGGTGTGACCGCGGTAAAATCGAGCCCGTTCGCACCCCGGATCCGGTCTTCGATATCCTGCGCCATCGCCGGATTGGCCTTCAGAAACTGCTTGGCATTGTCGCGCCCCTGCCCGATCCGCTCGTCCTTGTAGGAATACCAACTGCCCGATTTCTCGACCACGCCCGCTTTCACCCCAAGATCGACCAACTCGCCCACCTTCGAGATGCCTTCGCCGTACATGATGTCAAACTCCACCTCCTTGAAGGGCGGCGCCACCTTGTTCTTCACCACCTTCACCCGGGTGGAGTTGCCGACAACCTCGTCACGATCCTTGATCGCGCCGATCCGCCGGATGTCCAGCCGCACAGAGGCGTAAAATTTAAGCGCATTGCCCCCCGTCGTGGTTTCCGGGCTGCCGAACATCACGCCGATCTTCATGCGGATCTGGTTGATGAAGATCACCATGCAGTTGCTCCGCCCGATGGACGCGGTCAGCTTGCGCATCGCTTGGCTCATCAGACGCGCCTGACTGCCCATCTGCATGTCGCCCATATCGCCCTCGATCTCGGATTTCGGCACCAGTGCCGCCACCGAATCGACCACGATCAGGCTGACCGCCCCCGAGCGCACCAGCGTATCGACAATCTCCAGCGCCTGCTCGCCGGTATCGGGCTGGCTGATCAACAGCTCGTTCAGATCGACGCCCAGCTTTTTGGCGTATTGCGGGTCCAGCGCGTGTTCGGCATCGACAAACGCGCAAACGCCGCCTTTCTTCTGCGCCTCCGCCACCACATGCAGCGTCAGCGTGGTTTTCCCTGACGATTCCGGCCCGTAAATCTCGACAATCCGCCCCTGCGGCAGCCCGCCGATCCCCAAAGCGATATCAAGCCCGAGCGATCCGGTTGACGTGGCCTCGATATCCATCGCCGGGCTGTCGGCGCCCAGCTTCATGATCGAGCCTTTGCCGAATTGCCGCTCGATCTGCGCCAACGCGCTTTCCAGCGCCTTACCCTTGTCCATCTCGCGCTTCCCGTTCAGTTCCAGAAGATTTGCCGTCGCCATAACTCTGCCCCTTATTTCACAGCCGCGCCTCTGCGGCAATCATCGCTGATGTTCACCAAGCGTTCTCGTTTGTATGAGGCCAAAACAAGAACAATTCAATCGAATTCTCGTAAAATCAGCTTTTACAGGATTTGGTTAAGGGATAGTTTATAGGCAGTGAAAAAGCGTCGCGATCGGGGGCGATACGTCAGAATGTTGATTTTCTGGGATCAAAGGCTGGCTTTGCTGGCCACACCCAAGACGGGAACCACCGCCATCGCCGCCGCCCTCGAATCGCTTGCTGATGTCTCGATCCAGCGGCCACCCGAGTTGAAGCACACGCCCGCGCGCCGTTTTCGCCGGTTTCTCGCCCCCTTCCTCGAGCAGGTGGCGAACGAGCCCTTCACCCTTGTCGGCGTGATGCGCGAACCGCGCGACTGGCTGAGCAGTTGGTATCGTTACCGGCAGCGCGACGGGATGGCCAACAAACGCAACAGCACCAAGGGCATGACGTTTGATGATTTCGTGCAGGCCTATTGCGCCGACAAGCCCCCGGCCTTCGCCGCCGTGGGCTCGCAGGCCACCTTTCTGCGCCCCACCAACGCCCAGGGTGCCGACCTGCTGTTCCGGCATGACAAAATCGCGGATCTGGTGCGTTTTCTTGAGGATCGGCTCAATTTCGAGATCGTTCTGCCAAAGCTTAACGTGTCTCCCCTGCGCCCCACCGCTTTGTCGCCGGAAACCGAGGCGCTGCTGCACCGCTTTGCCGCGCGGGATTTCGACCTTTACGCCGGGCTTTGCCGCAGCGACGCCTGATCTGTGCACGCCACCAACTGGTCGCGCGCGCCACAACATCAGGCGGGCCTCAATGCATCTGGCCTTGCACCATGATGGTCAGGTCATTGAGCGAGAAGGGCTTGGGCAAGAACACCGAATTGGGGATGCGCGACTGGCCTTCCGAAAGCGCCTCTTCCGAATAGCCCGAGACGAAAATCACCCGCACGTTGGGGCGATCCTCCAGCGCCAGTTTTACCCAGCTTGGCCCGTCCATCCCCGGCATCACCACATCGGTCACGAACACATCCACCTCAAGGTTCGGATCGGACAGGGTTTTCAGCGCTTCTTCCGCGTTCTCGGCCTCAAGCACGGTATAGCCGCGCATCCGCAGCGCCCGTGACGCAAAGGCCCGCACCGGGGCCTCGTCCTCCACCAAAAGCACCACACCCTCGCCCTGACGCAGCACCATCGGCCGCTGGCTTTGGAACACCGGGGCGGCGGCTTCTGCGGCATCATTTTCGGCCTGGATCGGGAAATAAAGCTGGAACACCGATCCCTCGCCCGGCGTCGAATCGACAAAGATGAAGCCACCCGATTGCTTGACGATGCCGTAAGCCGTCGAAAGGCCCAGGCCCGTGCCCTCACCGGTTTTCTTGGTGGTGAAGAACGGCTCGAAAATCTTCTGCAAGCGCTCGGGCGGAATGCCGGTGCCGGTATCGCTGACCCGGATCACCGCGTAATCGCCTGCGGGCACCACTGCCCGGTCGCGCCGCAACTCTTCACGCAGGCTTACCGCCTCGGTCTCGATACGGATGGTGCCGCCTTCCGGCATGGCATCGCGCGCGTTGACCACCAGGTTCATCACCACCTGCTCCAACTGGCGCTTGTCGGCGCGGATGATCCCCAGATCGGGCGCATGGCGCAGCTTCAGCTTCACCCGCTCTCCCACCAGCCGGTTCAGCAGATGCGTCAACTCCGACATCACATCGCGCAATTCGATCCGCTCGGGTTTCAGGGTCTGCTTGCGCGAAAACGCCAGCAACTGCCCCACCAGCGATGCCGCCCGATTTGCATTCTGATGGATCTGGATCAGATCCGAATAATCCAGATCGCCGCTGTCATGGCGCAGCAGCAGCAGATCGCAATGCCCCGAAATTGCCGTCAGCAGATTGTTGAAATCATGCGCAACCCCACCCGCAAGCTGGCCTATGGCCTGCATTTTCTGGCTCTGTACGAACTGCGCTTCCAGCGTTTTCAATGCGGTTGCATCCTGCAGAACCGCCAGCGCCCCCGGCCGCCCCTGATCCACGATTCGCCGCAACGTCACCTGCAGGAACACCTCGCCGCCCAACTGCCGGGCGCACAGAACCTCGGCGCCGCCCGGCACGGTTTCGGTGATCACATCGCTCAGCCAATCGACAACCGGGCGGCCCAAGCCTTCAAAAAGCTCGTGGAACATGGCGGTTTCCGCACTGTCGATTCGCAGCAGTTCGCGCGCCGCCGCGTTCGCCACACGCAGCGTGCCATCCGGCGCGAACTTCAACAGCGCCACCGGCACATGTTCAAAATCGGCCAGCACGCTTTCACCGTCGGCACGCGGCGCCACCGGCAGCAGATAAATCTCGCGCCGCTCGGTTCCGCCTTCAACCTCCGCGAGGATGGCCCGCACCGGCCCGTCCGCCGCCGACACCTCCACCTCTTCACCCGAATGCAGCACCTGCGTGGTGAAAATCCGGTCAAGCCGCTTTGGCCTGCCGCCCAGCAAGCGGCGCATCGCCTCGTTGGTGAACAGCACCACACCCGCCTTGTTCGCCGTCAGCATCGGCAAACTCAGCGTTTCCGCCCCCCGACCGGCGGTATTGCGTTCCAGAAACTCTTCCAGACGCCATAAAAACCGCGAATCAGACAGCCTGTGCACCGAAAGCCGGGTATGGCCGCGCCGGGTGACCACATCTTCGCGCGCTGCACCCAGATTGGTGGCACGGCTTTGCAAACGGTAAAGAACCGACGCGGGCGATGCGAAATGATCGCGCAGCGTCGCCACCAGAGTGCTGCCATCCACCGCCGAAAACCGCGCTGCGGCGGCGGCATTCTGAAAATGGATCTGCCCCAACCCGTCGGTCGTGAAACAGGGTGCTGCATCCAGCCCCAAAAGTTCGGTCAATCGCCGCTCCAGCCGCTTTTCCGCCGCGACTGCGATCATCCTGATGGCATGAAGCGCTATGATCAGACTGATAAAAGTCAGCCCCGCCGCCGCCGCAAGCAGGCGCAACATCGGATCGGGTGCCAGAAAACTGACGCTTAAACAGCCGGTTGCCGCGGCCGCCAACAGCCACATCCCCGACATCCGCCCCCGGTTGGCACCAAAAACCTCGGAAATATCTGCTACAGATCGGGGCACGGCACTCTCCGATGGGGGATTCGCTTCTGGCCTCCATTGGGTGGCTTATTCGTTAATCCCGGCTTAACCTCGGAGCGAAAGGGATAAAAAACTCGCAAAGGTTGAGTGTATAGTCATATCAATCGCGTAAATATTGCAACAAAGAAGCCGTCTCCGCCTTGCAACGGGCTGAGCCTGCGCTGAAATTGCACGGCCCATGCCGGATGGCGGGCCAGAAACGCCGCCACCTGCGCCTCGTTCTCGTCCACCAGCAGCGAACATGTGGCATAGGCAAGAGCGCCGTTCCGCGCCACCATCGGCGCCACCCGGTCCAGAATAGCGCCTTGCATGGCGCAAACTGCGGCCAGTTTTTCGGCCGTCAGCGCCCATTTCCCCTGCGGATCGCGCCGCCAACTGCCCGAGCCGGAACAGGGCACATCCGTGAGGATCAGATCGTAAGGCGCTGAAACCGCGCAATCTTCCACGATCCGCACCTTGATCCCTGCCCGCGCCGCGCGCACTGGCAGATCGCGCATCCGGCGCGGCTCGGCGTCATGTGCATAAACTTCGATCGGTACCTGCGCCGCCAACGCCAAAGCCTTGCCACCACCACCGGCACAGTAATCCAGCACCCGCATGCCTTGGCGCAACGGCAGCGCCTCCACCACCGCTTGCGAAGCTGCATCCTGCAACTCGATCAGGCCAGAAACATAGGCCGCCGTCGTCTGGATTTTCCGTGCGTTCTCAACAACCTCCAGCGCTGTCTTGGCAAGCGGATGCGGCACCGCCGAAATCCCCGCAGCCGCCAGCATGCGCGCCGCTTCCTCGCGGTCAACGCGCGCGAGGTTCACCCGCACGAACACAGGCGCTCGCCGCCGCAGCGCCTGCATCACCGGCTCAAACTCCGGCCCCAAACTGGCCTGCAACTGCGCCGCCAACCAGTCCGGGCAATCCAGCGCCTCATTGGGGCCAGCCTCGCGCGGCACCTCCAAAGGCCCCACCACCGCAGGCGCATGCCCCACGCCGGTGAACAGCGCGGCCTCGGCCAACCCCGCCGCCCGCACGCCACCCAAGGTCAGCGCCCGCCCCGTCACCTGCGCCCGCCCCGTCACCTGCGCCCCGGCCCCCCCCAGCGCGCCAAACGAACGCTTGCAGCGCAGCGCATCATACACCAGATCGCGCAGCGCGTGCCGGTCGCCGGACCCCGCAAACCGGTTGGCGCGGCCCCAGTTGGTCAGGGCCTGCTCCGCAGGCGCGCCCGCGAGTATCCGGTCCAGAACCTCGATGGCCGCTGATAGCCGTGCCGCCGGCGTCATAGATCAACTCCGCCACACAAAGCCATGATATTCAACATTTTTCCGAATTCAACGTGTCACCCTCAGCCCACCCGGTAATTTGGGCTTTCGCGGGTGATCTGCACGTCATGCACATGGCTTTCGCTCAACCCCGCGCCGGTGATCCGCACGAAATTGCAGCGCGCGCGCATCTCTGCCACCGTCCGGTTGCCGGTATAGCCCATCGCCGCGCGCAAGCCGCCCACCATCTGATGCAACACCGCCGCCGCAGCCCCCTTGTAGGGCACCTGCCCCTCGATCCCTTCCGGCACCAGCTTGTCAGACGCCGCATCCTTCTGGAAATACCGGTCCGCAGAGCCCCGCGCCATCGCCCCGAGCGAGCCCATGCCCCGGTACGCCTTGTAGCTGCGCCCCTGCCAGATGATCAACTCGCCCGGAGATTCGTCCGTCCCCGCCATCGCCGAGCCCACCATCGCACAAGACGCTCCCGCCGCAATCGCCTTGGCAAAATCGCCGGAAAACTTGATGCCGCCGTCGGCAATCACCGGCACATCGCCCGCCGCCTGCGCCGCATCCATGATCGCCGTCAACTGCGGCACGCCAACCCCCGCCACAATGCGCGTGGTGCAGATCGACCCCGGCCCGATCCCCACCTTCACCGCATCCGCCCCCGCCCCGATCAGCGCCCGCGTGGCCTCGCCCGTCGCCACATTGCCCGCCACCACCTGCACATCATTGGACAATCGCTTGATCCGCTCCACCGCCCGCGCTACCCCCTCGGAATGGCCATGCGCGGTATCAATCACCACCATATCCACCCCCGCATCAATCAGCGCCGTTGAGCGTTCAAACCCCGCATCCCCCACGGTTGAGGCCGCAGCCACCCGCAGCCGCCCCATCGCATCCTTGCAGGCCTGCGGGTTCAGCACCGAAAGTTCGGTATCCTTCAGCGTCAACAAGCCCGTCAGCCGCCCGTCGCCATCCGTCACCAACAGCTTTTCAATCCGCCGCGCCTTCATCAGGCCGATGGCCTGCGCGCGGTCGGCAGGCTCGCGCAGCACGGCCAAATTCTCGAAAGTCATCATCGCATGCACCGGGGTGCGGTCATCACTCGCAAAGCGCATGTCGCGGTTGGTCACGATCCCCAGCACCCGGCCAGCACCATCAACCACCGGAAAGCCGGTGATCTGATAACGCTCCATCAGCACCTTGGCGTCGGCGAGGGTCTGGTCCGGCGTCAGAGTGATCGGCTGATACACCACGCCGGATTCAAACCGCTTCACCCGCCGCACCTCGCGCGCCTGGGCCTCAAGATCCAGATTGCGGTGAATAACCCCGATGCCGCCCGCCTGCGCCATGGCAATCGCCATCCGCCCCTCCGTCACCGTATCCATCGCCGAAGACAGCAGCGGAATGTTCAGCCGGATCAGTTTGGTCACATAGGTCGAGGTATCGGCATCCGACGGCAAGACCGAGCTTGCAGCGGGCACCAGAAGGACATCGTCGAAGGTAAGTGCCTCGCGAATCTCCATGAAAGCCTCCGTTAAGGTTCAGGGTGGAGTGTTCGTTTGACGCTGCGCTGTTTCACGGGCAGGCGGCAAAGACAAGTCCCAATCCGCGCCGTACCTGCCTGCATCCGCCGCCATTGCTGTGCTGCGGGCGCTGTGCCACAAAACCCCTGCCCGCTTGCAGGAGTTATCCGGTGACCAATCCGCAATGCCCAAAGCCACACGGCATAGCCCGCATCTGGAAAGGTCAGACCAGCCGGGAAAACGCCGATGAATACACCCTTTACATGCACGCCGAAGGGGTGACGAAACTACAATCCCTCGGTGCCCGCGCCGTGCAGTTCTTCCGCGAAGACCTCGCCGACTGCTCCGAATTCATGGTGATCTCGCTTTGGGACACGCGCGAAGCGATGACCCGCTGGGCCGGCACCGACCCCGCCAGAATTCGCCACCTCGAACGCGATCCCGAACTGCTGCTCATCCTGCCCGATGCGGTGCAGATCCTTGATGTCTATTCCAACAGCGTCTTTCCCTCCGACGCCTTCCGCTAACAACCACCCAGCCAACAGCAGGACCAGCCCCATGCGCGTCGCCATTGTCGAAAATACCAAAATCACCCACCACGGGCAGGTCGGCGTCGCCCTGCACGAGGCCGGGGCCCTGATCGACCTCTACAAGCCTTGGGCCAACGGCGCCCTGCCCGCGCCGGGCTCTTACGACGCACTGGTGGTGTTTGGCGGCGAGCAATCGGCCCGCGCCGATGCGACCCACCCCTACCTGCCCGCCCTTGCCGCCCTGATCCATGAAAGCGGCACCTCGGGCCGTGCCACCCTGGGCATCTGCCTTGGCGCGCAACTGATGGCGCGCGGGTTCGGCGGCGAAAACCACATTGGCACCGCGCCCGAGTTTGGCTGGCGCGAGGTGGAACTGACCGAGGCAGGCCGCGCCGATCCCGTCCTCGGGCATCTGCCCGCCACCTTCCCGATCTTCCAGTGGCATTCCGACACCTTCACCCTGCCCCCCGGCACGGCGCACCTTGCCCGCTCAAACGGTGCTGCAATGCAATGCATCCGCACCGGCCGCGCCTCATACGGCATGCAGTTCCACTTCGAGGCTAGCCGCGCCGTCGCCGCCGACTGGACCCGCACCTTCCCCGATCTGATGGAACGGATCGAGCCCGGCTGGCAGGCGGCCCGCCCCGCCCGCGCAGCCACCCTCGGCGTTCAGGCCGACGCCCATGGTCTGGCCATCGCGCGGGCATGGGTGGGGCTGGTCTGACGCTGCAGGCCGGAGGCCTCAGTCAACAGCCGTCGCCTCGATCTCGAACATCAGCACCGGCATGGCCAGCCGCGTGACCCCCAGCAGGGTCATTGGCGGGCGGGCGTTCACCGGCCCGAACCGGCCACCAAGCACGTCGAAATGCTGCATCGCCGCATCCATATCCGTGGTGTAAATCGTCAAGCGGATCACATTGGCAAGGCCCATCCCCGCCGCCGCCAGCACAGCCTCAAGGTTATCCAGCGCCCGCGTGATCTGGCCACGCATGTCGCCTGCGTGCAGCGGGTTGCCCGCACCGTCCACCGCCGTCTGTCCCGCGCAGATCAACTGCCGTTTTGCGCCTTCCACGATCTCGGCCTGATTGTAGCCGAGATTGATCGACCATGGCCATGGATTAACCGGGGTGCGTTGCATGAGGTCTGTCCCTTTCTCTGCGTGGTTGTGTTTTCGCTTGTGAACGAGATATCAGCCTAACCCCCCCATGCTGACAGCATGGTGTCAGCAGAATTGTGTTAAAGTGGTTTGCTTTCAATCTGAATCAGATTGAAGGCAAACCAAGACAGGCCAAACGCCGGGAATGTTGCGTTTTGCATTTGATCTGCTGATCCAGATCAATTGCAAAACGCAGTAGGGTCATGTCATCACGGCAAGAAAGGCACGGCATGCGGCGGGCAGACAGGCTGATCAGGATCGTCCATTTTCTGCGCGGCAGACGCCGGGCCACAACCGCGAAAGCCATCGCGGCCGAGTTTGATATCTGCACCCGCACCGTCTACCGCGACATTCAGGATCTGGCAGGCGCAGGTGCACCGATCATTGGCGAGGCGGGCGTCGGCTATATCATCGACAAGCGGTATTACCTGCCGCCGGTCACATTTGACGCCGAAGAGCTGGAAGCCATCGGTCTGGGCATCAGCATGGTCCGCCAATGGACGGATGAACGCTTTGCCCTGAAAGCCGACAGCGCGTTTGCCAAAATTCAGGCCGTCCTGCCCGCGAACCTGCAAGGAGAGTTGGAACAGATCACCACCTATTCGATGCCCAACCAAGCGCCGCGCCCATGGTCCGTCGGCTTTTCTGCCCTGCGCGAAGCCATCCGCACGCGGCGGAAAATCCGCGTCCGCTATACCGATGGTGCAAAATCGGCCACATCCCGCACCTTGCGCCCGCTGGCCCTGATCTTTTGCACCCCGGTGTGGCTGCTGGCAACATGGTGCGAGAAACGCGGCGACTTCCGCAATTTCCGGCTCGACCGGATCGAAGGCGTCGACTACTCCGACGAGCCGTTTGCCGACGAGAAAGACAAGAACCTTTCGGCCTACAAGGCGCAGGACGCGCTGTGCTGAAAACAATACCCGCCCGCCAATGCCCGCGCGGTCAACTCTCGCGCGGTCAACCCTCGCGCGGTCAACCTTCACGCGGAAAGCAGGCGCCGGCATGGTCCTTGCAGTCTTCCAGCCACGCCGCGCGCTGCTGTGGGTTGCTGCCCGCAACCGGCCTGAAAACATGGCGCGCCGTGCGTTGCACCCCGCAATAGGGCAACACGCAATTCCGCCAGATCAGGTCCAGCGGATCGCCCAGCACGGCGGCCTCGCGCGCAGCCGGGGTGTCCGAGGTGTTGAGGACAAGGCAGGTTCCCAGCGTCAACAGCCCTTCCGGTGCGCCCTCGCCGGTGGTCAGGCTATAGGCCACCCCCGGCACCAGCACCCGGTCCAGCCAGCCTGCAAGGATTGCAGGCGGTTTGCCCCACCAGTTCGGGTGGACCACAACCAAACCTTCCGCCGCCGCAATATCCTGCCTGTGCCGCAGCACCAGCGGATCCCCGGTTTTGCGCAGCACATCCCCGGCCCCGTCACCGTGGGTATAGGCCTCGTCGGCGCGCAGCACCGGATCAAAGCCTTCGTGGTAAAGATCATGCGCCACCACCCGGTGCCCCAGCCGCCGCAACTCGGCATGCACCACCGCCGCAATCGCATGGCAGAAACTGTCCGGTTTCGGATTGGCAAGGATCGACAGAATATTCATGTAACCCCACCGCTGCCCCGGACAATCCTTACCGGGTCAACAGGGAATGTGCCACATCAAAGCCGCCACCTGAACCGCTCTGGCTCAAACCACTCAGGCTCAAACCACTCAGGCTCAAACCACTCAGGCTCAAACCACTCAGGCAAGAATAACCTTGGTCACGATCACCCAGACCCCCCAGCACGCCTCAAATGCGTCTGCCTGTCACGATACTGCACCTAAAACGGATGTCTTCCACCTGACATTGCCCGCAACCGAGATGGCGCAGATGGCATGCCACGGCGCCGGATAAAGCACCGTGACGGCCGCCGCAACCGTGGCGGTGAACGCCTCGCGCGCCATTCGGACCTGCCCTCGATCGGCCCGATCAGGCTGCATCGCGCAGGCATCGCCCGCACGCGCCCTGCAACCGTTTGTGGCCCGCGCCGCCCGAACAGGCAAGCGCGCAAGGCAGGCGGCCAGTCAACCCCCGACATTACCCATCAAGCAAAACTGGAAACCAGTCCTCGCGCAGCCTTTCCCCCGGCACCATCCCGTGCCCCGGATAGGGGGGCGAGGTGCGGCCCGGGCGCTCCACATAGCGCGCGTCATCGCCCAGCAGGCGCAGCGAGAACGCCCGCCTGCGCTCTGCCGCCTCGTTGCCGCGCGCGCCGTGCAGGGTCTGGTAGTGAAACGCCACCGCGTCGCCCGGCTCCATCTCCCACTCCAGCACCCGCATCCCTTCGGCGTCAGGGTCGGGCACCGGCATGTAAAGTTCGGGGTTGGGGTAAAAGCTGGTCTCGGCCACCCATCGCGTCGGCAGCACCGCGCGCGGCCACAGATGCGATCCCGCCACACAGCGCAAGGATGCCGCCCGCACCGGATCCAGCGGCGACCAGAAGCTGACGTTCTGCCGCCCGGTGACGAAATAGTACGGCCCGTCCTGATGCCAGGGCGTGGCGCGCGCGGTGCCGGGCTCCTTAACCAGCACATGGTCGTGAAACATCTGCACCCGCACCGATCCCATCAGCCGTGCCGCAACCGCAGCCACCCCCGAGCCTGCGATCACAGCGGCAAACTCCGGTATCCGCTGCCAGTTGCAGTAATCATCAAAGAACCGCCCGCCCTCGCCCGCCCGGGTGTTCTCCGACGCATAGGGCCCCGGCTCGGCCATGTTGCGCGCGATGCCTGCGCGCAACGGCGCCACCCAATCGGCCCAAAGGCCCCGGATCAGCACCGCCCCATCGCGCTGATACGCCGCCACCATCTGCTCCGTCACCTCAACCGTCATCTCAGCCTCCATACCCCAAATCCACCCTATCCACATCCCGCCCGCCGCTGCAAAGAGTTCCGCGCCCCCCCTGCGCCAGCACTTCTCCGACAGAACCGCTTGCAGCCCCCCCCGCTTTCCCCCTATCAACCGGGGGTGCCACCGCAGGCCGCAAAAAAGGTGCCCGAATGCCCGACACAACCGCAATCGTTGCAGATATCGGTGGCACCAACACCCGCGTGGCGCTGGCCGATGGCAAGATCGTGCGCGCGGGTAGCATCCGCCGCTTTGCCAATGTCGATTATCCGGGGCTGGAGCCGGTGCTGAGGCGGTATCTGGCCGAGGCGGGGCTCACGCGCGTGGCTGGGGTCTGCGTGGCAGCCGCAGGCCCGGTGCGCGACGGGGTGGCGGTGATGACCAACCTCGACTGGACCATTGATCACGCCTGCCTCACCCGGCCCACCGGTGCGGGCCAGGTGGCCATCCTCAATGATCTGCAGGCGCAGGGCCACGCGCTTGGCCATATCGCAGCACAATACCTGCGCCCGGTGATTGCCGGGCCGCAGATTGCCGGAGCGACAATGCTGGTGGTGGGCGTTGGCACCGGCATGAACGCGGCACCAGTGCATGAAACCCCCTGGGGCCGGGTGGTCGCGGCCTCGGAATGCGGCCATGTGTCGATGCCGGTACGTACCGCCCAAGACTTCCGGCTGGCGCAGTTCGTGGCCACCCACGGCCCGCACGCGCACGGCTTTGCCGGGGTGGAAGATGTGCTGGCGGGGCGCGGACTTGAACATGTGCATAGCTTTATCACCGCCGGGCGCGGTGCCATGGCCGAGTTGAAGGCCGCCGAAATCATGGCGCAGCTTGCTTCAGGTGCGGCCGATGCCCGCGCAACCGCCGCGCTTTACATCAGTATCCTCGGCTCGGTTCTGGGCAATCTGGCGCTGACCCACCTGCCTTTTGGCGGCATTTTCCTGATCGGCGGCGTGGCCCGCGCCATGACGCCCTATCTTGGCGACATGGGCCTTGGCGCGGCCTTCCGCGACAAGGGCCGGTTCGCAGGCTTCATGGACAGCTTTGCGGTAACCGTGGTCGAGGACGATTTCGCGGCCCTCACGGGCTGTGCGGCCTACCTTGCCAACGGTGGCCGGGGGTAGGTGGCGCGCCAAAAAGCGGGGGACTCGCGCCCCCGCACCCGCTGTTCAGAAGCGGGGGTTTCACACCCCCGCACCCCCGTGGGATATTTGAGCAGCAAAGAAGCGGGCAGATCAGGTGTTCAGATTTTCTTGCAAGAAGGCGAGGGTGGCGGACAGGCCATCGGGGGCGATGCCGTGGCCGGTGCCGCGCATCACATGGCCGAAAGTGGCAAACCCGGCGGCGTTCAGGGCCTGACCGGCCTTTGCCATATCGCCAAACGGCACCACAGGGTCGGCGTCACCGTGGATCAGCAGAACCGGCGGTTTCACGCGGGAATCTTGCACCAATGCCTCGGGTTGCAGCAGCCGACCCGAGATCGCAACAACTCCGGCGATGGCCTCCGCACGGCGGGGTGCCACATGTATCGCCATCATCGCCCCTTGTGAAAACCCAACCAAAGCAACGGCTTCCGAGCCGATCTTCTCATCCGACATGCGCGCATCCAGAAAGTCGTTCAAGGCCTGCGTCGCGGCCGCCAGCCCCGCCGCTGCCGCCTGTTCAGACGAGCCGTCCAGCCAGGGGATCGGAAACCACTGCCGCCCGAACGCGGTGCCAGGGCAGGCGTCGGGTGCATCGGGGGCCATGAAAACCGTGTCCTTCAGATGCGGCGCCAAAGGGTCGGCAAGGCCCAGCAAATCGGCGCCATCCGCACCGTACCCGTGCAGAAACACCACCAGACTGCGGCCCTGCCCCGACAGCGCCGCCCTGCGGCCAAACTTCAACCCGCTCATCCCCGAACCCCTTCGCGCGATTTCGCCACATGGTAATAAGCCCAGAGTAGCCTTGCTGCAACCGCCCGCCACGGCGACCACGCTTCGGCCATCGCCCGCAGCGCCTTTTCCGATGGCCGCACCTCAAGCCCGAACATCAGCCGCGCCGCCTCTTGCAGCGCCAGATCGCCGGGCGCGAAAACATCCGCCCGCCCCAGCGCGAACATCGCGTAAATCTCGGCCGTCCACAGCCCGATGCCCGGCACCCTGATCAGCGTGGCCACCACCTCACCGTC
>JANNAV010000147.1:0-6157 GCA_031384695.1 Paracoccaceae bacterium
GCCCGAGATCAACGCCGGTTTTGCGGGTCAGACCGTGATCACCACCTTCGAGATGACCCCCGGCACCGCCCATGATCTGATGGAGGCGCTGCAGGCGGCCTACAGCGATTTCATCCGGTTGCAACCGGGGTTCATCGGCGCAGGGCTGCACATGAACGACGCCCAGACCCGGATCGCCAACTACTCGCAATGGCAGGCGCGCGAGGATTTCATGGCGATGCTGCGCACACCCGAAATGCGCGCGCGCAACCGCGAGATCGCGGGGCTGTGTTCGCGGTTCGAGCCGGTGATGTACGAGGTGGCGGGGGTGTATTGACCGAGGCCTAGCGCGCGCGGTAGGGATCGCCTTATGGTTGTTCCTGTTCTCTTGCTCGTATGCAGCCTCGCCGTGGCGAGTTTTGCGTTTTTCAGATCGGGTGCGGTGCTTTCGGATCTGATGCTGCTCGCGACCGTCGCGGCACTCGCCAGCCTTTTCCTGCTGTTGCGCGGCTTGTGGGCCGGGCGGCGTAAGCCAGCCGCAAAACAAAATACGCCCGAAAAATGGGTATTAGTGGACGGCTCCAACGTGATGCACTGGAAAGAGGGGCAGCCGCAGCTTCAAACCGTGCGCGAGGTGGTGTGGGCGCTTGAGGCGGATGGCTGTAGCGTTGGCGTGGTGTTTGATGCCAGCGCCGGGCACAAGTTGGCCGGGCGGTATCAGGATGACAACATTCTGGCGCTGCAACTGGGGGTGCCCGAGCGCCAGGTTTTCGTGGTGCCGAAGGGCACGCAGGCCGATCCCCACCTGCTGAGCACGGCCCGCAAGATGGGTGCGCGCGTGGTGACAAACGACCGCTTTCGGGATTGGGCCGGGCAGTATCCTGAAGTGGCGCGGCCGGGGTTTCTGATCTGGGGCGGCTACCGCGAAGGAAAGCTTTGGTTATCGGGCGGAGTAAAGCCGTTGGTCGAGGTGGCGCTGTGAAATAGGGCGGCTCGACCGCCGCCGCGCCTTCCCGCCCCGCATCCCCGCCCGTCCCCCCGTACTCCGCCCGCTCATCTTCACCGCCGCTTCCGCTGCCTCTTCGACCACCGATTGCCGCGCCAAAGGATCGTCGGCTACGGCCAGTTCCACTGCCTCCAGCCGCTTCACCTCGTCGCGCAACCGGGCTGCCTCTTCAAACTCCAGGTTCTCGGCGGCCTTGCGCATGGCAAGCCGGATGGCATCCAGATGCGCCGCGAGGTTGGAGCCATAGAGCAGCGGCCTGTCGACCTTGGCCGTCACCCGCGCCTGATCGGTATCGGCGTTGAACAGACCCGCCAGCACGTCTTCAACGTTCTTGCGGATGGTGGTGGGGGTGATGCCATGCGCCGTGTTATAGGCAATCTGCTTGTCGCGCCGCCGGGTGGTCTCGCCAATCGCCCGCTCCATGGAGCCGGTGATGCGGTCGGCATACATGATGACGCGGCCGTCGGAATTGCGCGCGGCGCGGCCGATGGTCTGGATCAGGCTGGTTTCCGAGCGCAAAAAGCCTTCCTTGTCGGCATCAAGGATAGCCACCAGCCCGCATTCGGGGATATCCAAGCCTTCGCGCAACAGGTTGATGCCCACCAGCACGTCGAACGCGCCCAACCGCAGGTCGCGCAGAATCTCGATCCGCTCGATGGTGTCGATGTCGGAGTGCATATAGCGGATGCGGATGCCCTGTTCGTGGAAATATTCGGTCAGGTCTTCGGCCATCCGCTTGGTCAGCGTGGTCACCAGAACCCGCAACCCAAGGGCCGCCACCCGGCGGATCTCGTCCAGCAGGTCATCAACCTGCATATCGACGGGGCGGATTTCGATCTGCGGATCCACCAGCCCGGTGGGGCGGATCACCTGTTCGGTGAACACACCGCCGGTCTGCTCCAGCTCCCATTTCGCGGGCGTGGCCGAGACGAACACGGTTTGCGGCCGCATCGCGTCCCATTCCTCGAACTTCAGGGGGCGGTTGTCCATGCAGCTTGGCAGGCGAAAGCCGTGCTCGGCGAGGGTGAACTTGCGGCGATAGTCGCCTTTGTACATGCCGCCGATCTGGGGGACAGACACATGCGATTCGTCGGCGAAGACGATGGCATTGTCGGGGATGAACTCGAACAGGGTGGGGGGCGGCTCGCCGGGCGCGCGGCCGGTCAGGTAACGCGAATAGTTCTCGATGCCCGCACAGACGCCGGTGGCCTCCAGCATCTCCAGATCGAAGGAACAGCGCTGTTCAAGCCGCTGCGCCTCCAGCAGTTTGCCGTTGGATACCATGAGGTCAAGGGTCTGGCGCAGCTCGGCCTTGATGCCGATGATCGCCTGTTTCATCGTCGGGCGGGGGGTCACGTAGTGGCTGTTGGCATAGATGCGGATTTGGGTGAAATTATCGGTTTTTGCCCCGGTCAGGGGGTCAAACTCGGTGATCGACTCCAGATCTTCACCGAAAAATGAAAACCGCCAGGCGCGGTCATCCAAATGGGCGGGCCAAACCTCAAGGCTGTCGCCGCGCACCCGGAAGCAGCCGCGCTGAAACGCCTGATCATTGCGGCGAAACGCCTGCGCCACCAGTTCGGCCATGATGGCGCGCAGGTCATAGGGCTGGCCCACGGTCAGATCCTGCGTCATCGCCGAATAGGTTTCCACCGAGCCGATGCCATAGATGCAGGAAACCGAGGCCACGATGATCACATCATCGCGTTCCAGCAGGGCGCGGGTGGCGGAGTGGCGCATCCTGTCGATCTGTTCGTTGATCTGGGATTCTTTCTCGATATAGGTGTCCGAGCGCGCCACATAGGCCTCGGGTTGGTAATAATCATAATAGGACACGAAGTACTCAACCGCGTTATCCGGAAAGAAGCCCTTGAATTCGCCGTATAATTGCGCCGCGAGGGTTTTGTTGGGCGCAAGGATGATGGCCGGGCGCTGGGTTTCCTCGATGATCTTGGCCATGGTAAAGGTCTTGCCGGTGCCGGTGGCCCCCAGCAGCACCTGATCATGCTCGCCCGCTACGATGCCCGCGGTCAACTCGGCAATGGCGGTGGGCTGATCGCCTGCTGCAGTGAACGGGGATTGCAGCACGAACCGCCGCCCGCCTTCCAGTTTGGCGCGGGTCAGCACCTCGGGGCGGATAGCGGGGGCGTTGATGTTGTTATGGGGCATGGTGATTCCCTTCGCAGGTCAGTGTATTCCGTTTTTGTTCACGGAAAAGGGGGGGTAGAAAGCGGTTGTTAACTGGTCTTGTGGGAAAGTGAAGAAATGGGATTCAATTTTAACGAAAACAAATCTCAAAAATACAATTTATAGTTGTTTTCCGATTCGTCCTGGTGCAGATTGAAGGGGCAAGCAGCAAACTAAGCTGTCGGCTGGTCGCACCACACACCCCACCCACACTCCCCGCGATCAGTCGACAGCGCCTTCCCGCCTGAACCCACAGGGGCCGGGCTTGCAATTTCCCCTCCGTTTCGAAATAACTCTGCCATCCAAGGGAGACTTACTCATGCGCGCCCGTATCTATCAACCGGCCCGAACCGCGATGCAGTCCGGCACCGCCAAAGCCAAGGGCTGGGTGCTGGAATTCGCCCCAGCTTCGGCGCGCGAGGTTGATCCGCTGATGGGGTGGACCTCGTCGGACGACACGCAGGCGCAGGTGAAACTGCGGTTCGACACCAAGGCCGCCGCCGAAGACTATGCCCGCGCCAATGGCCATGAGGTCGAGATGAGCGAACCCAAGGCGCGCAAACCCATCCTGCGGCCGCGCGGCTATGGCGAAAACTTCGCCACCGAGCGTAAGGGCGCCTGGACCCACTAAATTCGAATTCTGGCCATGTATTGAACGTAACACCTTGAAAGGACAGACTATGTATCAGCGGTCACTTTTGCTTGCCATCCCTGCGGTGCTGATTGGCACCGGCGTGGCTTTTGCCGAACCCGCCACTCCCGAAGGGGCCGAGGCGCTGGTTGCGGTGTTTCAGACCTATCTGGGCGCCACCGAAGGCGTGGTTTCTGTCGAGCCGGGAGGCGAAGCTTACACCCTCACCCTCGATTTCGCGCCGCTGATCGCCCTGTTGCCGCCCGAAGCGGGCACGGCAAGCCTCACGCCTGTGGTGATGGAACTGACCGATCAGGGCGATGGCACCTGGGAGGTAACGCAGGATCAGGCGCTGGGATTTACCATCTCGGTGCCGGGGCAGATGGAAATGTCGATATCAATCGGCAATCTGGCCTCGACCGGGGTGTTTGACGTTGCATTGTCCGCCTTCACGGAATCAAGCAGCGAATACGCCGATATCGCCGTCAAGCAGACAATGTCCGATCCGAACGGCGGGCAGTCGAACGTCAGCTACACCATCGACAGCGGCACCTTGGAAAGTGCCGCAGCCGAAAATGCAGTCGACGGCGTTGACAGCACCACCAAATACAGCCTGACCGGCATCAGTGAAACCTTCACGCTGCCCGGTTTTGATCCCTCAGCCCCGCCCAGTGAAATTTCGCTGACGGCGGCGGGGTACTCGGGTGATGGGACAATCACCGGCCTGCGCCCGCAGGCCCTCTACCAGTTGATGGCGTTCTTTGTGGCAAACCCGTCGAAGGCGGCGATCACCGGCGCGCAGGCCGAGTTGAAAGCCATCCTGACCAAGGGCGTGCCGCTGTTTGACAGTCTGCGGTCTCAAGGGACCATCGCCACCATCGCCGTCGCCACGCCGATGGGGGAAGTGGGGATCGAGCAGGCGGGCATCGCGGTGGAAGCGAACGGCATCGTCGAAGCTGGCCTGATCCGCGAGGCGTTCTCGTTTTCCGGCCTGAGCCTGCCCGCAGGCATGGTGCCGGATTGGGCGGCGGTGCTGGTGCCAACCAGTTTCGCCATTGATTTCAAGGCGTCGCGCTTCAATCTGGCGGCGCCCATGGCGATGCTGCTGGGGGCCATTGATCTGGCCAAGCCCGAGCCGGTTGATCCGGCGATGAATGCGGCGTTGCTTGCGGCCCTCCTGCCGGACGGGGTGGTGGATATCACCCTCGCCCCCGGCAATGTGACGGCGGGCATCTATGATCTGCGCTTTGAAGGTGTAATGTCGGCAGGCCCCGGCGGCGTGCCCACCGGTACGGGCCGGGTGACCGCGAAGGGTATCCCCGAGGTGCAGGCCGCCCTTTCCGAGGCGCCGCCCGAGATCAGCGGCCAGATGCTGCCGGTGCTGTCAATTGCGGCGGGCATGGCCAAGCCCGGCGATGACGGTGCGCTGGTATGGGAGATCGACGCCAGCAAACCCGGCACCCTGATGGTGAACGGCACCGATCTGGTGGCGATGTTCGCGCAATGAAGCAAGACGCCGAGCCCATCACTATCGGGCGCGAAAACCCCACCGCGCCGGACCTCGCGCTGCTGATGGAGCGGCACACGGCCGATATGCATGCCGACACCCCGCCCGAAAGCATCTACATGATGGATGCCGCCGCACTGGACCGCCCCGACATCGCGTTCTACGTGATGCGCGCGGCGGGCCAGCCGGTAGGCATGGCCGCGATCAAGCCGATCAATGACCGCCACGCCGAAATCAAGTCGATGCACGTGCTGGCAGAATTGCGCGGCAAGGGGTTGTCGCGCCGGATGCTGACGCATCTGCTTGCCGAAGCCGCCACAGCGGGCTTTGGCCGCCTGAGCCTTGAAACCGGGGTGCAGGCGATGTTTCAGCCCGCGCGGATGCTTTATGCCAACGCGGGTTTCGCGGAATGCCCGGCCTTTGAAGGCTATGCGCCAGACCCGAACTCGGTTTACATGACGCGCGCCCTTGCGTGACAGGCGGCATTGCCGCAAAAAGAGCGCCATGCGGCTCCGTAGCTCAACTGGATAGAGCAAGGACCTTCTAAGTCCGAGGTTGAGGGTTCGATTCCTTCCGGGGCCGCCACTGGCACAGCAGCAGGCCTGATGCCGCAATTGCCCGGTTCGCGGCCCATCACGCCCGAGGCCGTTTGGGCAAGGGGTTATCGGCGTTCGGATTGGTGAGGCAAATCAGGCAAGAAACAGGTCGGGTGGTTTTCACGAACCTCACCCCGCCCTGAAATCGCGCCAGCGTGGCAGGCTTTGACGGCAGGCTGAAAACCCTGCACCATTGGCGCGGGCGCTTTGCTGTTCAGCCCGCCTCAAGCCGAAAGCCTTCATGCCGCAAA
>JANNAV010000177.1:0-39260 GCA_031384695.1 Paracoccaceae bacterium
CGCGGCCATGCTACCGCGCGCGCGGCCCCCTGCAAAGGTCCGGTATTCCCCAGCATCTGTCTGACGTTGACAGACAGGCAAGACAGCCCTCGGGTCTTGATTTTTCCGCAAATCTTGCGCCAGAACCGGTAGCCACCTTTATCGGACAGACCCCGGCGCAGAATGCGGCCCGACGGCACCACACCGAAGCCGCTCCCGACAATTCGATTAAAATTGGTCCCCCTCCCGTCCGTTCACCTTTGCTCAAATATCCCACGGGGGTGCGGGGGTGTGAAACCCCCGCTTCTTACAACGGGTGCGTGCGCAAACCCCCTTCAGCCCAAGCCAAGCCGCGCTGCACCAAGGCGCATCCCGTTTTACGCGGCAAAACGCCTTGCCATCGCGCGGGTTTCGCGGTGAACTCGCAAACCGGGGGATAGCGCCATGCGCCTGAACGTCGGCATCATCGGGGCGGGGATCGGCGGGCTGGCGCTTGCGGCCTTGCTGGCAGCGCGCGGTCAACGGGTTACGATTGTTGAGCGCTTTGCCACGCCCCGCCCGCTCGGGTCTGGGCTGGTGGTCCAGCCCGTCGGCCTTGCGGTGCTTGACGCGCTTGGCGCCGGGCAGGCCGCGCGCGCGCTGGGGCAGCCGATTGCGCGCATGATGGGCCATGCCGGGGGGCGGGTGGTGCTGGATGTCTCGTACCGCGGCGGCGCACAGGGGCTGGCCATGCACCGCGCCAGCCTGTTCGCGGTGCTTTGGGACGCGGCACTGGCGGCGGGGATCAGCCTTGAAACCGGGGCCGCCGCCATCGCCGCCCCACAGCACGGCACACAGCACGGCACACAGCGCCTGATCACGCGCGAAGGTGCCGCCCCCCTTGGCCCGTTCGATCTGGTGGTCGATGCCAGTGGCGGCGGCTCGGCTCTGTCGCCCCTGCAGGCGCGGGCGCTGGGTTTTGGCGCCATCTGGGGGCAGGTGCCATGGCCGCAGCACACCAGCCTGCCGCCGGACCAGCTGAGCCAGCGCTATTTCCGCGCCGCAAAAATGGCGGGCATCCTGCCGATAGGCCGCTTGCCCGGCGATCCCACCCCCCGGGCGGCGGTGTTCTGGTCGCTGCCCCTCGCCGATCTTGCCACCTGGCCGCAAAGCGATCTGGCGGCATGGAAGGCCGAGGCCACCACCTTCTGGCCCGATCTCGCGCCGTTTCTGGCCGCCATCACCAGCACCGGCGCGATGACCGCCGCCCGCTATGCTCATGGCAGCCTGCGCCAACCTTTTGCCCCCGCCCTCGCCTTCATCGGTGACGCCGCCCACCGCGCCAGCCCGCAACTGGGTCAGGGCGCCAACATGGCGCTGCTCGATGCGATGGCGCTGGCGCTGGCGCTGCACCACCTGCCGCCCGACGAGGCGCTGCCGCATTATGCCCGCACCCGGCGCTGGCACTTGCGCAGCTATCAGGCGATGAGCGCCGCCTTCACGCCGATGTACCAGTCGCACAGCCACCTGCTGCCACGCCTGCGTGATCATGTCGCGGGGCCCCTGTCACGCATCTGGCCGGTGCCGCAGCTTCTGACAAAACTGGTCAGCGGCGATCTGCTGCCGCCCCTCGCCTCCACCTATTGGCGGTAATCCCAAGGCGACCCCGGATGATCCTGACCAACCACGCCCTGCCCTGCGCTGTTCCTTGCCTGATTTGCCCAACCGAGCCACCCGAGCGTTGCCAGATCGGTTCGGGCGCCCCCCCGCCATCAAAGCCTTCGGCCCCGCCAAACCGCATCCCGCTTTAAGTCCGGGCACAGGCGCGCTAAACCTGATCCCGAGACAGGAAAGGGCACGGCATGAAAGACGCATCGGTCAATGTTCTGGGGGGCGCGCTGGAAAGCTGCTCAACCACACCGCTCACTGGGTTTTTCCGCGACGGCTGTTGCGATACCGGCCCGCAAGACCGCGGCCAGCACACCGTCTGCGCCCTGATGACGGCCGAATTTCTGGCGATGTCGAAATACCTTGGCAACGATCTGTCCACCCCGCGCCCCGAATACGGCTTTGCCGGCCTGAAACCCGGCGATCAGTGGTGCCTCTGCGCCGCCCGCTTTCTGCAAGCCCACGCCGAAGGCGCCGCCCCCAAAGTGCAGCTGCGCGCCACCCATCAGCGCAGCCTTGATATCGTGCCGCTGGAGATATTGCGGCTTTATGCCGCCGACTGAGGCACCGCCCGCGCAGCCGGGCCCCGCGCCGTCTCGTCGCGCATCAGATCGTCGATGAACAACGACAGCAGTTGCGACCGCCCGCTGACCCCCGCCTTGCGGTAAATCGCGTTGGTCTGCGCCTTTACCGTGCCCTCGGACGTGCTGCGCAAGGTGGCGATCTCGGCGGTTGACATGCCCTTGATGGCGAACAGCGCCACGTCCCGCTCGGCCGGCGTCAGCCCCCATTCGATAAACCGCTCTTCCAGCAGCACCATGAACGCGCTCGATGCCCGCCGCAACCGCTCGCGCGCGATGTTGCGCTCGCTCAGGGTCTGCCAAAGCGTCAGGCCGCCCAGAACCAGCCCGATCAAAAGGCCCAATGCCGCGCCGATCTCCATATATTCGCGGTACTGCCAACTCAGCGGCGTGGTGCGAAAGCCGATCAGCGACGACAATATGTCGGAAATAAAGAAAAACGCGCAAAACCCCTGCACCAGAAACACCAGCAGGATCACCCCGTGGCGGCTCATGCAGCGGCTGCCCCGGTCGAGGTGCAAAGAGGCCGCGCGTGATCAATCGTCATCATCATCGCCCCCGTCATCGCCGCCACCCCCCGGCCCGCTGTTGCCGTCACCACTGCCACCACCATGGCCGCCGCTGTCGTCCCCCCCGTCATCGTCGCCCCCGTCATCGTCGCCCCCGCCGCTGCCACTGCCCCCGCCGCTGCCATCATCGCTGCCGCTGTTGTCGATCAGGCCGCCAGTGCCGCCAACGCCGTTGACGGCCACCCACAGGTCACGCAGAATCTCGCCGGTTCTGGGGTTCAGGATGATCTCGCGCGTCCCGTCATCGCGCCGCGCCAACAGCCGGGTGCGGCCCAGCAACGTATGCTCCACGCTGATGTCGGCAAAGCCAAGGCCGCGCAATTGCCCCAGCAGCACATCCTCAAAGCTGGCCGCAGCCGCGGGATGCGCCAGCATCGCGGCCAGCACCGAGGCGATAAGAACTCTGCGGTTGATCATCATGGGCGCTGACATTTCAGGAACTTCTTTTCAATATCTGCGAGTCTGAGCAGTCCGGCAAGGCCGGTCTGCCCATATGCGGTTTTCCCGCTTTCACCCGGATGCGCAAAGCCCGCATCCGGCGTTGCTCAGTCATCACCACCATCGCCGTCACCACCATCGCCGTCACCACCATCGCCGTCACCATCATCGCCGTCACCACCGTGCCCGCCATCGCCGTGCCCGCCATCGCCGTCATCGTCATCGTCACCGTCACCGTCATCGTGCCCGCTGTCGCCATCGCCGTCATCACCACCGACACCGTCATGATCGTCGCCATCGTCATCATCAACGCCGTCATCATCCCCGGCGTTGTCTTCACCTTCATCGTCGCCCTCATCGTCGCCCTCAACGCCGTCGTCACCGTCATCGCCGTCGCCCGCGTCGACGAAGTCGCGGTTGGTGCTGCGCACCGAAACCCCCGGCGCGGTATCATCCCCCGCCTCAACCACCTGGGTCTCGCTTTTCAGAATGGCACCCGTCGCGGCATCATACACCACTTCCAGCTTTTCACTGCCACGAATGGCCTCAACCTTGGTCTGGGTCAGGCCGGTCTTCACCTCAACCCGGGTGAACCCCTGCGCCTGAAAATCGGCGATCAAAGCATCGGTATTGATCGCAGCCGTGGCCATGCCGGCGCAAAACAGCAAGATGGCGGTCGATGACATAAGCTTTTTCATTCTGGTTTCCTTGCATCTGGTCAAAAACCGCATCTGCGGTCGGGAGGCATCGTCGGGGCGAACCCCAGCGGCATCGCCGGTCTGAACCGCTCTGCCGCCGGATGGCACAGCATTGCCGACGCTGATTCGACAGATCACCCATGTCCCCCGACGCGGCAATTGACCACCGGTTTAGGCCCCCCCCGATAGACCGCAGGTTTGCGCGCCTAAACCACAGTTTATGCAGTCTTGCGGCATCTGGCCGCCCAAAACCCTATGGTAGGGCGGCGGCGATGGGTTTTGCGGGCGCAACATCGGGCCCGCCGCAGGCAAGGCAGATGCGACCGTCAATCACGCTGCCGCCGCCCTGATAGGCGGGCGCAGCTTTTAGGGCGCAGGCCGGAACCGCCAGCAGCAGCGCCATCAGGGCCGGGCCTACCAGCCTTATATCTCTTTTCATTTCAGGTATTTAATACCACGCCAAGGTGCTTGGCAACGGTGAAGATATCCTTGTCGCCGCGCCCACACATGTTCATCACGATGATGTGGTCTGCGGGCAAACCCGGCGCGATCTTCATCACATGCGCCAGCGCATGCGCAGGTTCCAGCGCCGGGATGATCCCCTCCAGCTTGCACGAAAGCTGAAACGCCTCCAGCGCCTCGGCATCGGTGATCGCCACATATTGCGCGCGGCCCATGTCATGCAGCCACGAATGCTCAGGCCCGATACCGGGATAATCGAGGCCTGCCGAGATCGAAAAGCCTTCCAGAATCTGGCCGTCATCATCCTGCAACAGATAGGTGCGGTTGCCGTGCAACACCCCCGGCCGCCCGCCGGTCAGGCTGGCGCAATGCTGCATCCGCGCGTCCACCCCCTTGCCGCCCGCCTCAACCCCGATGATGTTCACTGTCGGGTCATCAAGAAACGGATAAAACAGCCCCATCGCGTTGGAACCGCCGCCGATCGCGGCGATGATGGTATCGGGCAGGCGCCCTTCGCCTTCCTGTTCCGCCAGTTGCCAGCGCACTTCCTTGCCAATAATGCTCTGGAAATCCCGCACCATCGCGGGGTAAGGATGCGGCCCTGCCACCGTGCCGATGCAATAAAACGTATCGCGCACATTGGTCACCCAGTCGCGCAGCGCATCGTTCATCGCATCTTTCAACGTGCCGCGCCCCGAGGTGACCGGAACCACCTCGGCCCCCAGCAGTTTCATCCGGAACACGTTGGGGGCCTGCCGCTCCACATCATGCGCGCCCATGTACACCACGCATTGCAGCCCGAACTTGGCGCAGACGGTGGCGGTGGCCACCCCGTGCTGCCCGGCCCCGGTTTCGGCGATGATCCGGGTCTTGCCCATCCGCCGCGCCAGAATGATCTGCCCCAGCACGTTGTTGATCTTATGCGCGCCGGTGTGGTTCAACTCGTCGCGCTTCATGTAAATCTTCGCACCGCCAAGGTGCTTGGTCAGGCGGTCGGCATAGTACAAGGGCGAGGGGCGGCCCACATAATGCTTCCACAGATCGTCCATCTCGGCCCAGAAGGCGGGGTCGGTCTTGGCAAATTCATACCGCGCCTCCAGATCGAGGATCAGCGGCATCAGGGTTTCCGAAACGAACCGCCCGCCGAACTTGCCAAAGCGGCCCTGCTCGTCGGGGCCGGTCATAAAGCTGTTCAAACCGTCTTCGGCCATGGCTGATCTCCCTGCTGCACTTGCCTCCGATGTAGCGCCGTTCGCGCGCCGAGAAAAGCCGCTCAGTCGAGTTTCTTCCTGAACCCCAGATGCGAAGCCACAAAGCCGGCGCGGGCATAAAACCCATGCGCCCGCAGCCGCGTTTTATCGGTGGCAAGCTGGATCAGCGTCGCCCACGATCAGCTGATAAACCGGGTTCGCCCCGATCTCGGCAAAGGCCGCGAGATAGGGCGCAAGGCTCGCGCCCTCACGGCCCTGCGCCAAAGGATCATCCGCCAGCAGCGCCACAATCGCGGGCACATCTTCGGCGGTGGCGGCGCGAAAGATCAAAGCCATTCGCCACGCCCGGTGCCAACTGCCTCGGCAACCGAGGCGTAACCATCCCGCGCCAGCAACAGGTCCAAACCCCGCACGATCTGCCCGACCACCGAAATGCCCTCATACACCATCGCGGTGTAAAGCTGCACCGCGCTGGCCCCGGCGCGGATTTTGGCATAGGCCTGTGCTGCGCTGCCAATGCCCCCCACCCCGATCAACGGCAGCCTGCCCTCGGTCAGCCGCGACAGATGCGCCACCACACGGGTAGATTTTTCGAACAATGGCGCCCCCGAAAGGCCGCCAGCCTCGGCCCTGCTTGCACTTTTCAAACCTTCGCGCGCCAGAGTGGTGTTGGTCGCAATGATCCCCGCAACCCCCGCCGCCAGCGCCACTTCGGCAATCTCCGCCAACTCGTCCGGGTTCAGATCGGGGGAAATCTTCAAAAACACCGGGATCGGCCGCGCCAAAGCCGCCCGCGTCTGCATCACCCCCGCCAGCAACGCCTGCAACGCCGCCCGGCCCTGCAACTCCCGCAGGCGCTCGGTGTTGGGCGAACTGACATTCACCGTGGCAAAATCCACCTGCGGGCCGCACAGCGCCAGCACCCGGGCGAAATCAGCGGCACGGTCAGCACTCGCCTTGTTTGCCCCAAGGTTCAGGCCCACCGGCACCGGCCCCCGCGCGCGCAGGCCAAGCCGCGCCGCCACCGCCGCCGCACCCTCGTTGTTAAAGCCGAACCGGTTGATCGCGGCGCGGTCCTCCGTCAGGCGAAACAGCCGCGGCTTGGGGTTGCCGGGCTGCGGTAACGGCGTCGCCGCCCCCACCTCGATGAAGCCGAACCCCGCCCGGCACAGCGGGCCCACCGCCGTCGCGTTCTTGTCATACCCCGCCGCCAACCCCACCGGGTTGGGCAGCGCCAGCCCGGCAAGCCCGCAAGCCAGACGCGGTGCGGTGATCACCCCCGGCAGCGGCACCAACCCCGCGCGCGACGCCGCAATCGCCACCCCATGCGCGCGTTCCGGGTCCAGCCGGTGCAACAGGCCAAGGCCCAACCGCTCCAGCCGGTTCAAAACACACCTTCGGGAAAGATATGCCCCGCAGCCCCCAGCGGCAGCGATTTGTCCCACACCAGTTCGGAAAGCCGCAACGCCCGGTACAGATGCGGAAACAGCGCCCCGCCCCGCGAAACCTCCCACCGCAGATCAGCCCCCAGCGCCCCGGCATCAAACGCCAGCAACACCAGATCGCTTTGATCGGCAAAATGCCGCGCCGCGGTTTCCGCCAGTTGCGGCGCCGCCGAAAAATGGATGAACCCGTCGGCCAGATCCACCGGCGCGCCGAGGGTCTGGCCCTGGGTGCGGAACGCATCCCACTCGGGCCGGGACAAGATTTTGTAGATCAACATCCCGGCGTCATGCCCGCTTGCGGGCTTTTGGTCAATGGGCCGCACTCTGGGGGTCATACGGCTGTGACACAAGCTTGCGAAAGATTTTGACATCCCGCCCGGTGGAGCAGACCATTTGCCCATCACCGCAACCTGAAGAGGAGTTTCCCATGCACCGATTCTGGATGATCGCTGCTCTTGTGACCACCGCCCTGCCCCTCCATGCCGAAACCGTCAAGCTGACGCTGCTCGGCGTCGGCGATGTCTATAACTTCGCCGAAGAAGACGGGCGCGGCGGCTTTGCCCGCCTGAACGCAGTGGCGCGCGCCGAACGCGCCGCCAACCCCAACACGCTTTACCTGTTCGATGGCGATATGCTGTCGCCCTCGCTGCTGTCGGGTTTCGATATGGGGCAGAACACCATTGATCTGACCAACATCGTGCCCTTCGATCTGGCCGTCCCCGGCAACCACGAATTTGATTTCGGGCCGGAGAATTTCTTCGCCAAAATGCAGGCCTCGGCCTACCCCTGGGCCGCGATCAACATCACCGCAGCCGATGGCACCCCGATCAAGGGCCTTGGCGGCGTGATGATCAAAGACATCGCCGGGGTGCGCGTCGCGGTGATCCCGGTGGCGCAAGATACCTCGCCCGACGTGTCCTCCACCGGTTCGGTGAAATTCGGCCCCACGGTTGATATGGCCATCGCCGCCGCCAAAGTGGCGCGCGAGGATGGCGCCGATATCATCGTCGGTCTGGTCCAGACCAACATGGAAAACGACCGCGCCCTGATCAGATCGCACGCCTTCGACGTGATCCTGTCGGGCGACGACCACTCCTATGCCACCAGCTATGACGGGGTGACGGCCTATGTCGAAACTTCGGTCGACGGCCAGTTCCTGTCGCCGCTGGATCTGACCATCGAGATTGGCGACAGGGACGGCAAACGCACCGTCGCCTGGACCCCGGCCTTCCGCTTTATTGACACGGCCACCATCACCCCCGATCCCGAAACGCAAACGCTGGTCGACAAGTTCGAGGCCTCGCTCGATCAGACTTTGGGGGTGGCAATCGGCACCACCGAAACCGCGCTCGATTCGCGCCGCAATGTGGTGCGGGGCGAGGAATCGGCGATGGGCAACCTGATTGCCGATGCGATGCGGGCCGCCACCAGTGCCGATGTGGCGATCATGAACGGCGGCGGCATCCGCGCCGACCGCACCTATGACGCGGGCGCCAAACTGACCCGCCGCGATATCCTGACCGAACTGCCTTTCGGCAATCTGACGGTGCTGACGGAACTGCCGGGCGCGCAGGTGTTGCTGGCGCTGGAGAATGCGGTCAGTCAGGTGGAAAAAGGCTCGGGCCGGTTCGCGCAGGTGTCGGGCCTCAGCTTTGTCTATGATCCGTCTGCCGAGGCAGGCGCGCGGGTGTCCGAAGTGATGGTGAATGGTGCTCCACTGGCACCCGATACCGTCTACAAGGTGGCGGTCAACGATTACATTCTGGGTGGTGGCGATGGCTATGCGGCCTTGGGTGGTGGGCGGATCGTGACCAATCAGGGCGGCGGCAATCTGGTGGCAAGCGATGTGATGGCCTATGTCGAAAAGGCGGGCGTGGTGAAACCGGCGGTGGAGGGGCGGATCAAACTGCTGGGGAAATAGCCACGGATTTCGCTGCCCCTTTCCAACGCGCGCCGCTAACATCACCGCCATGTGCGGCCGCTTCACCATCACCGACCCGAACGAGGCCATCGCCGCCCTTTTCGCGGCGGTAACCGGCAATGACCTGCCCGACAGCCCGCGCTACAACATCTGTCCCACCGATCAGATCGCCGTCGTCACCGCAGACGCCGCAGGCAGCAGTCGCCGCCTGCGCGCCATGCGCTGGGGCCTGCTGCCGCAGTGGTACAAAACCCCCACCGATGGCCCCCTGATCATCAACGCCCGTGCGGATACCATCGCCATGAAACCGGCGTTCCGCGAGTCCGTCCGCCGCCGCCGCTGCCTGATCCCCGCTGCCGGGTTTTATGAATGGAGTGCCGGGCCGGATGGCGCGCGCCTGCCGTGGTACATCAGCCGCCGCGATGGCGCGCCGATGGCCCTTGGCGGCCTCTGGCAGCCATGGGGCGATACGCTGACTTGCGCAATGGTCACGGTCGATGCCGGGCCCGGCATGGCGGGCATCCACCACCGCGAGCCGCTGATCATCGAGCCCGCCGACCGGGCCCTGTGGCTGGGCGAGGCGGGGCACGGTGCGGCCAGCCTGATGCAACCCCGCCCGGCGGGCGTCTTGCAGGCCCACCGCGTGGCCACAACCGTCAATTCCAACCGCGCCAGCGGCCCCGATCTGATTGCGCCGATCAGCACCTGAGGGTGTTGAGCCCGCCCCACAGGGGTGCTATCAAGCCCTCAGCGCGGGCGTTGTGTAATGGTAAGACCTTAGCCTTCCAAACATGTGGTCAAACCGTGAAATCCACTAAGATTTCAAGCGTTTAACCACCAAAAATTTCTCCAATCGTAGGCAAATCGTAGGTCACGAAGAAATCGTGCGGGCAGGCTCGCGCGTTCAATGTTCCATCAGTGTTTGAATGGAGCGGGCGACGGGAATCGAACCCGTGTCTTCAGCTTGGAAGGCTGAGGTCTTACCATTACACAACGCCCGCGATACAAGACGACTATCATCGCAACTTGGTAGGTTTCAAGTTGATTTCGCCTTCGCGCCCGATCTTTCGAGTCTCGATAACGAAGCCAGACTTGCCGCGAACGAGGGCTATTGGCGTAGTTGCCACCATAAACTTTTTCGGTTTGGCCAGTTTCTTGAACCGCCGAAACAGAGTTTGAGCTTCTTCTCCGCGTTGTTCCGCAAGTTCTTCGAAGATCACCCCGTCCAGTTTCATTTCAGAACGAGCGCGTTTGGACGCAGAGCCGTCGTCACGCACTTCCTTCCGCATTTCTTCGAAGTATTCGACCAAAACGATCCTTGCCTCATGCCTGTCGAGTGCAGCGTCTAAGTCGCCACTCAGCCAGCCAGTCAGCAGGTCATGGCAATCTTCATACCGACGCCAACGCGCATCCGTTCGGTCGCCCCTATGACCTTGAGCCGGGAACTCGCCTTGCAAGTTGAACAAGAAACTGTCCGCGAACCAAGTAAAAAACGAACGGACGAACGCCGGGTAATCGTGCCCTGCCTCATGGCAGACTGCATCGCTACCATAACGTAGTGCGGCAATGGCTCGAACTCGAACCGCAAGCGGAGGTATTCGAGGAATACCTTGTCAAAACTACCTTCGTCGTTTGCCTGTTTCGCCACGGACGACCTCCTGAGTCAGAACGGTCGAGCCAACTAACGGCAAACACCGCAAATGCTGCAAGGAGATACAGCAATGGCTATCAAGTTGAACACCGTCAATCTCACTTTCGACTCCATCTACCTCAGCCTGACCGACGGAAAGGAAATCGTCGTAAGCTGTGTCGGCGACTTCCCGGTGCCCCCTCATGAAGGCATCGTCGGCAATGTCGTCAATGACCCTGAATTTCTCGGCGCTCTGCGGGCCTTGTTCTCTGTCGTTAAGAAGTTAAACACTCCCGAAGGACGGGGCGTCAAGAAGATCGCAAAGGCGGGTCGCGGCGGCACCATTATCGTCAGGTTCGAAGATCGCAACGCTGCGGTGGCAGCATGATCATCCACAACATGGAGGTGTGATCATGCTCGACTACACCAACGACCCGAAACTGCTCGAAGAAGCCTTCCGGCTCGTGCGTCTGGCAGATCATATCGACGTCGCCTTGACCATCGGCGACTATCGGTTCGATCCCTTCAACGATGAAGACCCCAATCTGTTCGACTTTCTGAAGCTGCTGTCACTCTCAGAAATTGGCGGCTGGATGGAAGCCGTTTGCGACATGCTGAACCGTGCGCTCGGTGAGCCGGAAGAGACGCTGAGTGATCTGGGGGAGGTCCGTGAGGCGCAGAGCGTGCTCAAGAAGCACCTCATGTCGGGTCTCATCGACAACATCGAATGGTCCAGCACGGAGCGCGAGCTGTATGTGACGCACTGCGCCTGAAACGGCAAGTGAACCGCCCCGGGTTTGCCGGAGGGTGGTTTGTTCAACGACTAGGCGACCATATCGAGTGAGTTCAGGTTTGCATAGAACGCCTCCTCTGCTTCTTCGGGCGGGATGTATCCGATGGGGCCAAACAGGCGGCGGTTGTTATACCAATCCACCCATTTGAGGGTTTCCCATTCGACTTCGCGCATCGATTTCCAGGGGCCGATCTGCTTGATGACTTCGGTTTTGAACAGGCCGATGACACATTTGGCCAGAGCATTGTCATAGGCGTCACCGACGGTGCCAACTGAAAGGTCGATTTCTGCTTCGGCCAGGCGCTCGGTATACTTGATCGACAGGTATTGTGGTCCTCGGTCAGAATGATGGATCAAGCTCTTGTTATCATGCGTCTTTCTTTGCCAGATCGCCTGATCCAGCGCATCAAGCACGAACTGGGTTTTCATCGATGTCGAGGCGCGCCACCCCACAATCCGTCGGGCAAACACATCGATCACGAACGCCACATAGACTGTTCCCGACCATGTGGGCACGTAGGTAAAATCTGAAACCCACAGTTTGTTCGGCCGACCTTCGCCGCCGTCTGCAGGAACCTGAAACTGAAACACATCCGCACCAAGCCCTACACGCCCAAAACCAACGGCAAACTTCTCGGCGATGTGGACCATCGCCTGCCAGTCAACGGGCCGAGAGGTTCATCCAGACCGCCCTGCGCCAATGGGCCTATCCCCGCGCCTGCACAACGTCCGAGCAGCGCAAAAACCTCCTGCCGCAATGGACCCACATGTACAATTGGCATCGCCCGCACGGCAGCCTGAACTCAAAGCCACCTATCAGTCGCCTTGGTCAACCGATGGACAACCTGTTGAGGTTCCACAGCTAGCGGTGGTCTGGCGGTGCCCCTTTGGCATCATGCGCCCCGAACCGATCTGGAAACGCGCGGGCAAAGCGTTTGCCAGGCTGCCGCCTGCGCTGCAGGGCGGGCCACCCCTTCCCCCAGACGCCCCCCCATAGTATAGCCGCGCCATGGCACAGAACCCTCCCAACCTCCGCCCCGATCTGGCACCCCGGCCCAGCTTTCGCGAACCGGTCCGCCCCGGCCAGCCGACCATCGGCATGGTCAGCCTTGGCTGCCCCAAGGCGCTGGTGGACAGCGAACGTATCCTGACCCGCCTGCGGGCCGAGGGCTATGCGATCTCGCCCGATTACAAGGGTGCGGATGCGGTGATCGTCAACACCTGCGGCTTTCTCGATTCTGCCAAGGCCGAAAGTCTGGAGGCAATCGGCGAGGCGCTGGCCGAGAACGGCCGGGTGATCGTAACGGGCTGTCTGGGGGCGGAACCTGAGTATATCACCGGGGCGCATCCCCGGGTTCTGGCCGTCACCGGCCCGCATCAGTACGAGGCGGTGCTGGATGCGGTGCACAAGGCCGTGCCCGCCAAACCCGACCCGTTCGTCGATCTGCTGCCCGCCTCGGCGGTCAGCCTGACGCCGCGGCATTACAGCTATCTTAAGATATCGGAGGGCTGCAATCACAAATGCAAGTTCTGCATTATCCCCGATATGCGCGGCCGTCTGCAAAGCCGCCCGGCGCATGCGGTGCTGCGCGAGGCGGAAAAGCTGGTGCAGGCGGGAGTGCGCGAGTTGCTGGTGATCTCGCAGGATACTTCGGCCTACGGGGTTGATATCAAACACGCATCCGACAAAGGCCACCGCGCCCATATCACCGACCTCGCGCGCGATCTGGGTGGCCTTGGGGCCTGGGTGCGGCTGCATTACGTCTATCCCTACCCGCATGTCCGCGATCTGATCCCGCTGATGGCGGCCCAATCCGGCTCTGGCGGGTGGATCCTGCCCTATCTGGATATCCCGTTTCAGCATGCCGATCCGGGCGTGCTGCGCCGGATGGCCCGCCCTGCCGCCGCCGCCCGCACCCTGGACGAGATTGCCGCATGGCGGCAGATGTGCCCCGAGATCACCCTGCGCTCGACCTTCATCGTGGGATATCCCGGCGAGACGGAGGCCGAGTTTCAGGTGCTGCTGGATTGGATGGACGAGGCGCAACTGGACCGGGTGGGGTGTTTTCAGTACGAAAACGTGGCCGGCGCACGCAGCAACGCCTTGCCGGATCATGTGGCGGCCGAGGTGAAGCAAGAGCGTTGGGATCGGTTTATGGCAAAGGCACAGGCGATTTCCGAGGCGAAACTGGCCGCAAAGGTTGGAAAAATGCTGGAGGTGATCGTGGACGAGGTGGATGCCGAAGGCGCCACCTGCCGCACCAGAGCCGACGCGCCCGAGATTGACGGGAACCTGTTCATCGACGCAGGGTTCGAGGCCTTGCAGCCGGGGGATATCGTTTCGGTGACGGTGGAAGAGGCGGGCGAGTATGATCTGTGGGGGGCGCTCTCGCCCGGCACGGCGCATGCGCCTTCGCGGATCGCCGGTTGACAGCATCAGCAGTGTGAAAGCGCGCCCATGTATATTCCCGCCCAGTTCCACGAAATCAACCCCGACGAGATTGCGTCCATCGTCGAGGCGGCACCGCTTGCCTGCCTGGTGGCGCAGACGTCCGAAGGGCTGATCGCCAATCATCTGCCGCTGCTGGCGGCACCGGATGGCACGCTGATCGGCCATGTGGCGCTGGCGAATGACATGCACCGGCTGATCGCGGCGGGGCAGGAGGTGCTGATCATCTTCCGGGGTGACGACGGCTATGTGTCGCCGAACTTCTACCCCTCGAAGTCTGAGCATCACCGGCATGTGCCGACGTGGAACTATCAGGTGGTCCACATCTACGGCGCCATCACCTTTCAGCATGATGCGCACGCCAAGCGCGCAGCGGTGGGGCTGTTGACGCGCAGGCACGAGCGGCGGGTGAACGGCAAGGACGCGTGGCGGATGGCCGACGCTCCGGCGGATTACATGGAAACCATGCTGGGCGCTATCGTGGCGTTCCGGGTTGCGGTGAGCCGGACCCTTGCGAAATCGAAGTTGAGCCAGAACCGCGATGCGCGCGATTATCTGGGGGCCGTCGCGGGCCTGGAAGGCTCGGGCCATCAGGTGTTGTCGGCGCAGATGGCGCGCCGTCTGCCGGCCGGGGAATGATCGCAAGGTGCTGCAGCCGCCGATCGCGTTGACTTGGCCCTTCCCGGCGGCGCAGACTGTGCAGATCAGACCCTTTTTGGACATCGCCCATGCCCTGGATCGCCACCGTGCCTTACGCCTATTCCACCGGCAAGCTGCGCCTGCTTTATGACCGGGTCAAAGGCCCCGGCGATAATGTGGACAATATCATGATGATGCATTCGCTGCGCCCCCACACGATGGAGGCGCATATGGCAATGTACAAATACACGCTGCACCATTCCGGCAATACCCTGCCGAAGTGGTTTCTGGAGGTGCTGGGGGTCTGGGTTTCGGCGCTGAACCACTGCGGATACTGTGTGGAGCATCACTTTGCGGGCCTGCAACGGTTGCTGGGCGATCCGGGCCGCGCGGACGCGATCCGGATGGCGATTGAGGCGCGGGATTTCGCGGCGGCACCGTTGAGTGACGCGCAAAAGCTGGCGCTTGGCTATGCCGAGACGCTGACGCTTGCGCCGGCCAGCCTGACGGAGGCCCGCGTCGCGGCGCTGCGCGCTGCGGGTTTCAGCGACGGCGAAGTGCTGGAGATCAATCAGGTATCGGCCTATTTCGCTTATGCCAACCGCACCGTTCTGGGGCTTGGCTGTTCGACCGAGGGCGATGTGCTTGGCCTGTCGCCGGGTGACAGCGCCAACCCAGATGACTGGTCGCACCGCTGAAAAGCACAGACAGTATGCGTTGGCGCGCCCAGGCTTAGCTTGCAATAATCGCCGGTGCGGCCATAGTTGACGCAGAAATCCGTTGGAGGAAGCTATGTCGGACGTGCCGGTCACTGCGCAGAAATCGCCCTATCCTGTCGCGCTTGAGGCGGGGAAAACCTATTTCTGGTGTGGCTGTGGCCAATCCAAAAACCAGCCGTTCTGTGATGGCAGCCACAAGGGCAGCAGTTTCAGCCCGACCAAATTCACCGCCGAGGCCAGCAAGACGGCCTATTTGTGCGGCTGCAAACATACCGGCAATGCCCCTTTTTGTGATGGGTCGCACAAGGCGTTGTAACGCGCCGCTCCGGCGCCGCTGCGCGTAGGGGGACCGGCGCGCCTCAGGCCTTCTCCAGCCCGAAAGCGTCGTGCAGCGCCTGAACCGCCAGTTCCATATACTTGCGGTCGATCAGCACTGAGATCTTGATTTCGGACGTGGTGATAACCTTGATGTTCACGTTCTCGCTTGCCAGCGCCTTGAACATGGTGGCGGCGACGCCCGCGTGGCTGCGCATGCCGATCCCCACGACCGACAGCTTTGCGACATCGGTATCGACGACCAACTCGGCATAGGCGAACTTGCCCGCCGCCTGCGCGTCTTCCATCGCGCGCTGGGCGCGGGCCACCTGATTGGTGGGGCAGGAGAACGTCATGTCGGTATAGGCGCGCTTGTCGCCCGCAACCTCGATCTCCGAGATGTTCTGCACGATCATGTCGACATTCACACCCGCATCGGCCAGCGGGCCAAAGATGGCGGCGGCGATGCCGGGGCGGTCTTCCACCCGCACCAGGGTCATCTTGGCCTCGTCACGGCTATAGGCCACCCCAGAGACTATTTTCGATTCCATGATCTCATCCTCGTCGCAGACCAGCGTTCCTGAATTTTCGTCGGTATCCTCAAACGACGACAGCACCCGCAGCCGCACCTTATAGCGCATCGCCAGTTCAACCGAGCGGGTTTGCAGCACCTTGGCCCCCAGCGAGGCCAGTTCCAGCATTTCCTCAAACGCGATCCTGTCAAGTTTGCGGGCCTTGGCGGTGATGCGCGGGTCGGTGGTGTAGATGCCGTCCACATCGGTATAGATATCGCAGCGCTCGGCGGCGAAGGCGGCGGCGAAGGCGACGGCGGTGGTATCGGAGCCGCCGCGGCCCAGGGTGGTGATGCGGCCTTCGGGCGAGACGCCCTGAAAGCCTGCCACCACCGCCACGCGAAAGCCTTCGGCAAACTTGGCGTCGATATGGGCGCGGGGAATGTCGATGAAGCGGGCGGCGGAATGGGCGGAGGTGGTGAGGATCGGCACCTGCCAGCCTTGCCAGCTGCGCGCGGGCACATCCATTTTCTGCAAGGTCAGCGCCATCAGCCCCGCCGTCACGTTCTCGCCGGATGAGACGATGGCATCATATTCGCGCGCATCAAACAGCGGCGAGGTGGATTCGACCCACCCCACCAACTCGTTGGTTTTGCCCGACATTGCCGAGACGATCACGATCACGTCATAGCCGCGCTCAACCTCGCGCCGCACCTTGGCGGCTGCGTTTTTGATACGGGCAAGGTCGGCCACCGAGGTGCCGCCGAATTTCATGATAAGCAGCGCCATTGCGCGGTTCCCGGATGCCGAAAAAGTCATGCGCTGCATAAGGGCAAGCGGCGGCAGTGGCAAGGGCGGGTATCAGGGCGTGGAGGGGCGAGCAGGGTTTGTCGGGTGCAGATGCGATTGGCGGGGTGTTGCCCCACACCAACCTGGAAACACCGATCTGGAAACACCGATCTGGAAATGCTGGCCCGGGGCCGATTCCGGTTTCGCGGGCAACCGGGGCGGGATGAGCCCCGGCGGCGTTATGGCCTTGCCTGCCGCAACCGCTGTCAAGGAGCGGGGGTTTCACACCCCCGCACCCCCGTGGGATATTTGCGCAGTAAAGAAGCGGGGGAGGGGTTTGCAGGATTGTCCGGAGCGGTAGTTCAGGGAGTCCGGCAAGCCGCATCCAGCTTCACCCTGCGCCGCCCCGGTCAAAACACGAAGTCATCCGCGCTCATCGCGAGGCCAGCGGTCAGCCGGATCGAGAAATCCACGATCAGATCGCCGTTGGTATCGCCGGAAACCACGCCGGTTGCGGCGTCATAGCGCAGTTGATTGGCCTGCCCGGCGAAGGCCAGCGTGCCGATGAAGCTCGCCCCGGCCATGAACCCCGACAGATCAACGCGATCCTCGCCGCAGACGAAATCGACGATCACATCGCGCGTCGTGCCATTGCCCGCATCGGCGGCGGTGGCAAAGACGAACATATCCGCGCCGCCGCCGCCGGTCACGATATCGCGCCCCAGCCCGCCCGACAGGCTGTCGGCACCAAGGCCGCCGCTGATCTTGTCATTGCCGCCCATGCCGGAAAGCTGATTGTCGCCGGTGTTGCCACTCAGCGCGTTGGCGCCGCTGTTGCCCGACGCATTCAGTGCCAGCCCCCCCGTCAGCGTGACGCTTTCCACATTGGCATAATTGGCCAGATCAAGCGAGATCACCTCGCTTTGCAGCCGGTCGGTGCCCTCGCTCGCAGCCTCGATCACCAGATCGGCGGCCAGATCGACGATGAAGATATCGTTGCCCGCACCGCCCGTCATCGCATCCGCACCGGTGCCGCCGTTCAGCAGATCGTTGCCGGTGCCACCCTCCAGCCCGTCCGAGCCGGTGCCGCCGTAAAGCCCGTCGCTGCCATCGCCGCCAAACACCTGATCATTGCCCTTGCCGCCCGAAAGCTGGTCCAGCCCCGCGCCGCCGGTCAGCCGGTCATCGCCGCCCGACCCCGACAGGGTATCATTGCCAAACCAACCCGAAAGATCGTCGCCAAACAGGGTGCCGATGAAATGGTCATGCGCGAGCGAGCCGTTCAGCCGCACCGCCATCTCGCGCGGATCAAAAATCTGGGTGCGGATGCCGGCCCCCGCGCCATCGCCGCCCGCCGTGCTGCTGTCGGTCCAGGTCACCGCAAAGCGGCCATCGGCAAGGGTGGTGATCGTGGGCTCCCGGTAGGTTTGCGGCGGCGCGCCCACCGTCTGGCTGACCTGAAACTCGGCCCCCGCATGCATGCCGTCGGCCTCGAACACCTGACCGGTCAGGGCGGTGCCATCCTCGGACCACACCGCCACAAAGCGCCCGTCGGCGAGGGCCGCAAGGGCTGCGGCATCATGGGTGATGTCAAGGCGGCTGTTCAGCAGGAACTCGTCCCCCACCCGCGCGCCCGAAGCGGTGAACACCTGCCCGCGCAGATCCATGAACGACGAGCCGGGAAGCGCGCTGGCATCGGTCCAGCTGACCACGAAATTGCCATTGGCCAGCGTAGTGATCGCGGCCTGAAACTGATCGCCCTGCACGGTGGTATTCACCAGAATCTCGGGCCCCTGCCGCGAGCCGCTGGCATTGAACACCTGCAAGCGGATCGACAGGCCCGAAAGATCATCGAACAGCCCCGCCGAGGGGCGCTGGCTGTCATCCGTCCAGGCCATCACGAACCGCCCGTCATCAAGCGCTGCCACCTGCGCGTCGGACTGGTCGTGGATGCGGGTGGTATTGACCAGAAATTCAAGCCCCGACCTGCTGCCATCGGCGTTGAACATCTGTGCGCGCAGATCAGACGAGGCCAGATCGCCGTCGGCCAGACTGTGATCGGTCCACAGGATCACAAAGCGGCCATCATCCAGGGCAACAAGTGCCGGTTGGCGCTGGTCACCGGCGGTGGTGGTGTTCACCGAAAGCGTGGCCCCCGAACTGTTGCCCGCCGCGTTGAACCGCTGGGCGCGGATCGCCGACCCCGAGGCATCGCTGCCGCCCATGCTGCCATCGGTCCAGGCCACCACGAAACCGCCATCGGCAAGGGTGGTGACGCTGGGTTGCACCTGATCGTTGGCAAGCGTGGTGCTGATCAGAATCTCCGGCCGGGCGGGGCTGCCATCGGCATTGAAAATCTGCATCCGCACGCCGCAATCGGGCAGATTGCCCTGCCCAAGGCTGTTGTCGGCCCAGACCACCACGATGCGCCCGTCGGTCAGATCGGTGACGGAGGGCTGAAACTGATCATTGGCGGTGGTGGTATTGGCCAGAAATGTGGGGCCGGAACGGAAAGGGGCAGCCATGCGAAGACCTGCAGGGGTTGATGTTTCAAGGTTATGCGCAAACTACATAGCATTTTAGGCGAGTGAAAGCATACCCGAACTCTGCAAAGTTGAAAGTGGCGAAAATTCTGGCCCGCAGCGGTACAATCGGGCATGACGTTGGGGCATTTGACGCGCGTGCTAAGGCTGTTCCCGGTGCCCGCCGGTTCAGGTCAGCACGAAATCGACGGGTTGCAGGGCTGCGGGCGGCGTCTGGCCCAGATGCGGCGCGAGGCTTATCTCGACGGCGCGGCACATCGCATCCAGCGGCAAGCCGTTCAGCGAGGCCCCGAACGGATGCGCAAGGTCTTCGGTCACCTCGGCAAGGCCCAGAAACACATAAGTAACAATGCCGACAAACAGCGGTGTCAGCCAGCCCGCAGGTTCGATCAGCGCCAACGGGATCAGCAGGCAGTAGAGATAAATCGTGCGGAAGATCAGCAGGGAATAGACATAGGGCAGCGGCGTGGTGGCGATGCGTTCGCAACCGGCCTGCTGGGCGGCAAGGCTGCCAAGGCGGGTGGTCAGGGCGCGGGCGGCGAAACCATCGATTCTGCCCGCATGATGGCCAGCGGCGATGGCTGTGGCCATGGCATCAAGGGCGGTGCAGGGGGGGTGAGCGCCGGTATTGGCAAGACCGGCGGCATCGGCCAGATGCCGGGCTGCGGGATCGTCGCCAAGGGCGCGCAGGTTGGCACGGTGCAGATGCACAAAGGCCAGCGCCAGCCGCAGCAGCGCGTGGCGCAGCGCCGCATCGGGCACGAACACCGCCACATCGCGGGCAAGGCCGCGCAAATCGGCCAGCAGCCCGCCCCAAAGTTTGCGCGCCTCCCACCAGCGGTCATAAGCCGCGTTGTTGCGAAAGCCGAGGAACAGCGACAGGGCGACGCCGAACACCGCGAAGGGGGTGGAATTGGAATGTTGCAGCACCCCGTAGCGATGATCCACCGCCACCAGCACCGCCGACATCGCGACCAGCGCCAGCAGCGGCCAGGCGATGCGCGGCAGCACCGATCCGCGCAGCGCGAACAGCAGTTGCGCAAGCCCGGGTTTGTCGCGGACGATCATGGCAGCGCCCGCCAGCCGATATCACGGCGGCAAAAGCCTTCGGGCCAGTCGATGGCATCGACCATGGCATAGGCGCGGTCGCGTGCCTCGGCCAAGGTATCGCCGCGCGCGGTGACGTTCAGCACCCGGCCGCCGCTGGCAGTGATGCGGCCCGCGTCTTCAACTGTTCCGGCATGAAACACCATGGCGCTGCTGGTGGCGGGCAGGGCCTGCAACCCGTTGATCACGCTACCTTTTGTGTAAGTGTCGGGATAGCCTTTGGCGGCCATCACCACCGTCAGCACATGATCGTCGGCCCAATTCACCTGCGCCCCCGCCAGCCTGCCCTCGGCGCAAGCCAACAGCAGATCAAGCGCCTGCGCCCCCAGCCGCAGCATCAGCACCTGCGCTTCGGGATCGCCAAAGCGGGCGTTGAATTCCACCAGTTTCGCAGCGCCATTCTCGATCATCAGCCCGACATAAAGCACCCCCTGATAGGGCGTGCCGCGCCGCGCCATTTCGGCAAGGCAGGGCCGCACGATTTCCGCCATCGCTTGGGCGGCCACCGCGTCGCTGATCACCGGGGCGGGCGAATAGGCCCCCATGCCGCCGGTATTGGGGCCGGTGTCGCCGTCGCCCACCCGCTTGTGGTCTTGCGCGGTGCCCAGCGGCAGGGCGGTGGTGCCATCGGTCAGCACGAAAAAGCTGGCCTCCTCGCCGGTCATGAAATCCTCGATCACCACCTCGGCGCCTGCCGCCCCGAACGCGCCGCCGAACATGTCGTCCACGGCTGAAAGGGCTTCGGGCAGGCTCATCGCCACAATCACGCCCTTGCCCGCCGCCAGACCATCGGCCTTGATCACGATCGGCGCGCCTTTGGCGGTGACATAGGCGCGGGCGGGAGCGCTTTGGTTAAAGCGGGCATAGGCGGCGGTGGGGGCGTGGCAGGCATCGCAAATCTCTTTGGTGAAGGCTTTGGAGGCTTCCAGCCGCGCCGCCGCAGCCGAAGGCCCGAAAGTCAGCAGGCCCGCCGCCCGCGTTGCATCCGCCACCCCGGCGGCCAGCGGCCCTTCGGGGCCGATGATCACGAAATCAATGGCGTTTTCCTCGCAGAACGCCACCACGGCGGCCGCATCCAGAATGTCGATGTCAGCGCATTCGGCCAGTTGCGCGATGCCCGCATTGCCGGGGGCGACGATCAGGCGATCGGTCTTGGGGTTCTGCTTGACGGCCCAGGCTAGGGCATGTTCACGCCCGCCAGAGCCGAGGATCAGGATGTTCATGCGCGTCTCCGGCTTGGCCTTTGGCTTTGGGCGTTCTAGGGTTGGGCGCGTGAAGAAGCAAGGCGGGGATGCGGCGATGCCGGAAGGACTGCGGCTGTGGCGGCCAGGCGCGGGAGCTTCTCCAAGGCTGATCGAAGGCGTCGGGCTGGGGTTGGTGATCTGGGGTCTTGTCAGTGCGCGCTGGTGGCTTGCCGTGGCGGGGGCGTTGGTTATCAAGGCAAGCTATGCCACCCACCGCGCCGTTGCGCCGTGCACGTGACCGGTCGGGCGGGGGGATCTCTGGGGTGGGGTTCGGCGATGGCAAGAACGGCGATGGCAAGAGTGACGGCGGGGCGGGGAATGCAGATGGCGGCGATTCGGGTGGTGATGGGGGAGGTGACTGATGGCGCTGTTTGAAGATGACACCCCCGCCGCTGCTGGCAACAGCCCGGAATTTACCGTCTCGGAACTGTCTGGCGCGGTCAAGCGGGTGATCGAGGGCGAGTTTGGTCTGGTGCGGGTGCGCGGTGAAGTGGGGCGGTTGTCGCGGCCCGCTTCGGGGCATCTTTATTTTGCGTTGAAGGATGACAAGGCCAGTCTGGATGCGGTGTCATGGAAAGGCCAGGTGGCCCGGATGCAGGTGCGCCCCGAAGAGGGGATGGAAGTGATCGCCACCGGGCGGATGACCACCTTTCCCGGGCAATCGAAGTATCAGCTGATCGTCGAGGATGTGGTGCTGGCGGGGGCGGGCGCGCTGATGGCGATGCTGGAGCGGCGCAAGGCCTCACTGGCCGCCGAAGGCTTGTTTGATGCGGCGCGCAAGCAGGCCATTCCCTATCTGCCGCAGGTGATCGGGGTGGTGACCTCGCCGTCGGGGGCGGTGATCCGCGATATCCTGCACCGGCTGCGCGACCGCTTTCCCCGGCATGTGCTGATCTGGCCGGTTGCGGTGCAGGGGGCGTCCTCGGCGCCCGAGGTGGCGGCGGCGATCCGGGGCTTCAACGCGATTGTGCCCGGTGGGCCGATCCCCCGGCCCGACGTGATCATCGTGGCGCGCGGTGGCGGCAGCCTGGAAGATCTCTGGGGGTTCAACGAAGAGATCGTGGTGCGGGCGGTGGCGGCATCGCGCATTCCGCTGATCTCGGCGGTGGGGCACGAGACCGACACCACCCTGATTGATCATGCGGCTGATCTGCGCGCCCCCACCCCGACGGCTGCGGCAGAACTGGCGGTGCCGGTGCGGCTCGATCTGCTGGCGGCGCTGGAGGCGCTTAGCGCGCGCCTGATGCGGGGGGTGGCGCAGGGGATTGGTCTGCGCGGCCAGCGTCTGCGCGATCTGGGCCGGGCCCTGCCCCGGCTGGAGGGCGTGCTGGCCGGCCCGCGCCAGCGGTTTGACGCCGCAGCCCAGCGTCTGGCGGGGGCATTGAGCATGGCGCGCGCGGCCAGGGCCGCCGCATTTGCCGGGGTGGCGGGGCGGTTGCAACCGCAGGCGCTGCACGGGCTGATCGGGCGGCGGGCCGAACAGCGCACAGGTGTTGCGCGCGCACTGGAGGCCGCATTTGCCCGGCGGCTGGAACGCGCGGGCGACCGGGCTTTGGGGCTTGCGGCCCGTCTGGCCCCGGCATTGCAGCGGCTGATCCTGCAGGCCGCGCGCCGGACGATTGAGGGCCGGGCGCAGGTATTGGCGCTTGATCTGCGCCTGCAAGCCGCCCCCCGCCTGCGGCTGGCAGCCCTTTCGGCGCGGCTTGACGCGCTTGACCGCACCCGCGGCACGCTGGGTTACCGCGAAACGCTGAAGCGCGGCTATGCGGTGATGCGGGGTGATGGCGAGGTGGTCACCCGGCGCGGGGCCGCCGAGAAGGCGGCGGTGCTGGAGGTGGAGTTTCACGACGGGCGGCTGGTGCTGGGCGCGCGCCCGCCGCGCAAGGCCAGAGCGGCGGGCGGGCCGGATCAGGGCCAGTTGTTCTGAAGCATTTGTCGTTAATGCGGTTTGCCTTTACTCTGAATCAGATTGAAGGCAAACCAACACAGGCCAAACGCCGGGAATGTTGCGTTTTGCATTTGAACTGCTGATCCAGATCAAATGCAAAACGCTGTAGGCCCTTGTTCTGAGGCGGGGTTTCGCGCGGTGCGGGCAGAGCCTCCGGCGGGGATATTTTCGCAATGAAGAATGCGGAAGTGGTGCGTGGTGCCCTTACAGCGGTTTGCCTTCAATCTGAATCAGATTGAAGACAAACCAAGACAGGCCAAACGCCGGGAATGTTGCGTTTTGCGTTTGCTCTGCTGATCCAGATCAAATGCAAAACGCTGTAGTCCGGTTCACTGGACAGACGTGTCACACGCCAAGATCGGGGCCGGCACAACTGAGGGGGCCGGTGCTTTGCGCCACCTCGGCCAGCGGGGTGCCCGCGTCATCGCCGACATAATGCGCCGAAATACCACCGCTGGCACGGTAGAACAGCCAGCATTGCGGGTCGGCGCGGTCCTCATAGACAAAGCAGATCTCGGCATCCTGGGCATACCAATAGCCGGTGCGGCATTCCTCTTCGGTAAAGGCCCACATGACGCGGCGATCCTTGAGGTATTGTTCGGCCCCCCAGATCACCCCATCGCGGGCGTAGGTGAGGGTTTTGCCGGTGGCATAGGCCTCGAATTCGGCGGCGGTCATCGGGGTTTGGGCAAGGGCGGGGAAGGCTTGCAGGGCGGCTTGCAGGGCCGCGGTCAGGGCAAGGATCAGGCTTGGACGCATGGTGAGAAGGCTCCGTTCAGGCATTGTCCGAGATTAGGCCGGGGGGTGCGGGCAGGTTTTGCCATGCCGCAAGATGCGGCGTCATGCGGCGTCGCCAAAGCGACGGCACCAGGGCAATCACGCAGGCCACCGGCAGCGACCAGGGCAGGCGGGGCGCGTCAGCTGCCTGCGGCAGGCGCAACGCCGCGAAGGGCCGCGCCGGGTGGGCGTGGTGATCGGAGTGGCGCGGGGCGTTCAGCATCAGCCCTGCGGTGAACCACGGGGCGGCGTTCCAACTGTGGCGCGCGCCCACCGGTTCCAGTTTGCCATCGGCACGGCGGGCGCGGCTGAGGCCATAATGCTGCACATAATCCGACAGCAGAAGCTGGCTTTGCGCATGCAGCGCGAGGCCGGTCCATGCCAACATCCCGGCACCCCCGGCAATCAGCCAGGCCACGCCAAGGGCGCTGGCCCCAATCGCGGTGTAGATCAGGTAGGGATGCAGACCGCGCCCAGATTCGTGCCCCGTTCCAAGTCCCGTTCCAAGTCCGGTTCCAAGCCCCGTTCCAAGCCCCGTACCGCGCGCACGGCGCTCATTCTCGGCGCGCAGGCCCTCGCGAAAGCTGCCGCGCCAGGCCCTTGCGGCAAAAGCATAATATCCCTCGCCCGCCCGCGCCGAAGACGGATCAAGCGTGCTTGCCGCGTGGCGGTGATGCACCAGCCGGTGCGCCGAGGCGTGATGGCCGAAAAGCAGTGTCGCATAGATCAGCACGCCCAACCCGTAAAGGTCGCGCTGGCCGCGGTGGATCAACTCATGCGCCGCCGGATTGGCCACCTGCCCGAACCACAGCCCGGTGCCCGCAAACACCAGCCCGCGCTCAAGGCCGGAAAGCCCGCTGTCACCCGCGATGGCAAAGGTGGCCAGCGGCAGCAGGGCAAGATGGCCAAGGGCGATGGCGATGAGCAACGGGGTCGCCGCCGGAAACTCCGCCCCCTCCACCGCGTCGCCCTCGAAATACGGTCCGATCTGATCCAGCGTTGCGGCAAACAGGCTCATGTAGATCAGCCCCGCCATAACCCAGCCCCCGCCCAGCCAAAGCCCCGCCGCGAACACCCCAAGCGGTGCCAGCGAAATCAGCGCGAACAGCGCCATCGGAAGCGGGGGTGAACTGGGTCCGGCCATGGGGCGAGCATAGCATGGGATCGGCCAAGGCAAAGGCCCGCGATGAAAGGCACGCCAGAGGGGCCGATTTGTCGCAGCGGCGGCCGCGCGGCCAAAGCGCCGGGTCGGGCTGGCCCTTTCCCCCCCGGCGCAAACTGACTAGAAGGCATGCAGCCAGCCACATCGGGGTGCCCATGTCCTTTTTCAAGAAACTGCGCGACAGGATGTTCCGCTCGTCCGACAAGATCGGCGCGGGGCTGGAGGCGCTGGTGGCCGAGGTGCCGCCAGAGGTGCCGCCAGAGGTGCCATCAGACCTGCCGTCAGAAATGCCGCCGGAATCGGTCTGGCCCGGTCTTGTCGGGCGGCTGATCGGCCAGCCCGAGGCACCGCGCCGCGCGTTGGATGATGCGATGCTGGAAAACCTTGAGGATCTGCTGATCCGCGCCGATATGGGGGTCGATACCGCGCGACGGGTGACGGCGAACATCGCCGAGGGGCGCTATGGCAAACGGATCTCCAGCGACGAGTTGCGCCGCGCGCTGGCCGCCGAGATCGCGCGGATCATGGAGCCGGTCGCCCGCCCGATGCCGATCCGGCCGAAAAAGCCGCAGGTGGTGCTGGTGGTGGGGGTCAATGGCTCGGGCAAAACCACCACCATCGGCAAACTGGCGGCCCAGTTCAGGGCGGCGGGCAAATCGGTGGTGATTGCGGCGGGCGATACCTTTCGCGCCGCCGCCGTGGAGCAGTTGCAAATCTGGGGGCAGCGCGCCGGGGTGCCGGTGCTGACCGCACCCGAAGGCTCGGATCCCGCCAGCCTCGCCTATGAGGCGATGACCAAAGCCGAGGCTGACGGCGCCGATCTGCTGCTGATCGACACCGCAGGGCGCTTGCAAAACCGCGCCGATCTGATGGAGGAACTGGCCAAGATCGTCCGCGTCATTCGCAAGAAAGACCCCACCGCCCCCCACAACACCCTGCTTGTGCTCGATGCCACCACCGGCCAGAATGCCGTCACCCAGGTGGAGATTTTCCGCAAGATCGCCGATGTCTCCGGCCTCGTGATGACCAAACTCGACGGCACCGCCAAAGGCGGCGTGCTGGTGTCGCTGGCCGACAAGTTCGGCCTGCCGATCCACGCCATCGGCATCGGCGAGCAGATCGACGACCTCGCCCCGTTCGATCCGCAGGATTTCGCCCGCGCCCTCACCGGCCTTGACCCCTGATCCCCCGTTCTTCTCTGCCCAAATATCCCACGGGGGGGCCGTGGGGTGTGAAACCCCCCGGCTTTTTCAACAAGACCGGGGGGTGTGAAACCCCCCGGCTTTTTCAACAAGTCCGGGGGGGTGTGAAACCCCCTGGCTTTTTCAACAAGACCGGGGGGGTGAAACCCCCCGGCTTTGGCCGCAAGACCGGGGTGTGAAACTCCCCGATTCTTGCCGCTACCCTCACCTTTCCGAAAAGTCACCCGCATGAGCCATTGGTTGATCTCGCTCGAAGGCACGCCGCAAGGCCATGACCTTGCCCTTGCCCTCGCCCTTCTTGCGGCGGTGCTGCACGCGCTGTTTGGCGCATTGCAGAAAGGCCGCCACGATCCCTGGCTTAGCCGGGCGGCGATTGATGCCAGCTACGGCGTGATCGCGGCCCCTTTCGCGCTGTTGGTCGTGCCCTGGCCCGAGCCGCATATGTGGGTGATATTCGCCGGTGCCGTGCTGATCCATATCGGCTACAAGGTGTTGCAGGCGATGGCCTATACGCGCGGGGCCTATACCGTGGTCTATCCGGTGGTGCGCGGCACGGCGCCGGCTTTCACCGTGCTGGGCGCCGGGCTGGTGTTTGGCGAGGTTTATGCGCCCGGCCAATGGGCGGGGGTTGCCCTCCTGCTGGGCGGCATCTTCGGCCTTGCCGCCTTTAACCTGCGCCACATCACCATGGCGCGCGACACGCTGGTGCCGGCCTTGGCCTTTGCGGTGGCCACCGGCGTGTTTGTGGCCCTTTACACCACCTATGACGCCTGGGGCATCCGCAGCACGGCCGATCCTTTCACCTTTCTGGCATGGTTCTTCCTGCTTGACGGGGTTTTCATCCCGCTCGTCACCCACAGGCGTTGGCGCGCGCTGTCGCGGGCCGAGATCCCGCCTCTGATGCGGCGCGGCGTGGCCGGTGCGTTCGTGGCCTATTTCTCGTTCGGCTCGATCATGCTGGCGACCCGGCTTGACAGGGTGGGCGAGGCGGCGGTGCTGCGCGAAACCTCGACAGTGTTTGCAGCCTTGATCGGATGGGTGGTATTGGGTGAAAAGGTGGGCTGGGTGCGCGCGCTGCTGATGGCGCTGATCGCTCTTGGAGCGCTGGTGATGGAATGGGCGGGCCAGTGATGGAGTGGGCAGGACAGTGATGGAATGGGCAGGACAATGATGGCTGAAGGCAAGATCAATCCGGTGCTGAAACTGGTGCTGGAACTGGGGCCGGTGCTGGCGTTCTTCGTGGGTTTTGGCCGGGTGAAGGACAAGACCTTCCTGTTCGGCGGCACCGAATACTCGGGTTTCATCGTGATGACGGCGGCCTTTGTGGCGCTGATCATCGTGACCACGGGCATCCTGTGGCGGCTGACGGGCAAGCTGTCGAAGATGCAGATCGTCACACTGGTGCTGGTGGTGGTGATGGGGGGCCTGTCGGTCTGGCTGAACGACGAGCGGTTTATCAAGATGAAGCCGACGCTGCTCTACTTTGCCTTCGGCGGTCTTCTGGGGATCGGGCTGTTGCGCGGGCAATCCTATCTGCGGCTGGTGATGGAAGAGGCGCTGCCGATGCAGGATGCGGGCTGGATGATCCTGACCCGCCGGGTGTGCGGCGTGTTTCTGGCGCTGGCGCTGGCGAACGAGGTGATCTGGCGGTTTTTCAGCACCGAGATCTGGGTCGATTTCAAAACCTTCGGCCTGCCTGCGGTGATCTTTGTGTTCTTCATGACCCAAGGCAAACTGATCGAGGCGCATGCCTTGCCCGAAGACAAAGCCTGACGTCGCCAAAGCCGGATCAGTTTCGCTGCAATCGTCAGATCACTGTTCAGAACAATTCTCATAAAATTGTCGCCCCGTTCTTTTTTGCCAAAATATCCCACGGGGGTGCGCGGGTGTGAAGCCCCCGCTTTTCAGCATAGGGTGCAGGAACGCTGCGTCGCCCGTCGGCCCCGGTCAAGCAAGGCCAAGGTTCCATCAAATCCCACCCCGCTCCGATGCCCGACGCCCGCAAAGCCCGCTCGGGCAAAGCTTGCCCCTACCCAACCTGCCGCATTATTTGAAGCCGCGCCACAACTGCGTCAGATCGAAATTGAACATCACCGAGGTGGGCTTTGGCCCCGCCCGCAAAAACTCCGACTGCGCATCCACCGTCAGGCCCGGCACACCCAGAGGCACGGTAACACCTGCGCCATAATCGAGGATCTTGAAGGTCAGCCCCGGCACCTTCGGCACCGGAATATCAACGCCCTTCAACTGCTCGAAGGCAAAATTCCGCGATTCCTTGGCATAGAGAATCGGCACGATGAACGCCGATGTCACGACCACGCCGAAACTGACCATGGTGATCTTTTCCGACAGCGGTGCGGCGTTCCATTCCAGCTTCAGCGTCTTTATATGCTGACGGCCCCGGCTCGCCACCTCTTCCTCGATCTGCTGGCGCGCCATCTGAATGGCGGGCAGCTGAAAAAACGCGCTCAGCACATCTTTCATCTCGCCCGCTCTGGGGCTGCCGGGGCCGGGGTTCAGTTTTGGCGTGGGCGGGGCGGCGGGCGGTTTGAAGGTTTGCCATGCGGGCTTTGGCTCGGGCAGGGTCAGGGGGGGGAACAGATCAATTTCGGCCATGCTGGGGAACAATTGTTCCCAATCGGGTTGCGCCAGCGCTTCGCGCCAGGCCCTGGCGGCCATCTGCGCCTCGATCTGGGCGATCATCGCCTCGGTTTCCGGGCTTAACGTCAGCTTTTGATTGAGCAGATTGAGGTGGGGGGGCTTATAGCCATAGCCGCTCATCGCGCGATACTCCCTGAAATAAATGGTCCAATGCGTGCGACCATACAGCATCCGCCGGGTTTTGGCATAAATTCTTGCCGCCCGCCGCAAGATCAATTCGCAGCCCCGCCGGTTGACGCGGCAGCCCGCGCGCGTTATGCCGCTCAGGTGGCGATTTGTTACCGGATTGCGGGCCACGTTAAACAAACCGCTAAAGAGGTGACGGGCCGGCCCGCCCCGAAACCTCGCGGTTTTCGGGGTTTTTTACTGGCCGGAGGCGCTGATGACGGATGCTTGGAAAACCCGCACCAAACTGGTGCATGAGGGCACGCGCCGCAGCCAGTATGGCGAGATGGCCGAGGCGATTTTCCTCACACAGGGCTTTGTCTACCCGTCCGCCGAGGCGGCGGAGGCGCGGTTTGAGAAGGCCGGCCCGGATGAGTTCATCTATGCCCGCTATGGCAACCCCACCACCCGGATGTTTGAAGAGCGTATCGCGGGGCTGGAGGGCACCGAGGATGCGTTTGCCACCGCCAGCGGCATGGCGGCGGTTGCGGGCGCACTGATGGCGATGCTGCGGGCGGGGGATCATGTGGTGTCGTCGCGGGCGCTGTTTGGCTCGTGCCTTTATGTGCTGGAAGAGGTGCTGGTGCGTTACGGCGTCGAGGTGACCTTTGTTGACGGTGCCGATCTGGCGCAGTGGCAGCGCGCGGTCACCCCCGGCACCAAGGCGGTGTTCTTCGAATCGATGTCGAACCCCACGCTGGAACTGGTTGATATCACGGCGGTATCGCGGATTGCCCACGCGGCGGGGGCGCTGGTGATCGTGGACAACGTGTTCGCCACACCGATCTTTTCGCGTGCGGTGGAACAGGGTGCGGATGTGGTGGTGTACTCCACCACCAAACATGTAGACGGGCAGGGCCGCGCGCTGGGCGGCGTGATCTGCGGCACGCGCGAGTTCATCCGCAAAACCGTCGAGCCCTATATGAAACACACTGGCGGCTCGATGAGCCCCTTCACCGCCTGGATCATGCTGAACGGCATGGCGACGCTGGATCTGCGCTGCCGGGCGATGGCCGACGGGGCTTTGCAGCTGGCGCGCGCCCTTGAAGGCGATGTGCGGCTTGCAAGGGTGATCTTTCCCGGCCTTGCCAGCCACCCGCAGCACGCTTTGGCGATGGCGCAGATGGGTTCGGGGGGCACCTTGCTGGCCTTTGATATCAAGGGCGGCAAGGAGGCCGCGTTCCGCTTCATGAACGCGCTGCAAATCATCCTGATCTCGAACAATCTGGGTGATGCGAAATCCATCGTCACCCATCCGGCCACCACCACCCATTCCCGTCTGCCAGCGGCGCAGAAAGATGCCTTGGGCATCACGCCGGGGCTGATCCGCCTGTCGGTGGGGCTGGAGGATGCGGGCGATCTGCTGGAGGATCTGCAACAGGCGCTGTTGCGGGTTTGACTTGTGGTTCGGTTGGGGGGGGCGGATTTCGGGCCGGATGTCGCCTTTGAAGCGAAATACTTCCGATTGGTTTTGGACTTTGCCGAAAACCCCCTACATTCTGCCGGAGCGATATAGACGGGGGCCTGCCATGAACATTCATCTGTCCGATACCAACATCACGCCAGACCGGGCGGCGGCCGAGGCGGCGCTGGCCACGTTGCGGCACTGGGCCGCGCGGGCGAGCGATGCCGAGGTGGTGGCGCTGGACCCTGCGGCGGGGGCCATGCTGGGGCAGGGCTATCCGCTGCTGTCGCGCGCCTATCCCGAAGGCTTCCGCGCCGATGCCGCCTACAAGGCCAGCCTGCCCGATCTGCAAAACGGCCCGGCCAGCCTGATCGTCGGCGCGCGGCAAGTGATCCAGCATGTGGGTATTTCCAACTTTCGTCTGCCCATCCGCTACCGCACGCGCAACAACGGCGATGTGAACCTTGAAACCTCGGTCACCGGCAGCGTCAGCCTTGAAGCCGAAAAGAAGGGCATCAACATGAGCCGCATCATGCGGTCTTTCTACGCCCATTCCGAGCGCGATTTCAGCTTTGAAGTGATCGACCATGCGCTGGCCGATTACATGCGCGATCTGGGCAGCTTTGACGCCCGCATCCAGATGCGGTTTTCCTTTCCGGTCAAGGTGGAAAGCCTGCGCTCGGGGCTTTCCGGCTGGCAATACTATGATATTGCTTTGGAACTGGTGGAAAGTGCCGGGGTGCGCAAGAAGATCATGCATCTTGATTTCGTCTATTCCAGCACCTGCCCCTGTTCGCTGGAACTGTCCGAGCATGCCCGTATGACGCGCGGCCAACTGGCGACACCGCATTCTCAACGCTCGGTGGCGCGGATTTCGGTGGAGGTGCGGGGCGACAAATGCCTGTGGTTCGAAGATCTGATCGGCCTTGCCCGTGCCGCCGTGCCGACTGAGACGCAAGTGATGGTCAAGCGCGAAGACGAGCAGGCCTTTGCCGAACTGAACGCCGCCAACCCGATTTTTGTCGAGGATGCGGCGCGCAGTTTCTGTGCCGCCTTGCAGGACGATCCGCGCATCGGCGATTTCCGTATTGTCGCCAGCCATCAGGAATCGCTGCACAGCCATGATGCGGTTTCCGTGCTGACCGAAGGCCCCACCTTTGCCGCCGAAAGCCTGGACCCAAAGCTGTTTGCCAGCCTTTATCATGTTGGCTGAGACGGGGCGCTGAGACGGGGCGCTGAGACGGGGCGCTGGTGGATCGTTGGCGGCGAATTGACGAACCACGCCCGCGCGGGTATCTGCGCTGGGATGATAGACCTTCGCCCCATCGTCTATGTTGTCGGGCGCATCCTGATCGTGCTGGCGATCACGATGCTGGCCCCGGCGGTGATTGACTACCGCAACGGCTCGCACAACGGCGCAGATTTCTTGCAGGCGGCGTTGCTGACCGGGGGCTTGGGTGGCCTCTTGGCGTTGGCCACCGCGAACGGGCTGGCCAAGGGTCTTGAGATGCGGCAGGCCTATCTTCTGACGGTGGCGATCTGGGGGTTTGTGCCGCTGTTCGGCGCGTTGCCCTTCATGCTGGGCGCACCGCATCTGAGCCTGACCGACGCCTATTTCGAGGCAGTATCGGGCATCACCACCACCGGATCGACGGTGATCGTGGGGCTGGATACCCTGCCCGACGGGATGAACCTTTGGCGCGGCATGCTGAACTGGCTGGGCGGGCTGGGGATCGCCTTTGTCGCGATGATCTTTCTGCCGGTGCTACGGGTGGGGGGGATGCAGTATTTCCGCACCGAGGGTTTTGATACCTTTGGCAAGGCCCTGCCGCGTGCCACCGACATCGCGCGGCAGTTGCTGATCGTTTATGCCGGGCTGACGGTGGCCTGCATTGCCACCTATGCGGTGATCGGGATGACGCCGCTGGATGCCATCGTCAACGGCTTTGCCAGCATCGCCACCGGAGGATTCTCGCCGTCTGACATCTCGTTTTCGAAATACAGCGGCATTGCCGAGTATGCGGGCGGCGTGTTCATGATTCTGGCCAGCCTGCCCTATATCCGCTATGTGCAGCTGATCGGCGGCTCTGCCCGGCCGCTGCTGACCGACAGCCAGATGCTGGGCTATCTGAAAATCATCGCGGTGGCGGTGCTGGCGGTGACGCTGTGGCGGGTGCTGACCTCGGATATGGCGCTGGAACCCGCGTTCCGCGAGACTTTTTTCAACCTGATCTCGGTGGTGTCGGGCACCGGATTCTTCTCCGGCAGCTTTTCCGGCTGGGGCGGATTTTCGATGCTGGTGGCCTTTGTGGTGGGCGTGATCGGCGGTTGTTCCGGCTCCAGTTCGGGGGGGCTGACGGTGTTCCGGGTGCAGGTGACGGCGCTGGCGCTGGCGGCGCAGATCCGGCAGATCGCCACGCCAAGCCGGGTGGTGACGGTGAAATACGACGGCCGCATCGTGGGCGAAGACGTGATGAGTGGCATCATCCTGTTCGTGACCGGGTATATTTTTCTGATTGGCATCATGACGGTGGCGATGACGATGGTGGGGGTGGATCCGATTTCGGCCTTGTTCGGGGTTTGGACGTCGATCGGCAATATCGGCTATGGCTATGGCCCGCTGACCCTGCGCACCGGCACGTTTGTCGATTTTCCGGTGGCCGCCAAGTGGATACTGATCGTGGTGATGCTGATGGGGCGGCTGGGGCTGCTGGCGATACTGGTGATCGGATTGCCGCGCTTCTGGCGGCCCTGATGCGGGTTGAATCCTGAGGGATTCAAAGCCATTTCTTTGAATGATGCGCTCCGAACCGATCTGAAAACGCTCCGGTGGAGCGTTCGGGGCGATGGCCCCTTGCTTGATTGAAATTAAATCCGGCACGAAACAGTGGGGGAAGGGGGAGCGTTTCCAGATCGGTTCAGGGCATTGCTGCCCGGGTCGGCCCCGGTTCCTGAGCTGTGCCGCCCTATTCCCAGCACGACACCAGCACTGTCATCCCCAATGCGGCGGCGTTCAGCGCGTCGGGCGTGGCGACATCGGTGCGCGCAGCACTGGTCGGGGTGATCCCCGCCGCCGCCAGCCGCGCCAGAATGGCCGTGCCCGAGGCGAAGAACGCCACCCCCTCGGGCAGGGTTCTGGCGGCGCCCAAAGCATCGGGCAGCAGCATCCCCAGCACCGCCCCGCTTTTGTCCACCACCGGCCCGCCGACATCGCCCGGCAGCACCGGGGCTGCAAGGCGGCCGATCCCCGGCTCTCCGGCAAGGCCGCTATCCGCCTCGAAGGTGCCAAAGGTCAGCACCGGCGCCGACAGCTTTTCGCCGTAGGAATAACCCGAAACCATGATCCCGGCCCCCACGCGCGGCGCGGCATTCTGAAACTGCGCCACGGCGGGCGGCGCCACCGGCGTTTGCGGGGTGAGCACCGCATAGCCGCCCGCCACGTCGGTGAAGGCGACAGTGGCCGGGATGCTGCCCTCGATGGTGATCTCGCGGCAACTGGCAACCGTGGCCGCTGTGGTCAGCACCCGCCCGCTGGCATCAAGGAAAAACCCCGAGGCCGAGGCAATGGGCCTGCGCACCTCAAGCCCCGCCAACAGGCCCGCCCGGGTGCCCGCATCCAAAGCCACCAGCCCCGGATCCAGCGCCTTGTCGCCCGCCGGACGGAACGAGGCCTGCAGCACCGGCAATATCCGCGCCATCCGTGCCGCATCGCCCGGGTTCCAGATCACCATATAGCCTTTGATCTGCCCGCCTTTGGCCGCCGCATAGGCATAGCTTTCAACGCTGTCGCCAACGCCGCTGATGGTGAAAGATTGCGCGTCCAACTGGCGCGCGCCGTTGGCGGGCACCACCGCCAGCGTCTGCAACACATCGTAAAGCCCGGCAAGGGTGGCGCTGTCGCCCGGTTCGGAAATCAGGATCACCCGCAGGTTCGAGCCACCTTTGGCGTTGAAATGCACGAAGGGCGGCTCGTAATGATCGAACGCCACCAGCGACATCGGCAAGGTGATCTCGATCCCCGCCTCGGCCTCGGTCACGGTTTCAAAGCCGAACTCGGCCTGATCCGCCGCGAAATTGCTGATCAGCGTCGCGCGCTGGCGACTGGTCAGCACGCCCGTCGGCTCGAACCCGCCCGCCGATTGCCATGCTGCCATCGAGGTGCGCGTGCCCGGCCCGAAAGCGCCATCAATCGCCGAGGTGTAAAACCCGTACCAACGCAGCGCCTCTTGCAGATCCTCGCGCGCATCGCGGTCAAGCGCCGCCTCGCCCCGGCGGGCCTCACTGGCGGTTTCATCGGGTTCGGGTGCCAGTTCGGGTGCCAGTTCGGGAACCGCCGCGATGGCCGGATCAGCGACAGGCTCCACTGGCACCAATTCCGGCACCAGTTCTGGTACACTCGCGCCAATCGGCCAGAACTGCTGGATATGCGCCGCGCCATCCGAGATGAAACTGTCGGCCGGGATCAGGTTTTCGCGCTTGAGCGATACCAGTTGCCCCGCCGCCGCTGCGGGCGAATAGGGGCCAAGCACCACGGCATACCAGCCCGAATTCAACTGAAACCCTGCGGTATCGGGAAACAGCGCCGCATAGGCCTGCGCGCGTTCCTCGGCCCCGGCAAGGCTGGGCTGGGCTTCGATCTGCAACCAGGCCTGTTCTTGTGCGCCGGCCCCCCGGGCGAAACCGAAGGCGGCCAGAAAGCCCATCAACAGAACTGCAAATCTCATCATCGCTTCAACCTTGCCACAAGATGCGCCAACCACCAATTTTGCCAGACTCTAAAGCGGTTCGGGTTCAGATGAAATCGGAAACCGCTGCCTCTCGTTTCACTCGACCGCGTTTTTGCGATGTTCTTGTTTCCGTCAAAACCCAAACCGCTGTATCAGACGCCCCGCCGGATGCACGCGCCAACTGCTGCCACCCCGCGTTGCGGCATTTCACGGCATTGACGCCTCGCCGCCTCTTGCCTAAGGAAGGGGGGCATTTCAAGAGGCACCGATGTCTGACGCCGTAATTCCGCCGCGAAGCTTTCAGGAGATCATCCTGAGGTTGCAAACCTACTGGGCGGCGCAGGGCTGTGCGGTGCTGCAACCCTATGATCTGGAGGTGGGGGCGGGCACCTTTCACCCGGCCACCACGCTGCGGGCGCTGGGCTCCAAACCCTGGGCCGTGGCCTATGTGCAACCCTCGCGGCGGCCCACCGACGGGCGGTACGGCGAAAACCCCAACCGGTTGCAGCATTACTATCAGTTTCAGGTGCTGATCAAACCCTCGCCCCCCGATTTGCAGGATCTCTACCTCGGCTCGCTTGCCGCCATCGGCATCGACAGCGCCCTGCATGACATCCGCTTTGTGGAGGATGATTGGGAAAGCCCCACCCTTGGCGCCTGGGGCTTGGGTTGGGAGATCTGGTGCGACGGCATGGAAGTGTCGCAATTCACCTATTTTCAGCAGGTCGGCGGCCACGATTGCAAACCGGTGTCGGGCGAGCTGACCTACGGCCTTGAACGGCTGGCGATGTATGTGCTGGGGGTGGATCATGTCATGGACATGCCGTTCAACGATCCCTCGGCCCCGATCCCGATGCTTTACGGCGATGTGTTCCGGCAAACCGAGCAGGAATATTCGCGCTGGAATTTCGATCAGGCCGATACCGCCGCCCTGTTGCAGCATTTCATCGATGCCGAGGCCGAATGCGCCCGCACCCTTGCCGCCGACCCGGTGGATAAGGCGGGCCGCACCATCATCATGGCGCATCCCGCCTATGATCAATGCATCAAGGCGAGCCATATCTTCAACCTGCTGGATGCGCGCGGGGTGATTTCGGTCACCGAACGGCAGGCCTATATCGGCCGGGTGCGCGCCCTTGCCAAGGCCTGCGCCGATGCGTTCCGGCTGACGCCCGCAGGCGCGGACGCCGATCCGGTTGCGGAACTGCTGGCAGGGGCAAGCGCGTGAATGGTAAAATCGTCGGAGGGTTTCTGGTGCTGACGGGGGCTGTCGCGGGCATAGCGATGTATTGGTTGCAGGTGTATGCCTTTTACGAACCGGTGGTGTTTCGCCCCGGTGCCGAGATTCTGCTGACCCCGATTGTCGGCGGCACCCCCGAGCCGATCCTTGCCGAGGGCGTCTCGGGCATCGACGCCGCCTCCTCGCCCCTGCGGTTCCGTGCCTGCTTTACCACACCGCTGACCCAGGCCATGCTGACCGAGACCTACCGAGTCTATGAGGGTGCCGTCCCCACCATCGCCCCCGGCTGGTTCGATTGCTTTGACGCCGAACGCATCGGGGCTGCCCTTGAGGTGGGCGAGGCCATCGCCTTCCTGTCGCAGGCCGGCATCGCCCCGCAGATAGACCGCGTGGTGGCGGTGTTCCCCGATGGTCGCGCCTATGCCTGGCATCAGTTGCAACCGCAAGGCGGCGAATAACCCAAAGCCACCGCGCCGCAGATCGGGGCCAGATTTGGGTGGATTGCCGCGCCCCAACCCGATATGTTGCGCCTAACTGCTGCACGCTGGCGCGCAAAACGGGTGGGATCATGGCCAAAAGCAAAGACGACGCGCCCAAGGCGGAAGGCACCTTCAAACGCGCCGCGCGCGAGGCGCAGGAAGCCGCCGGTGGCCACAAGATCGAGGCCGAAGGCTATGCCCTCTATCAATACCCCGATTACGACACCTACAAATCGGTGCAGACGGCGGGCAACAAGGCCAAGCTGTCGCGCCAGTTCGTCAAGCAAAGCCACATCGCACAGCTTGCCACCATGATCAGCGAAAGCCTTGGCAAGGTCAGCTTTGGCCTCTGCCATGGCACCAGGCGCGGCGCCGAACAGGCTTGGTTCACCGCCAGATTGCCCGGCAACCCCGAGGTGATCGGCACCGAAATCTCGGATACTGCCAGCCAGTTCGCCAAAACCGTGCAGTGGGATTTCCACGAGGTGAACCCCGATTGGCACGCCCGCGCCGATTTCGTCTATTCCAACTCCTGGGATCACGCCTTTGACCCCACCAAGGCGTTTGCCGCCTGGTTCGACGCCCTGCGCCCCGGCGGCCTGATGCTGCTCGATCACACCAAGGATCAGACCCCCGAAACCAGCAACGCGCTTGATCCCTTCGGCACCTCGCTGGAGCGGCTGGAGAAACTGCTGACCGATGAGTTTGGCAGCCGTGGCCGCCTGCGCCCGACGCTCGATTTCCGCGGCAACCCCGAATACCGCGCCTGCGTGGTGGTGTTCGAAAAGAACGCCTGAGGCCCGCCACCGAATGCGCCTTCAAAACCGCCCCGAAACGCTTTAAGGCGCAGCGGACGCAGTCCCGCCGCCAGAAAGACGCCCCCATGCCCGACCTGCTGATCGAGCTTTTCTCCGAAGAGATACCCGCCCGGATGCAAGCCCGCGCGCGCGATGACCTGAAGAAACTGATCACCGATGGTCTGGTCGAAGCCGGGCTGACCTATGCCTCCGCCGGGGCCTTTTCCACCCCGCGCCGTCTGGTGCTGGCGGTCGAGGGGCTGACTGCCCTCAGCCCGCCCCGGCGTGAAGAGCGCAAAGGCCCCCGCGCCGATGCCCCGCCCGCCGCCATCGAAGGCTTTCTGCGTGCCACCGGCCTTGCGCGCGACCAGTTGGAACTGCGCGACGACAAGAAGGCGCAGGTCTACTTCGCTGTGCTGCAAATACCGGGCCGTGCCGCCGGCAGCATCGTGGCCGAGGTGCTGGAGGCCACAATCCGCAGTTTTCCCTGGCCAAAATCCATGCGCTGGGGCCGGGGTGCGCTGCGCTGGGTGCGCCCGCTGCACTCCATCCTGTGCCTGCTGGCGGACGAGGCGGGCGGCCAGATCGTGCCCCTCACCCTTGATGGCATCACCGCAGGCAACACCACCTACGGCCACCGTTTCCTGAACCCCGGCCCGATCACGGTGCACAACTTCGACGATTACACCACCAAACTCGTCCGCGCCCACGTGGTGCTGGACAGTGCCACCCGCGAGGCCACGATCTGGCAAGCCGCTGAAAACGCAGCCTTCGCCGCCGGCATGCAGGTGGTGCCCGACGCAGGCCTGCTTGCCGAAGTGGCGGGCCTCGTCGAATGGCCGGTGGTGCTGATGGGCCGCATCGGCGAGGCGTTTCTGGATCTGCCCGCCGAGGTGCTGCAAACCTCGATGCGGACGCATCAAAAGTTCTTCTCGCTCCGCAACCCCAAAACCGGCCGCATCGAGGGCTTCATCACCGTCGCCAACACCGAGACCGCCGATCACGG
>JANNAV010000210.1:0-15461 GCA_031384695.1 Paracoccaceae bacterium
GAACAGCACGCGCACATCACGCATTCATAAAGCCCGTCCAGCTTTTCGCGGTCCTCGATGGATTGCCGCCATTCCTTCGCGGGCCGGTTGGTCTTGGTTTCCAGCCATGGCATGATCGAGGCGTGCTGGGCATAGAAATGCGTCAGGTCCGGGATCAGATCCTTGATCACCGCCATATGCGGCAGCGGATAGATTTTCACATCGCCCTTCACCTCGTCCATGCCATAAATACAGGCGAGGGTGTTGATCCCGTCGATGTTCATCGCACAGGATCCGCAAATCCCCTCGCGGCAAGACCGCCGGAAGGTCAGCGTCGGATCAATCTCGGATTTGATCTTGATCAGCGCATCCAGCACCATCGGGCCGCATGTTGCCATATCGACAAAATAGGTGTCCACCCGCGGGTTTTCGCCGTCATCCGGGTTCCAGCGGTAAATCTGGAACTTGCGCACCGCCGCCCCCGCCGGGCGCGGCCAGGTCTTGCCAGTGCGGATTTTCGAGTTTTTCGGCAGGGTGAACTGGACCATCGGTTTATCCTTCGAAATGCGGCGCCGGGCCGGAAAGGCTCAAGCTTTTGGGCGGGGAAAGGGCAAGGCCCGGCGGTAAAAGCCCGGCCCGGTTCAGGGTGCGGCGATATTCGGCCAAAGCCTCGGCGCGCGGCTTGCGGCTGGCGATCCAGCCTTCGATATCGGCGATTGCGGCGGTTCGGTAGCCATCTTCGTCCCATGCAGTGGCCAGATCAACCCCCAACACCGCAAAGGCCTGAAACAACGCCGCCTTGTCATAAATCGCCATTGCATGATCCGGGCGGCGCTTGCCGCGCGGGCTGAACGCCATCAGGCTTTCCCCCACCACCGCGTGATAGGCAATCGTCCGGCACCTTGGCCGCAAGATGCCTTGCGCCACATGCCGGCCCCGGCGGCGCTGCAAAACGTGGATATCCTGATCCAGCCGCCCCAATATCTGCCGCCCGTGCAGGGCCGAGCCTTCGGCAAACACCACCGCGCCGGCTCCGGCATAAAGCGCCAACTGCCCGGCCAGCGGCACCCGGCGCGGGTCCATCACCCGCACCCCCAGCCGCTCCAGCACCGCCACCAGATGCGCCTCGCCCGCATGCCCGCCCAAACCTTCCGCCACCATGCCCGACCGGCTGACATAAAGCCGCGCGACAGGTTCCGCCACCAACCCCCGCGCCGCCGTATGCGCGGCCAGCAGATCAAGATACGCCGCCGAAGGCCCGACATTGCCCAGCATTTCCGCCTGCGGTGCCACCCGCAATTCGTCCACCTGCACCGCCGCGTTCAGCACCCGCACCTGCGCGCGCGGCAGCCCGTACCACTCCAGCAAATCCCAGACATAGCCGCGCAAATTCGCCTCCGACCAGCCCGGTTGCGTGGTGAATAGATAAAGATCATCGGGCCGCTCCCGCAGCGAAACCAACAGCCGCGTCAACCGCTCCGCCACCAGATGGCCAAAAGCCAGCACCAGCACGCCGCCCCACACGCATGGCCGCCCGATCCGCTCCAAAGCGCCAACCGATGGCACCGGCGCAAAATCCACCGCCGCGCCGTTGCGGCAATGGCGCACCGCCACCTGACCGGCAAAATCCGGCCAGTCCGGCCCGCCGGTCGCGCGCTGCATACGAAACGCCTGCGTCGGCCAGACGGCGATATCGCGGAATACCTGCATCGGTGCCAGCGCCCCGCTCATCCCTGCCACCCCGGCTGATCATAAAGCGCACGGGCCGGAAACTGGCCCGATTTTTGTTGCACACAGGCATTGAACACCGCCGACGGATCGCGCCCGCGCAGAAAATCAGACGAGACGGTGATATCCACCGACGTACCCACCTGCCCGCGCGAATTGCCCCCCACGCTCACCGATCCGTGCGGCGCCTGCGCAAGCCGCGCCCGCTGCAAACACTCCCTTTCGGCCTGCGCCAACGGCACCGGGCCGCAAGCCGCCAGGCCAAGCACTCCGATTGTGAGAATGATCAGGCGCATGTGGGGATCCTTGTCGGCTTCATCTCTCTTTCCGATTTCCATGCCGTCGCACCGCAACATGCAAATACACGCGCCATCCGGTTTTGGCCATGCGCGCCGCACTCAGTCAGTTTGGCGGGTTTGTAACAAACCCGCCGTCTCAAGGGCCTGATCGGCCAGTTTCCGCAAGGTTCCGATATCATACCCGCGCCCGTCCTGCGCCATCGCCTGAACCCAGACTGCCGCATCCCGAAAGGCCTCTTGCCGATAGGCGCTATCATTCCACCGGTGCGCCAGATCAACACCCAGCCTGTCAAAGGTCGCCTTCAGAACATCGGTATCGTAAAGGCACAGGGCGTCATTTTGCTGCACCCCACCCCAGATCGCTTGTGGCGTCGCCATATGGGCGGTGACTTCGACAAACGACACCTCACGGCTTCGGCTGCGCAAGGAGGCCTCTCCGATCCGAGCACCGGGTCGGCGATTAAGAACCGTGATGGTCTGGTCCAGGCGCCCCAACAACTGGCGTCCGTGCATCGCCGATCCTTCGGAGAAAACAATGTGACGAGCACCGCTATAGGCGGCAAGTTGAGCCTTTAGGGGTGCCGTCGCCGGATCAAGCACACGCACCCCCGATTGCGCGAGAAGCTCGCAAAGATAGGCTTCCGCCGCATGTGACCCGGTCCCTAACGCCAGCATCCCGCGCCGTGTCACAAAGAGAATGTCCGACCGGATGGGCGTCAGGCGACTGTCGATCAGCAGTTTGTCCTGCACGTCCAGGTAACTCGCCGAGGGCGGCCCTCCAAGCAGCAATTCCGCCTGAGGATAGACCCGCAATTCCTTCGCCAACAGCGGGGCCGTCACCTGCAACAATTGCGCGCGCGCCAATCCATACCAGGCCATTACGTCCAAAAAGCTCGTATCGGTCCATTTAAGTTTCTGTCCAGGCGGCAGCGCGAACAGATAAAGGTCATCCGGGCGCATGGTGCGTGACCACAGCGCGCGTGTCATGTGTTCGGCAACCAGATGTCCGAAATGCAAGTGCATATATCCCAGCCATACGCAGGGCCGGGTCACAATTTCCTGCGGCCCGGCCGGGGCTTCGGGAATGGTGTCGTTGATGTGATTGACGATACAGTGCCGCATCCACGGCTCCACCACCGCAGCCGGAAAAACCGGGCCGCAGCACAGATCGTGCCCCGGGTCCCGACGACCAAAAGTGTAGGAATGTGTCGGCGGGGCAACAGCGATGTCGTGAAACAGGTCAAACGGCGGGCGGGCCACTTCGCGCGGCAGCCCCAGCCACGGCGACACAGGCATGGCAACCGGACGATGGGCTATGCGCCGACGCCAGTTTCTCCAGCGCCACGCCACTGCCTGGCGAAACCGCATGGGGTGGCTGGCCAGCACGAGCAACTTCGGCGCTATGGCAAGGCCAGCCCGCATCATCCCTCAGCCCTGCAAAGGCGGCACGCCCGACCGCGCAAAACACCCTTGCGCCGCAGGCCGTTGGGCAATGGCGCGAATGGTGGCAATCGTCAGCGTCCCCGCTTCCACCCCAATATCGCGCGCCAAAGCTTCGGTCTCGGCACCGGTTGCTGCGTCCAGGATACAGCCTGTGGCCGCCTGCGCCGGGCCGGTAGGCATGTCGCGCGCGACCACCGGCATCACCACCTGTTCTGCCGCCCGCCGCACCGCCTTGTCGGCCAACCCCTGCGGATCGCACCCCGCCAGCAGCAAAATCGCCAGAAACACCCACCGCATCAATACACCCGCGCTTTGGGGGCGATCCGTTTCAGATCAATCCCACCTTCCGCCGCCGCCGTCAGCGGCTCCAGATGTACCGGACGGCTGGCAAGGCTTACCGCTGCGCCGTCTACATAGGCCAGCGAATGCACCCGCCAGTTCACATCATCGCGGTTCGGATAATCCTCATGCGCATGCGCCCCGCGCGATTCCTTGCGTGCCTCGGCGGCCACGATGGTGGCCAGCGCGTTCGGCATCAGGTTCGCCAGTTCCAGCGTCTCCATCAGGTCCGAATTCCACACCATCGACCGGTCCGTTACCCTGATATCGGCCATCTTTGCGGCAATCGCCGTCATCTTCACCACGCCATCGGCCAGCGTCTTGTCGGTGCGGAACACCGCCGCATCGGCCTGCATGGTCTTTTGCATCTCAAGCCGCAGTTCCGCCGTCGGCACCGCCCCATTGGCATGCCGCGCTGCATCAAACCGGCCCAGCGCCCGATCCACCTCCGCCGCATTCACCGGCACCGCCCGCTCTTTCGGGTTCACGATCTCGCCCGCGCGGATCGCCGCCGCCCGGCCAAACACCACCAGATCAATCAGGCTGTTAGACCCCAGCCGGTTCGCCCCATGCACAGAAGCACAGCCCGCCTCGCCCACCGCCATCAGGCCCGGAAACACCTGATCCGGGTTGGCGGCCGTGGGGTTCAACACCTCGCCCCAATAGTTCGTCGGCACCCCGCCCATGTTGTAGTGCACCGTCGGCAGCACCGGGATCGGCTCTTTGTGCAGATCAACACCGGCAAAAATCCGCGCGCTTTCCGATATCCCCGGCAGCCGCAACGCAAGGGTTTCCTTCGGCAAATGGTTCAGATTCAGGTGAATATGGTCCTTCATCGGCCCCACTCCCCGCCCTTCGCGGATCTCAATCGTCATACAGCGCGATACCACATCGCGCGACGCCAGATCCTTGTACGTCGGCGCATAGCGCTCCATGAACCGCTCGCCCGCCGAATTGGTCAGATAGCCGCCCTCGCCCCGCGCGCCCTCGGTGATCAGGCAGCCCGAGCCATAAATCCCCGTCGGGTGAAACTGCACAAACTCCATATCCTGAAGCGGCAACCCCGCCCGCGCCACCATGCCGCCACCGTCACCGGTGCAGGTATGGGCCGAGGTTGCCGAAAAATACGCCCGCCCGTACCCCCCCGTCGCCAGCAACACCATCTTGGCATTGAACACATGGATCGAGCCATCGTCCAGCTTCCACGCCACGATCCCGGTGCAACGCCCCTCGGTGATGATCAGATCAAGCGCGAAATACTCGATGAAAAACTCGGCGTTGTTCTTCAACGATTGGCCATACAAAGTATGCAAAATCGCATGCCCCGTCCGGTCTGCGGCCGCACAGGTGCGCTGCACCGGCGGCCCCTCGCCGTATTCGGTGGTGTGCCCCCCGAAAGGCCGCTGATAAATCTTGCCCTCTTCAGTGCGCGAAAACGGCACCCCGTAATGCTCCAGCTCGTACACCGCCTTCGGCGCCTCGCGCACCAGATATTCCATCGCGTCCATATCGCCCAGCCAATCCGATCCCTTCACGGTGTCATACATATGCCACTGCCATGAATCCGGCCCCATATTGCCCAAACTCGCGGCAATCCCGCCTTGCGCGGCCACAGTGTGCGAGCGCGTCGGGAAAACCTTGGTCACACAGGCGGTGCGCAGCCCCTGTTCGGCCATGCCCAGCGTCGCGCGCAAACCCGCACCGCCCGCGCCCACAACCACCACGTCATATTCATGCACTTCATAGGGATAAGCGGTCATGTTCCGTCCTTAAAACGCAATTTTGGCCAGCGCGAACAGGCCGGTGGCCACGGTCACGGTGGCAAGCGATGTCACAAAGATCACCAGCATCTTGCGCGCGGTGCCCCGCGCGTAATCCTCGATCGCCATCGTCGCCCCCTTGGCGAAATGCCGCATCCCGATCACCAGCACCAGCGCCGTCAAAATCGCCGGAAACGGCCGCGCGAAGGTGTCGAGCACCGCCAACCGGTTTTGCCCCAAGGCCGATCCGAACACGTAAATCCAGCTTGGTACCATAAAGGCGAGCGCCACCGATGAAAGCGTCATCGACCAGTGATGCTCCGTGCCAGAGTGCGCGGCCCCCTTCCCCACGGCGCGTTTGCGGTCTGTCAGATAACGCATGATACCCCCCTCAAACGATCAGAATGGTCAGCAAAGTCAACACCACCGAGCCGATAACACAGCCCCAGCCCAACCGCTCCGCTGTGGCAATGTCCAGCCCGTGCCCCGCGTCAAAGTACAAATGCCGCAGCCCCGCCAGATAATGATACCAAAGCGCCCAGGCCGATCCGGTGAACACAAGATCACCAAACCACGAGGTCACCACCCAATTCGCCGTGGCAAAATACCGCTCCGACGTCGCTGCCGCCAGCAACCACCACACCGCCAGCACCACCCCCACAATCAGGGCATTGCCGGTGATCCGCGTCAGAATCGACACGATAGACGTCACTTGCGGGCGGTATATCTGCAGATGCGGCGAAAGGGGTCGCTCAACCCGCTTGATCTCTGTCATCTCGCACCCTCTTTATCGCGGCCCGACCGGCCCTTGGCAACCCAGGGCCACCCGCCTGCATCGCGCCTTTGGCATACCATGATCAATAGCGCGTAAATCGCGCCTGTCACGCGCCGAAAAGCCGCATCGCCACGTTGCGGCAGCAATCCCTGCCGATTTTCGCAATTTGTGATCACATGGAAATTTCGTGTGATCACAAACTCCACCTCAGCGCGACAGCAACGTCGTGTCCCAACTCAGGCTCAGCCCGACATAAGGGTCCAGATACTCCGTCCCGTCATAATAGCGCAGATCAACCGCCGTCTCGTCCCCCAAGGCATAGCCAACCCCCAGATCCCATTCCTGCTCGGACGAGGCATCCTCCACCCCGTAAGTTCCGTAATTGGCCGAAACCGAAAGCTTGTCGGTCACCTGATAGGACAGTTCAACGTAAACATCCCCCAACTTGCTGGCCGGATAATAGGTGAAATCAATTTCGCCCGTCAGTTTATCGCCAAACGGCATCTCCAACCCAAGATCAAGCGAGGTATAATCGCCCACATCGTTCAGATAAAACCGCCGCGTGGCGCTGATGTCATAGCTTAACCCCGAGGCGATCTGGCCCCGATAGCCCGCATAAACATCGGCCTTGCTGGTCAGCCGCTGATTGGAAAGTTCGGCCCAGACGCCGAAATAAAGCCCGGATTTTTCGATCTCGATATAGCCGTTGATATCTTTCTTGTCGTCGCTGCCCTTGCCGTCGGGCTGGCGGCTGTATTCAAGTGCCGCCCCGCCATAGATAAAGAAATCCTGCGCCGTGGCCGCAGTTCCCGGCAGCATCGCCGCGCATAAAACCAGTAACCGCATCCATGATCCCCTTGCAGTTGTTCCCAAATACGCAATCAAACGCTCAAACCGGCACCAGCACCCAGTAATCCAGATCCAATAACACCTCGGGTGCATATTTGCCATCCGCCCCGAACCGCGCAAATGCCGCTGCCCCCTGTTTCACCGCCGCCCCCTGTTTCACCGCCACCGTCCGCAGCCGCAACGCCCCCACCCCCGGCGCGTTCACTTCCGCCCGTTCCAGCACCTCCGACCACGCCCGCACCGTATCTCCGGCAAAACACGGGTTGGCATGCGCCCCCGCGTTCAGCGCCACCATGCACTGCGCATTGGCCAGCCCATTGAAAGACAACGCCCGCGCGAGCGATATTACATGCCCGCCATAAATCAGCCGCTTGCCATCCTCGCGGTTGGTGGCATCGAAATGCACCTTGGCGGTGTTCTGCCACAACCGGGTGGCCAGCATATGCTCGGCCTCCTCCACCGTCACCGCGTCCACATGGTCGATCTTCTCGCCGGGCTCATAATCGCCCCAGCGGTGCCGCTCGCCCGCAAGCGCGAAATCATAGCGGCGGAAATCCAGGCCCTGCGGGATCACCAGATCACCAGCCGCCACCACCGCCCGCAACTCCGGGACCACCGTTTCCGGTGCCGCCGCATCCGCGCGGTTCTTGCGCACCATTACCCAGCGTACAAATTCCAGCACCACCGCACCATGCGCATCCAAGCCCCGCGTCCGCACCCAAACCACCCCGGTCTTGCCGTTGGAGTTTTCCTTCAGCCCGATCACCTGGCTTTCCGCGCGCAACGTATCGCCCGGATAACACGGCCGCAGCCACCGCCCCTCGGCATAGCCTAAATTCGCCACCGCATTCAGGCTGATATCCGGCACCGATTTGCCAAAAACCGTATGAAAAACAATCAGATCATCCAGCGGCGCGCGCGAAAGCCCGCAAGCAAGCGCAAAGGCGTCCGATGAATACAAGGCCCCCCGTGTGGGATAAAGCGCATGATAAACCGCCCGCTCGCCGCCGGAAAGCGTGCGCGGCACCGCATGCACGATGGTTTCGCCCAAGGCGTAATCCTCAAAAAACCGCCCCGGATTGGTTTTCATCACATCTCGCCCAAACTCACCGCGCCCGAATACGTCCCCGGCACGTCCTTCACCACCGCCTGCCCGCAGCGCATCACCCCCCGCGCGGCGTCAAAGGCGTAAACCGGGCTGCCCTGCAACACCCACCCCTTGGCCAGCGCCGCCGTCACCTTGTGGCAAAACGCAGCCGTGTCATCATCGCTCAGGAACCGGTACAATTGCATCACATCACCCGAACGGCCGCACGCCCAGCCAGGTGTGAATGGCCATCACCACGCCCACCACCACCACTGTCACCGCCAGCGCCACGATCTCCTTGCGCAGAGGTGCCGCCGCCGGCACCACCCAGGGCCCCTCGGCTCGGTTGATCACCACAACGCTCACCGCCGCCCAAAGACCAAGGCCGCCAAACAGCACCAGCGACGCCAGATCGCCATTCACCAGCAAATGCGCCACCGCCCAAACCATCACCGCCGTCAGTTGCGGATGCCTGATCTGGCGGCCCAGCCAAATCTTCGCGCCCTTGGCCGCCGAGGCCGCATAAAGATAAAACGCCAGCACCATCAACAGGTTATTGATATGCACCGCAAAGCCGGGAAGGTTCCACAGCGGCACCACGTCCGCCCCCCGATAGCCGATCACCATCAGAACCACCGACGCCACCACCAGCACCGCCACCAGCGCGCGGCCCCGGTCGCCCAAACCCGCGCGCGCCCCCGGTGCCAGACGTTTGAACCCATGCGCGCCCACCCAAAGCGCCAATCCCAAAATCAGCCAGACCATATCGCTCTCCCCGTCATCCCCGATTGGCGATTGCCCGCGCCTTTGCAAGTATCGCCTTCGCCGTCACGATATGCAGGTTCTCGACGATTTTACCATCCAGAACCGCCACCCCCTGCCCCGCCTTACCCGCCGCCTCAAACGCCGCAATCTGGCGGCTGGCCAGCGCCACTTCCGCCTCCGAAGGCGCAAACGCCCGGTTGGCAACCGCAATCTGGCCCGGGTGGATCAGGGTTTTGCCGTCAAACCCCATATCCCGCCCTTGAGCGCATTCCGCCTCCAGCCCCGCCTCATCGAGAAAGCCGTTGAACACCCCGTCCACGATCACCCGCCCATAGGCCCGCGCCGCCATCAACCCCAACCCCAGCCCCGCCATCAACGGCAACCGATCAGGTCTGTGGCGCGCGCCCAACTCCTTGGCCAGATCATTGGTGCCCATCACCATGCCATGCGTCATCGGATGCGCCGCGATCTCCACCGCATTCAGATAGCCCAGCGCCGTCTCCAGCATCACCCACAGCGGCTTGCCCGGTGCCAGCGCCGCCATCGCATCCAGATCGGCGGCCCGGCTGACCTTGGGGATCAGAATCGCATCGACCCCGCCATGCGCCGCAAAGGCCAGCGCATCATCGCGCCCCCAGTCGCTGTCCAACCCGTTGATCCGCACGATCCGCAGCCGTGGCCCATAATCCACCGCGTCCAGCACCGCCGCCAGCGCCGCCCGCGCCTGCACCTTTTCTTGCGGCATCACCGCGTCTTCCAGATCAAAGATCAGGGCATCCGCCGCCAACCTCGGCGCCTTTTCCATCGCCCGCGGTTTGCTCGCCGGGACATACAACACCGAGCGGAACAGCCGAACCGCCGCATCTGGCCTCTGCATGATTCGCCTCCCCGCAACAATAATGCGTCCAGAGGCACCACTTTGGTATTTTCGGCAAGGCAATTCATGCTGCGCCGCAGAAACTGCGCTGCATTTGAAACAGATCGGCGCATTAACCAAATCTGCGCGATCCGGGCGCAGCTTGGTCCAGACGCCAACCCGGCGCCGCATCTGACGAGGGAGCCGCGACGCAAAAACCCGCCGGCCCCGGAAAGGCGATTGATGACCCGGACCCTTTTTGCACTGTCGCTCTGCTTTGTCGGGCTTATTCTGGCCACCCACGCCAGTTTCGCAGCCCCCCAATGCGGCCCCCGCGCGGCCTTGCTGGCCGAGCTTTCGGCGAAATACAACGAAACCCGGCGCGGCATCGGGGTGGCCGCCAACAATCAGGTGATGGAATTGTTCGCCAGTGCCGAATCCGGCAGCTGGACCATCACCGTCACCCTGCCCGAAGGCACCACCTGTCTTGTGGCCTCGGGGCAGAATTTTGAAGCCATCTCCGAAGAACTGCCCGCCAAAGGCGATCCGGCGTAGACCCGGCTCACCCCGCCACCCCATCCCAGATCAGCTTGCACGAAACCAGCAGCAGCGCCCAGACCACCACCCGGAAAAACACCGGCTCCGGGATGATCTTAACCAGCCGCAGCCCCACGAACACCGCCGCCACCGCGGGCACCACCAGCACCGCCGCCACTTGCAGATTGGCGGCGTCCAACTGGCCCAGCGCCCAATAGGGCAGCAGCTTGATCGCGTTCACATAGGCGAACACCATCGTCGTGGTCCCGGCATAAACGGCTTTCTCCAACCGCAGAGGCAGCACGAACACCTGATAGGGCGGCGCCCCCGCGTGGCAGACAAAGCTGGTAAACCCCGCCACCGCCCCCCAAAACACCCCCAAACCGCGCCGCAGCGGCTGCGGCTGCGCAGGCCGCCGTGAAAACAGGAAGTTTGCGGCAAACCCAAGCCCCACCACCCCCACCAAAAGCGTCACCGCAGCTTCCGAAACCACGCTCGCCGTGGCCCAGCCGATCCCCACCCCCAGCGTCGCCGCAGGCAGCATGATCGCCAGAACCCGCCGGTCAAAGGCGTGGCGATAGGCATAAAGCCCGAACATATCCGACAAAACAAACACCGGCAGCAACAGTCCCGCCGCCACCACGGGCGAGATCGCAAGGCTCAACACCGGCACCCCCAGCATGCCCACCACCGGCAGGCCGCCCTTGCTCATCCCCACCAGAACCGCCGCCAGCACCGCCAGCGACCAGAATGCAAAACCGTCCATCCGCCATCCCCCGCGCCGCCCCCGTTGCGGCGGCGCGGCAAGACCTATCGCGGAACCCCGGTGCAGATCAACCAGTTCAGCCGGGGTTCAAATCCGATCAAAAACCGTCGAAGAAGATGTAGTCAGGGCCCTCATACGTCGAATAGGAATCGTAAAACCGCCCGCCGCCACCGCCACCGCTGCCGCCGAAGCCATAGCTGTCATAATTGCCCGACAGGTTGAAGAAATCATAACTGCCAAACAGATTGCCATCGTTGAACGACCGGTCGCTTGCCCCGAAGAAGGCCGCAAACGGATCGTATGGCTGAAACCCGATCTGCCCGAACGCCCCGTTCAGATCGAAATCCGTAGGGTTATCCGGGTCCGCCGGTCCGCCAAGATCGGCAAAATCGGCCGGGTCCATCGCCAGCCGGGTGATGACGATGGTGGTGTTGCTGCCATCGGCATTGGTCGAAATCGCCATGGTGATCGACAAATCCACCGCCGTCAGCTGCACCACGATATCATCGCCATTGCCGGTTGACATGATGTCGGGCGGGTTGAACTGGATCGAGCCATCAATGCCGCGCCGGTCAAGGAAATTGGCGAAATCGTTCAGAAACGGCTCGTTCGCCGTCACCGTGTTCAAAAGGCCAGTCGCCGTAATCGGGTCGCGGCCCGGGGCTGGCACGAAGACAAAGCCGTCAAAGCTGGCAAAGTCATCCGGCTCGCCATTGTCTTGCTGATTTGGCATCAGAAATCCTTCCTCTGAAAAGCGTCCCCGCCCTGAAGTGAAACCAAACCTCCCCCCCGGATCAAGTAACTTATCTGTCATGGCTTTGTGAACAGTCTGGCCACACTTGTGCTAATGTCCGCGAAAGACTACGCATCCGGCATTGATCATTTTCAAGGGAGATAACCCATGGCCAGACCCAGGATCGCGCTGATCGGCGCAGGTCAGATCGGCGGCACCCTCGCGCATCTTGCCGCCATCAAGGAACTTGGCGACGTCATCCTGTTCGATATCGCCGAGGGCACGCCGCAGGGCAAAGCCCTTGATATCGCCCAGTCCGGCCCGTCCGAAGGCTTCGATGCTTCCCTGAAAGGCGCCAATTCCTACGCCGATATCGCGGGGGCCGATGTCTGCATCGTCACCGCCGGCGTGCCGCGCAAACCGGGGATGAGCCGCGATGATCTGATCGGCATCAACCTCAAGGTGATGAAATCGGTGGGCGAGGGCATCAAGGCCCATGCCCCCGGCGCCTTCGTCATCTGCATCACCAACCCGCTCGATGCCATGGTCTGGGCGCTGCGTGAGTTTTCCGGCCTGCCGCATCACATGGTTGTCGGCATGGCAGGCGTGCTGGACTCTGCCCGCTTCCGCCACTTCCTCAGCGTGGAATTCAACGTCTCGATGCGCGATGTCACCGCCTTCGTGCTGGGCGGCCACGGCGACACCATGGTGCCGCTCGCGCGCTATTCCACCGTCGGCGGCATCCCCCTGCCCGACCTCGTAGCGATGGGCTGGACCACGCAAGCGAAACTCGATGCCATCATTCAGCGCACCCGCGATGGTGGCGCCGAAATCGTCGGCCTGCTGAAAACCGGCTCGGCATTCTATGCCCCCGCCACCGCCGCCATCGAGATGGCCGAGGCGTTCCTGAAAGACCAGAAGCGCCTCCTGCCCTGTGCTGCATGGGTCGACGGCGCTTTCGGCCTCAAGGGCATGTATGTGGGCGTGCCCACCGTCCTCGGCGCGGGCGGGGTGGAGCGGGTGGTGGCCATCACGCTTGCCCCCGACGAACAGGCGATGTTCGACAAATCGGTCGACGCCGTCAAAGGCCTGCTCGCCGCCTGCAAAGCCATCGACGCCTCGCTGGCCTGAACCCCACCGCCGCGCCGGGTATACCGGCGCGGGGTCAGCCCTCCCCAAATATTCCTGCAAACCGCGCCGCCAGCGCCCGGTCAAACCCGGCAACCGACAGATCAACTCCCAACCCCCCCGGATCAAAGGCATAATCCTCCACCAGCCCCAGCGCCCGGAACCGCGCCTCGGCCTGCGCCCCCATCCCCTGCAACTCCGCCTGCAACGCAAGCCCTCCACCGCCATGCTGCATCAACGCCACCTGCGCCCGCCGGTGCCCCGACATCAGCCCCGCCAGCGCCTCGGGCGCATGCGCCGCATAGCGCCGCATCTTGGCCACCCAATGCGCCGGCGTCAGCCCGTCGAAATGCAAGAGCACCGTCGAGGTCGATCGGAACTGCGCCGACCGGTTCGCGCGGTCGCGAAAACCCCGATGCGACCAGTGGATCGCCAGCACGAAATCCTGCCCCACCGGCACCGCACATTTCCCCGCCGCATGCCCCAGCATGCCGTGCTGCAACACCGGCGCCATTTCGCCAAAAAGCCCCGTATCAAACCCCGGGTTCCCTTTGGTCGAGCGTCGGAATATCCCGGCAAAGGGTGCCGCATCCGGCGCCTGCACCACCCCCCCCACCAGGCGGTAACACCGCTCCGCCACCGGAAAGCTCAACTCCGCCCCCAAGCCCGCCAGCGCCGCCATCTCGTCGCCCAAAGGCCTGCGCTGCCACAAAAACTCGTCCGCATCCAGATGCACCAGCCACTCCACCCCGGCCCGCGCCAGCGCCCGGTTGGCGTTCAAGGTCTGCCTGCGGGTCTGCAATTCGGGCCGCGCCTTCACCCGCATCGCCGCCCAATAGCCCGCATCGCAGCGCGTCACGATCACCCCCGCCATCGCCGCCAAGGCAGCCCCCAGCGCCGCATCCTCACGGTCCAGATACACATGCACCTCGCGCGCCCCCGTCGCCAGATGCCAGGCCACATTGGCCAGCACCAGATCGGCAGGCTCGTCCACCGTCATCACCACGCCCCAACTGCTTGCCATAACCCCCCGCCAGACAGGTTTATCCTGTTGCAACCATAAGTGATTTTCCGCCGCCAGCCATCCTGTCAATTTTGTGATCACACAATTTTCCCGTGTGATCACAAACTTCACTTTTCCACCCCCCGCCCCAGTTTCCCCTTATGCGGCCGCGCATTTATGTGCCATCACGGGCTAAATCCAAGCTGATGGGGCAAAGTGATGAACATCCACGAGTATGAGGCCAAGGCATTGCTGCGCTCCTACGGCATCCCGGTGTCCGACGGTCGCCCGGTGATGCGCGCGGAGGAGGCGAAAACCGCCGCCGGTGAACTCGATGGCCCGCTCTGGGTGGTCAAGGCCCAGATCCACGCCGGTGGCCGTGGCAAAGGCAAATTCAAGGAACCCGAGGCGGGCGAAAAAGGCGGCGTCCGACTGGCGCGGTCCGTGGGCGAGGCCGCCGAATTTGCGCGGCAAATGTTGGGCCGCACCCTTGTCACCGTGCAAACCGGCCCCGCAGGCAAAGTGGTGAACCGCATCTACATCGAAGACGGCTCCGACATCGCGCGCGAGCTGTACCTCGCCATGCTGATCGACCGCACCACCTCGCGCATCTCCTTCGTCGTCTCCACCGAAGGCGGCATGTCGATCGAGGATGTCGCCCACGATACCCCGGAAAAGATCATCTCCTTCGACGTCGATCCCGCCACCGGCCTTTCAGATTTCCACGGCCGCCGCGTCGCCTTCGCCCTGGGGCTGGAGGGCAATCAGGTCAAGCAATGCGTGGCCATCGTCAAAAGCCTCTACCGCCTGTTTGTTGAGAAAGACATGGAGATGCTGGAGATCAACCCCCTCGTGGTGATGGCCGACGGCAACCTGAAACTGCTCGACGCCAAGATGAGCTTTGACGGCAACGCCATGTACCGCCACCCCGATATCGCCGCCCTGCGCGACGAATCCGAGGAAGACCCGAAGGAACTCGCCGCCTCCAAATTCGATCTGAACTACATCGCCCTCGACGGCGAAATCGGCTGCATGGTCAACGGCGCAGGCCTCGCGATGGCCACCATGGACATCATCAAGCTTTACGGCGCCCAACCCGCCAACTTCCTCGACGTGGGCGGCGGTGCGACCAAGGAAAAAGTCACCGAGGCCTTCAAGATCATCACCTCCGACCGCCAGGTCAAAGGCATCCTCGTCAACATCTTCGGTGGCATCATGCGCTGCGACGTCATCGCAGAAGGCGTGCTGGCCGCAGTCAAAGAGGTCGGCCTGAAAGTGCCGCTGGTGGTCCGCCTCGAAGGCACCAACGTGGACCTGGGCAAAGACATCATCCGCAACTCCGGCCTGAACGTGATCGCGGCGGATAACCTGTCGGACGCGGCGCAGAAGATCGTGAAGGCGGTGAAGGGGTGAG
>JANNAV010000212.1:0-1959 GCA_031384695.1 Paracoccaceae bacterium
TGTGTGCCGGTGGAAACCAAGAGCAATCAGCATGGCGAGCGATCCACCACGGTGGTGGTTGACATCGAGCGTGTGCTGCATCGCGGGCGCTGGCGCAGTGTCGACGTACTGGCATGTCCGGTCACCTGGCGACCGCATCCAGAACAGATCGCATCCGCCAGGCGAGGCTACGACGATTGGTGGCTGGCGCTGGACTGGGTGCGGGATGGACTGCTAGCGGGTGGGATGTTGCGGGATGTCGAAGTAGCCGGGGCGATGCCGAAGGTGAAGCCGTGGGTAAGTAGGTGACATCGACGAAAATGGCGGAAAGCACGCGTTGAGTAAGGTCGTGGTTATCACAGAAGCGGTCACTCGATGGACTGAACGGGACTAGGGTCGGACCTTTCCTGTGGCGGAGTGGATCAAAGAAATTGATGTCTCTCAAAACACTTACGTCAGAAATGACGTAGGTCCAACGGAATCCCGAGATCAGTCACGGGCAAAAATGTGATTGTAACGTCAGATCCTGCGCTAGGGAGCTGAGCATTCATAGTCAAATGTGTTCAAAGGCGTAGATCGTCCGGTGATCGTAATCAGCCCCGGCGGTAAGAACCGTGTCTGGAAACTGCGGCTGGTTCGGGCTGTCGGGAAAGAACTGCGTCTCGATACAAAGACCTGCCCTCGGCCCATAGCGCCGCCCGCCGAGGCCCGGCACCGCCACGTCCAGCATGTGGCCATCGTAGATCTGAACGCCTGGCTTGGTTGTCGTGACGCGCAGCCGGAGATTTGCGCGGAGCGAGGTAAGCTCGGCCACTGGGCGCATCCGGGACGGATCGTCAGGTGTCGGGCGAAGCACCAAATTGTGGTCGAGCGCCACGGTCAGATCGTCAAGGCTGTGGGGCTGGCGCAGATCGAACGGCGTTCCGGCAACCGAAAGGATCTCTCCCGTTGGAATCTTGTCGTGTGCGACGGGGGTGAAGCTGTCGGCGTGTACCGCAAGCAGATGGTCGGAAAGGTCGGGCCCGCCGTCGAGATTGAAATAGGAATGCTGCGTCAGGTTGACCGGCGTTGGCCGGTCGGTACGGGCCCGAAGTGCCACTTCCAGACGGTTGTCCGGCCAAAGGGTGTAGCGGCAGGTGACCTGCAGGGTTCCGGGAAAGCCTTGGTCGCCGTCGGGGGACAGCAGACCGAGCGTAACGTGGCAATCCGAATGATCGGCAAGATCCCAGACCCGGGTCGCGAACCCACCGCTGCCCCCGTGCAGCGTTGTCGTCCCGGCTTCGTTGCGGTCCAGCACGTGGGTTTGCCCCGCTAGCGTGAACCGGCCACCGCCGATCCGGTTGGCATAGCGCCCGACCAGCGCGCCGAAATAGGGTGAATGCACCGGATAGGGGTCGAAAGTGGGAAATCCCAGCACCAGGGATTGGCGCCTGCCCGCAGCCAGCGGCAGCGACAGATCGCGGATCACCGCGCCGAAGGTCAGTATCTGCGCCTGCAGGCCGCCCTCGGCTGTCAGCGTGACCTCGTGCACCTCTCTGCCCGGATGGTTGCCGACGCGGCGGGGGCCCGATCGGACTGAGCGACCCTGTGCGGTCATTGGACTGCGGACTCGGGCGGGGCCGCCGCAACCGGGCCTGTGGCACGATGAGTCAGATGCGCCTGCAGCAGCACCACGGCCAGCAGGAACAGGCCCCGGATCACCGATTGCCAATAGGCAGAGAGTGAAATCCAGCCCTTGCCGTTCTCGAAATTCAGAATGTTGAACACCACCCCCAGCAGCAGCACCCCTGCGAGCGTTGTGACCACCGACCCCGCGCCCCCGGTCAGCAGCGTGCCGCCGACCACGACTGCGGCGATTGCAAACAACTCCCACCCCACGCCTTCGATCGGCTGACCCGCCCCGAACTGCGCGGCGAGGATGACGCCCGCCAGCCCGGCCAGCCCGCCCGAGGCCAGATAGACCAGAAAGGTGATCCGCTC
>JANNAV010000065.1:0-17806 GCA_031384695.1 Paracoccaceae bacterium
TATGATCGTGTTCCATCCGCAGTGGCAAAAGGCGAAGGAGTGGATCGAGGCGGGTGAGATTGGCCGTATTCAGCATGTGGATGCCGCGTTTTCCTATGACAACCGCGATGATCCGGGCAACATCCGCAACCGCGCCGATACCGGCGGCGGTGGTCTGCGCGATATCGGGGTCTATACCTTTGGCTCGGTGCGATTTGTGACCGGCGCAGAACCGGTCGATCTTCACGCAAGGATGATATGTGAAAATGGCGTCGATACCTGGGCGCAGGTTACCGGGGTAATGGGCGGCAAGGATGGGCGCTTCACCTATTCGTCGATGACATCGATGCGGCTTTCAACCCGGCAAGAGGTTGTTTTTCAGGGCGAAAAAGGGATAATCCGACTGGGATCGGCGCCCTTCAATGCCAACCTTTTCGATGTGGCGGAGGTTGAGTTGCACCGGCCGGACATGTCCATCCTGACCCAGCGCTATCCCTCCGCGAACCATTATGTGCTTCAGGTTGAAGCATTTTGCCGTTCGGTGCGCGAAGGCGTGCCCTATCCTTGCCCGCTGGAATTCGTGAAAGGCACGCAAAGCATGATCGACCGGGTGTTTCATGTGGCGGAAGAGTTTTCGCTTTGACGCGATCAAAACCGTGAGCAAGGTGCCTTTGGTCGTGCATTTGCCGGGTTCGGTGCTGCGCGACCCGGGCAGTCTGGCGCAGTTTTATGGCAAGATCGCCGATGGCTGGCGCGCCCGTGGCGGCGACGTACAGTTTCTGGTGCATTACCGGGAAGAGGTTCCGGGCCAGATTGCGGCGGATGAGGGCTTTCACATTATCGACCACGGGGCGGTGCGGCATCCTCGGGTTCTTAACACCGGCACCGCCTATGTGGCACCGTTTCGCAACATGGACCCTTGGGGGATCCGCGCCTTTTCCTCGATTGCCGCGCTGGAGTTTGACGGCAAACGGTATAGCCACAACGCAGCGCGGCAATTTCAGGCGCGTCTGCACCAGCGTTTGGTTGTAGCCCGGGTGTCGAGGTATCAGCAACCTGACGCCATCATGGCGGTTCCGGCGCAGTGTATCGCCGTTTTCCTGCAATCCGAGGCGCATCGGTTGGTGGGGGAAACCTGCTATCTCACGATGCGCGAGATGGTCACGGCGCTGATGGACCGGCCCGATCCGCGCCCGATCGTGATCAAGCCGCACCCGCGCGATTTTGATAACGACACCCATGGATGGCTGCGCGAGCAAGAACGCAAGGATCGGCGGATCAGGATCATGGCGGCCAATATCCATGACATCATTGCGGCGGCCGATGTGGTGATTACCATCAATTCGGCCGTGGGGATCGAGGCGATGGTTCACGGCAAGCCATTGGTTTTATGTGGCCATTCTGATTTCCACCACTGTGCGCGGACTGTCCGGCAAGCCGAAGAAATGACCGCGGCCATAGCACTTGCCGAGGCCACGACGTGGCCCCATGCGGGCTTTTTGTTCTGGTACTTCATCAAGAATTGCGTGGCAGGCGGGCGGGCTACGCTGATCGACGACATTCTCGCAAAGATCGTCGCCACCGGGTTTGATGTGGGCCGCTTCGGGCTCAAGCCTCCATCGCCTCCAACTCATCAATAAAGCCTGCGATCATCGACAGGCCCTTGTCCCAGAATTTGGGGTCGGATGCGTCCAACCCGAAGGGTGCCAGCAGTTCCTTGTGGTGTTTGGAACCTCCGGCTTTCAGCATGTCGAAGTATTTCTCTTCAAAACCGGGCAGCCCGTCGGCATAGGCGGCATAAAGCGCGTTTACCAGACCATCGCCAAAGGCGTAGGCGTAAACGTAGAAGGGCGAGTGCACGAAATGCGGAATATAGGCCCAGAATGTCTCGTATCCATCCATGAATTCGAAAGCATCGCCAAGGGATTGCGCCTGAATGCTCATCCAAAGCGCGTTGATGTCATCGGGCGTTAATTCGCCTTCCGCGCGCGCCGCGTGCAGTTTGCATTCGAAATCATAGAACGCGATCTGGCGCACAACGGTGTTGATCATGTCCTCGACCTTGCCCGCAAGCAGGGTTTTGCGTTCGGAGGGCGTTTTGGCGCCATCAAGGAGTTTGCGGAATGTCAGCATCTCGCCGAACACCGATGCAGTTTCGGCGAGGGTCAGCGGGGTTGACGACAGCAACTCACCTTGTGCTGCGGCCAGAACCTGATGCACACCGTGGCCCAGTTCATGCGCCAAGGTCATGACATCGCGGGGTTTTCCGAGGTAGTTCAGCATCACATAGGGGTGCACGGTCGACACGGTAGGATGCGCAAACGCCCCCGGTGCCTTGCCGGGTTTAACACCGGCGTCGATCCAGCCTTTGGTGAAGAAAGGTTCCGAGAGGGCCGCCATGCGGGGATCAAAGGCGGAATAGGCGTCTTGCACGGTTTGGCGGGCGGTGGGCCAATCGACAAGATCCGGCGTGTCAATCGGCAAGGGGGCGTTGCGATCCCAGATTTGCAGCTTTTCCAGCCCCAGCCATTTGGCCTTGAGCGTGTAATAGCGGTGCGAAAGCTTGGGGTAGGCCGCGACCACGGCGTTGCGCAACGCCTCAACCACCTCGGGCTCGACATGGTTCGAAAGATGGCGGCCGTGCTGCGGTGTTGGCATCTTGCGCCAGCGGTCGTGGATCTCTTTTTCTTTTGCCAAGGTGTTGTGAACACGCGAGAAAATCTTGATGTTCTTCTCGAACACCGCAGCCAATGCGCGGGCTGCGGCCTCGCGTTTGGCACGCGCGGGGTCGGTCATCAGGTTCAGCGTGGCCTCGAGGTTCAGCTCTTCCGGCTCGCCTGCGACGGTGAACATCAACCCCGCCATGGTCTCATCAAACAGCCGGTTCCAGGCCGAAGCGCCGACCACCGATTCGTCGTGGATGAACCGTTCCAGCTCGTCCGAAAGCTGGTGCGGACGCATGGCGCGCATCCGCTCGAACACCGGTTTATAGCGTGCGAGATCGGCGTTGGCGGCCAGTAAACCCGCCAGAAGATCATCATCCAAGCGGTTGAATTCAAGGCTAAAAAACACCAATGGGGTGGTGAAATCGGTGATCTGGTCTTGCGCGTCGGCCATGAATTTGGCGCGGCCGGAATCGAGGGTGTTTTGATAGTAGCGCAGGCCGGCGTAGGACATTACGCGGCCGGCGGTTACGTCGATCTTTTCATATTCCAGCACGCAAGCGAGCAATCCCGCGGCATCCAGATTGGCCAGTTTTCCCTCATATTTCGCGGCGAAACTGGCGCAGGATTGCTTTAGCCACGCCAGATCGCGCGCAAATTCCGGCGCGTCGGGGGCGGTATAGAGATCGCGCAGATCCCATTCGGGCAGATCGCCGAAGCTGCCCGAGGCGGCATTGGCATCAAACAGCGGCTTGGGAAGGGGCATTTTCAATCCTCATTTTTGCGTCGGGTCTCTGTAGTGTTCATGTAGGGTAGTTGTAGGGACAGCCGCAAGATTGGGCAGAGAATTGATATGCGATGAAATGTAGCGAGTATTCTTTGCCTTTCGCGCGGTGCGCTGATTAACTCGCGGACATAGACCTGCGAAAAGGTGCAACGTATGGCCGACTGCTTTAACGAGATGTTTCACGAAAGTGCGGTGCGCCCGCCCTATGCGGGGTTGGGCGGCTGGATGGAGGGGATGTCGGCGGATCGCAGGTTGGCCAAACAAGCGGAGGCCGAGGCGCTGTTTCGCCGGATCGGCATCACCTTTGCGGTTTACGGCGAGGGGGGCGACCCGGACCGGCTTATTCCGTTTGATATGTTTCCCCGCGTGTTCACCGGCGCGGAGTGGGCGCGGCTGGAGAAGGGCATCAAGCTGCGCGCGCGGGCGCTGAACGCCTTTCTGGTCGATGTTTACGGGCGGGGCGAGATTGTGCGGGCGGGGCGGATACCCTCAAAGCTGGTTTATCAGAACGCGGCTTATGAGAAAGCGGTGTCGGGCTTTGTGCCGCCCAAAGGCGTTTACAGCCATATTGTGGGCGTGGATATCGTGCGCACCGGCCCCACGGATTTCTATGTGCTGGAGGATAACTGCCGCACCCCTTCGGGGGTTTCCTACATGCTGGAAAGCCGCGAGATGATGATGCGGATGTTCCCGGATCTGTTCCGCGAAAACCGCATTCAGCCGGTGGACAATTATCCCGACAAACTGCGCCGTACCCTGGCCAGCGTGGCCCCGGCCAAATGCACGGGCGAGCCTGTGGTGGTGATCCTGACACCGGGGCATTTCAACTCGGCCTATTACGAGCATAGTTTTCTGGCCGATCTGATGGGGGTGGAACTGGTTGAGGGGCAGGATCTTTTTGTCGATGGCCCCTATTGTTACATGCGCACCACCGAGGGGCCAAAGCGGGTGGACGTGATCTATCGGCGGATTGACGACGCCTATATTGATCCGTTGTGCTTTCGCCCCGACAGCATGCTGGGGATACCGGGGCTGATGGATGTGTACCGTTCGGGTGGGGTGGCGATCTGCTCGGCACCGGGGGCGGGGGTGGCGGATGACAAGGCGGTTTACACCTATGTGCCGGAAATGGTGCGGTTCTATCTTGGCGAAGAGCCGATATTGAAGAATGTGCCAACCTGGAAATGTGCGGAGGCGGAAGATCTGGCCTATGTCTGTGCCAATCTGGCGGAGTTGGTGGTGAAGGAAGTGCATGGGTCGGGGGGGTACGGCATGCTGGTGGGCCCGAAATCCTCGCGTGCCGAGGTGGAAGAGTTTCGGGCGAGGGTGCTGGCCAATCCGGGCAATTACATCGCGCAGCCCACTTTGGCGCTTTCGACCACCCCCACATTTGTCGAGGCGGGAATAGCGCCGCGCCATGTGGATTTGCGGCCCTACTGTCTGGTGGGGGAAAGTATCGAACTGGTGCCGGGGGGGCTTACACGGGTGGCGCTGCGGGAAGGATCGTTGGTGGTGAACTCGTCGCAGGGTGGCGGGGTCAAGGACACCTGGGTATTGGCGGAATGATCAGATGTTAAGCCGCACCGCCGACAATCTTTACTGGATCGCCCGCTATATGGAGCGGGCGGAAACCGCGGCGCGGCTGTTGGAGGTGGGGGCGCGGATCGCACTTTTGCCCTCGGCCGAAGGGTATCGCAATGATTGGGACAGTTTGCTGCGCGCGTCTGGCAATGCCGATGGCTATGCCGCGAAATATGGCCCTCCGGCGCAGGAGAGCATCGAGCATTTCCTGTTCTTTGACCGCGACAACCCCAATTCGGTAGCAAGCTCGTTGATCTCGGCGCGCGAAAACGGGCGGATCGTGCGGACGGCGCTGACGACGCAGGTGTGGGACGCGCTGAACACCGCGTTTCAGGAGTTGCGCGCGATTGAGGCGCGCCCGCAAGCCGACCGCGAATTGTCGCAGATGACCGATTGGACGATGCGCCACGCGGCAATGGTGCGCGGTGCGATAGATGCCACGCTTTTGCGCAACGACGGCTATAACCTGTTGAATATCGGCTATTATCTGGAGCGTGGCGACAGTACGGCGCGGCTGATGGATGTAAAATACTATGTGCTGCTGCCACGGGCGCAGTTTGTCGGCTCGGGTCTGGACAATGATCAGTGGTCGATGCTGCTCAGGGCGATGTCGGCGCACCGGGCGTTTCACTGGGCGTATGGCGGCGAGGTGACCTCGGCCAAGATCGCGCATTTCCTGATCCTGAACCCGCAATGCCCACGCAGCCTGATCACCTGCGTGGCGGGGGTGAACAACCATATCGGGCGGCTGGCCAAGTTATATGGCCGCCAGACACCGGCGCAGGTGCAGGCGGCGAGTTTGCTGGCCGAGTTGGAAAGCCAGACCCCGGAGCGGATTTTCGACGAGGGTTTGCACGAGTTTCTGTCGCGGTTTATCCGCGAGACGGCGCAATTGGCGCTGGTGATCCACGAAAGTTATCTGAGCGGAGATATCAAGGCATGATCCTGACCGTCGATCACGTGACGCGCTATAGCTATGACCGGCCGGTGCGGGGGGTGGTGCAGAGCCATCGGTTGAAGCCGTCGGTGTTTGACGGGCAGCGGGTGCAGGATTGGGAGGTGACTGTGAGCGGTGGCCTGATCGGCGGCGGGTTTCGGGATGGTGCGGGGGATTGGGTGCAGGGGTGGTCGGTTGCGGGGCCGGTGACGGCGATCGAGGTGCGGGTGGTGGGGCGGATTGAAACCACCGATTTGTCGGGCATGCTGCGGGGGCACCGCGAAGTGATCGCACCCGGGGCCTATCTGGGTGAAACCGATCCGACGCGGGCCGATGCGGCGCTGCGGGCGATTGGCGTTGGCACAAGGGACGCGGCGGCGGACCCGCTTGCCGCCTGTCACGATCTTTCGGCGGCGATTGCAGCGGCGATTGCCTACCGCCCCGGCACGACGCACGCCCATACCACGGCGGCCGAGGCGCTGGCGCAGGGCGAGGGGGTGTGTCAGGACCACGCGCATGCCTTGATTGCGGCGGCGCGGGCGGCGGATATTCCGGCGCGCTATGTTTCGGGCTATCTGCAATCGGGATCGGATGGCAGTGATCACGAGGCGGCGCATGCCTGGGCCGAGTTGTTTGTGGCGCATTACGGCTGGATCGGGTTTGATCCGGCCAATTCCTGTTGCCCGGACGCACGCTATATCCGGCTTGGCTCGGGGCTGGACGCGCAAGATGCAGCGCCGATCCGGGGAATTTCGCGCGGAATGGGCCGCGAAAGCATGTCGGTGACGGTTGCAGTTCAGATGGCCGCGCAATAGGGTTCGCGGAGCATTGCGGAGAACTGAATGACCTATTGTGTCGGGCTGTTGCTGAATGACGGCATGGTTATGCTGTCGGATACCCGGACCAACGGGGGGGTCGACAATATCGCCACATACCGCAAGATGTACACCTTTGAAGAGCCCGGCGAGCGGGTGGTGGTGATCATGACGGCGGGCAGTCTTTCGATCACCCAGACCGCTTTGGCGCGGTTGCGCGAGGCGGTGGAGGATGTGGACGCAACCGAGGCCACCTCGATCCTGAAAGCGCCGACGATGCTGAAGGTGGCGTCGATCATCGGCAATATGCTGGCGCGGGTGCGCTGCGAGGTGGATGACAAGCTGTCGGCGATGGCGCAGGGGGCTTCGGCCAGCCTGATCGTGGCAGGGCAGCGACGGGGCGGGGCGATGCGGTTGTTCCTGATATACCCAGAGGGCAATTTCATCGAGGCCACCGAGGACACGCCGTTCCTGCAGATCGGCGAGCATAAATACGGCAAGCCGATCCTCGACCGGGTGGTTAAGCCTGCCACGTCCTTGGGGGATGCGGAAAAGGCGGTGCTGCTGTCGATGGATTCGACGTTGCGGTCGAACCTTTCGGTGGGAATGCCGCTTGATCTGTGCGTGATCGAGCGTGACGCCTGCAAGGTGAGCCGGGCGCGGCGCATCGAGGCGGGCGATCAGGCGTTTAAGGCGATGTCGGAGGCATGGTCGCGCGCGCTGCGTGACGGGTTTGTGAAGATCAGTCTTTAGGGCCCTAAAACAGCACTGCTGCGGCTTGTTTCGGAATAAGCAATAGTAGACCTGATCTTCGGGCCATTGCTCTGGCCCGGACGGGAGGATTCCGCTGATCAAGCGGCAAAGGCGCTGGGCCTTTTGCACCCGCCATATGCGCGCAGACTCAGGTTTTGCTGGCTTTTGCGCGGCATTGGACCGTCGGATTCCTGCGGTCGCGGGATTGGTTCAAGTTCGTGAAAATGTGACAAGAATTTGCCGCACTTTCTCCTAGGGTCAGTGGTTTGCATGCCCCAGTCTGAACAAATTGCCACACTAATTTCAACACAAGCGGAATTCTCTTGCCCATGACCTTCTGGATCAGGGCCTCAAACAAGTGGACGTATACGATGGCATTGATCCTTGGGACGAACGTAGCGGAAAGCCTGACAAGCGGTAGCGGCAACGATACCGTAAGTGGGCTTGACGGCAATGACACGCTTTATGGCGGTCTTGGCAACGATACGCTTTGGGGCGGCAATGGCGATGATCTGCTGTCTGGCGGCGGCGGCAGCGATACGATTGATGGCGGCGCGGGGATCGACACTGCCGATTATTCGGCCTCGTCGCTGGGGGTTTCGGTCAACCTGAGCACGGGTGCCGGGGTAAACGGCGATGCGGCAGGCGATCTTCTGACCCTGGTTGAGAACCTGATCGGGTCGGCCGCGAATGACACGTTGACCGGCGACGGGCTGGCCAACGCGTTGTTTGGTGGCGCGGCCAACGACCAGCTTTTTGGCGGCATTGGCGATGACACTCTGGTGGGTGGCGCGGGCATCGACACGCTGGATGGCGGTGCGGGGATCGACCTTGCGGATTATTCGGCCTCGGTTTCGGGTGTTTCGGTGAACCTGAGCACCGGTGCCGGTGTCAACGGCGATGCGCAGGGCGATGTTCTGACGCTGATCGAGAACGTAACGGGCTCGGGCGCCAACGACACTTTGACGGGCGACGGATTGGCCAACGTTCTGACGGGTGCGGTGGGCAATGACCAGTTGTTTGGCGGCATCGGCAACGACACTTTGTTTGGCGGCGCGGGCACGGATACGTTGACCGGCGGCACGGGGGTTGACCTGATCGACTACACCGCGTCACTGTTGGGGGTTACTGTCAACCTGACCACGGGCACAGGGGCGAACGGCGATGCACAAGGCGATGTCATCAGCGAGATCGAGAATGTCGCCGGTTCGGGCCAGAACGATATCCTGACGGGCAGCACGGGCGACAACGCGCTGACCGGGGCTGCGGGTGCCGACAGCATTTCGGCCAGCAGCGGCAATGACACCCTGTTTGGCGGCGCGGGCAATGATACGCTGATCGGCGGTATCGGCATCGACACGCTGGATGGCGGCACGGAAACCGACGTGGCCGATTATTCGGCATCATCGGCGGGGGTTACCGTCAGCCTGCTGAGCGGCACCGGCCTGAACGGTGATGCGCAGGGCGACACGCTTTCGGGGATCGAGAACCTGATCGGGTCGGCTTTGGCGGATACCCTGACGGGCGACACTTTTGCCAACCAGTTGACCGGCGCGACCGGCAGCGACAGTCTTTCAGGAGGCACGGGCAACGACAGCCTTTATGGCGGCACCAACAACGATACCCTGGTGGGCGGCATCGGTTCGGACGTGCTGGATGGCGGCAATGACACCGACGTGGCGGATTATTCGGCATCCACTTTGGGTGTGAGCGTCAGCCTGTTGAGCGGCACCGGCCTGAACGGCGATGCGCAGGGTGACACGCTGTTTGGGATCGAGAACCTGACCGGGTCGGCTGCGGTGGATACTTTGGCGGGCGACACCTTCGCGAACCTTTTGAACGGCGGGGCATCGGGCGACTCGCTGAACGGTGATGCGGGCAACGACACGCTGGTGGGTGCCGCGGGCGGTGACGTGCTGGTGGGGGGGGCCGGGCTTGATCTGGTTGACTACACCGCATCGGCCTTGGCCGTTTCGGTGAACCTGACCACGGGCGCAGGGGTTAACGGTGATGCGCAAGGCGATGTGATCAGCGAAGTCGAGAATGTGCTGGGGACGGGGTCGAATGACACCATCGTTGGCAGCACCTTGGACAACGTGTTGACCGGGGCTGCGGGCAACGACAGCATTGCGGCGTCGATCGGCAATGACAGCCTGTTTGGCGGTGCCAACAATGATACGCTGAACGGTGAGGCGGGTGCGGATTCCATCGACGGCGGCACCGAGACCGACACGGTTGATTATGCCGGTTCCTCGGCCGGTGTCAGCGTCAGCCTGCTGACGGGTGCGGGCAGCGGGGGCGACGCGCAGGGCGATGTTCTGGTGGCCATCGAGAACCTGAGCGGTTCGGGTTTTGCCGATTTTCTGACCGGGCAGACCTCGGGCAACGTCTTGATCGGCGGCGCGGGGGTTGACACGCTGGTTGGCGGTGCCGGGGCCGACACGCTGACCGGGGGGACGGAAATTGACACGGTTGATTACACCACCTCGTTGACGGGTGTGTCGGTCAACCTGACCACCGGCGCGGGTGTAGGCGGCGATGCGCAGGGCGATGTGATCAGCGAAGTCGAGAATATCATCGGCACCGCGTCGCAAGACACACTGACCGGTGGCAGCACCGAGAACTTTTTGTACGGCGGCGCAGGGACCGACACCATCGACGGCAAAAGTGGCAATGACAGTATCTATGGCGGCCATGGCAACGATACGCTGACGGGCGGCGCGGGTGCCGATTTCCTGGATGGCGGCGCCTTGACCGACGCGGCCGACTATTCAACATCGGCGCTGGGCGTGAGTGTTAACCTGTTGACGGGGGCGGCTTCGGGCGGCGACGCGCTGGGCGATACGTTCAACAACATCGAGAACCTGCTGGGTTCAGCGCTGGGCGATACATTGGTTGGCGATAGCAATGCCAACCTTGTGAGCGGCGCTGCGGGCGCGGATTCGCTTGAGGGTGGCGATGGGGCGGATACTTTGGCGGGCGGTGCCGGGATCGACACGCTGACCGGCGGTGCGGGCCTTGACAGTGCGGACTATTCGGCATCGGGCACCGGCGTGAGCGTCAGCCTGCTGGCGGGCACCGGGACCGTTGGCGACGCGCAGGGCGATATCTTGCTGGAGGTGGAGAACCTGGTGGGGTCTGCCAATGCCGATACCTTGCTGGGTGATACCGGGGCCAACGTGCTGAGCGGCGCGGTTGGCAACGACTCGATCGCGGCGGATGAGGGCGATGACACGGTGGTGGGCGGTGCCGGCAGCGATACGCTGGGCGGCGGGCTGGGGACGGATTGGCTGGATTACACCGCCTCGGCCACCGGCATTACCATTGATCTGACCGCCGGAACCGGCCTTGGCGGCGACGCAGCGGGCGATGTGCTCAGCGGTTTTGAAAACGTGCTTGGCACCGGTTTGGCCGATACCTTGCTGGGCGATATCTTTAACAACCTTTTCAACGGCGGCGTGGGCAACGATTCGCTGAACGCCAACGAGGGCAATGACACGTTGATCGGCGGTGCCGGGGGCGATGTTCTGGATGGCGGCAATGATACCGATGTGGCGGATTACAGCGCCTCGACTGCGGGTGTGAGCGTGAACCTGACCACCGGCATGGGGGTTGGCGGCGATGCGCAGGGCGATACTCTGACCGAAGTGGAAAACGTGATCGGCACGGGGTTCAACGATACCTTGCTGGGCGATACCACGGCGAACATGCTGACCGGTGCCGTGGGCGCGGATTCGCTGAGCGGGTCTGATGGCGACGATACGCTGGTGGGCGGCGCGGGTGCCGACACGCTGGTGGGCGGACTCAACGTGGACGTCGCCGATTACTCGGCATCCGCTTTGGCGGTGACCGTCAGCCTTGCGACAAACACCGGTGCAGCAGGCGATGCCACGGGCGACGTGCTATCGGGGATTGAAAACCTGACGGGTTCGGGGTTTGCCGATGCGCTGACCGGGGATATTGCAGGTAACGTTCTGAAGGGCGGCGCGGGCGATGACACGCTTGCAGGCGGTGCTGGCGCGGATTCGCTTTATGGCGGCGACGGGGCTGATACCGCGAACTACGCGGCATCCGTGCTGGCCGTACAGGTGAACCTGACAACCAAAATCGGCATCGGTGGCGATGCGGGTGGCGACGCCTATCTGTTGATCGAAAACGTGATCGGCACCGGCCTTGGCGACAGCCTGACCGGGGATGCCTATGAGAACACGCTTTTTGGCGGTGCGGGCAACGATACCCTGTCGGGCAAAGGCGGTGCCGATACGTTGTATGGTGGCGCGGGCGATGACACTTATGACATCGACTCCACCTCGGACGCGGTGGACGAGACCGGTGGTTCAGGTGTTGATCTGGTGCGGGCTTCGGCAGATTTCACCCTGGGCTTTGGCATCGAGAACCTGATGCTGAGCGGCAGCTGGAACCTTGACGGCACGGGCAACGCCGAGAACAACCTGATCACCGGCAACACCGGCTCGGGCAGCCTGCTGGCCAATCATGGCGACAACGCCCTGTTCGGCCTTGAGGGCAACGACACGATCCTTGGCATGGGCGGCGACGATACGCTGATCGGCGGGACCGGCAACGACAGCATGGTTGGCGGCCTTGGCAACGATATCTACATCATCGACTCGGAGTTTGACACGGTGCTGGAGCTGACGCTGCAGGGCGTGGACAAGGTGGAAAGCTATGTCACCCATGTTTTGGGCAACTTCCTTGAGAACCTGACGCTGGTAGGCGACAGCGTGATCAACGGCACCGGCAACATCACCACCAACCTGATTTATGGCAACAGCCAGATCAATATCCTGCTTGGCATGGCGGGGAACGACTCGATCTATGGCGGTGGTGGCGATGACACCATCGACGGCGGTACCGGTGCGGACCGGATGGGCGGCGGCGATGGCAACGACTTTTACTATGTGGACAACGCAGGCGATGTGCTTTCGGAAACGGCGGTTGGCGGCATCGACAGTGTCGAAAGCTCTATCGCGCTGATTTTGGCTAGCTATGTCGACAACCTGACGCTGACAGGCGTGGCCGCGATCAACGGGACGGGCAACAGTCAGGCCAATATCCTGATCGGCAACAGTGCGGCGAACAAGCTTTATGGCGGCACCGCCAATGACACGCTGACCGGCAACGATGGCAATGACACGCTGGATGGTGGGGGCGATGCCGACAGCATGACAGGCGGGATTGGCGACGATTTCTATGTGGTCGATCACGCCGATGATGCGGTGGTGGAACTGGCCACCGAGGGCACCGATACCGAACAAAGCTCGGTTGCGCGCACGCTGGACGACAATATCGAGAACCTGATCCTTTCGGGGATCAACGGGTTGCGCGGGACTGGAAACGCCGCAAACAACGTGATTACCGGCAATACCGGCAGCAACGCGCTGTTGGGGCTTGACGGTGCCGACACGCTGTTTGGTGGTTCGGGCAATGACAGTCTGGACGGCGGCACGGGTATTGACAGCCTTGTCGGTGGTGCTGGCAACGATCTTTTCACCATCGACGTCAGCGATGACGTGATTGTGGAGGGGGCTTCGGCTGGTACGGATACGGTGCAGGCTGCGTTCAGCTATACCTTGCTGACCAACTTCGAGAACCTGACCCTGACCGGCACCGATGGCAACAACGGCACCGGCAACGCGGTGGCGAACGTGCTGACCGGCAATATCGGGGCGAACCAGTTGCGGGGTTTTGGCGGCAACGACACGATCTTTGGCGGCGATGGGGCGGATCTGCTTGACGGCGGCACCGGGGCCGACGTGATGACGGGTGGCGCGGGCGATGACAGCTATGTCGTGGACAGCCTGACCGACAAGGTGGTGGAGCAGGCGGGCGGCGGCATCGACTCGGTTTCCAGCAGCGTGACCTTCGTGATGGGCGCAAATGTTGACCATCTGGTGCTGACCGGCATCGCCGTGACCAGCGGCACCGGCAACGACGAGGCGAACAACATCAGCGGCAACATCGCCGCAAACACCCTTACAGGCAACAATGGCGATGACAGTCTGGTGGGGCTTGGCGGCAATGACAAGCTTTTTGGCGGCGCCGGTGTGGACAGCCTTTACGGTGGCGACGACAACGACTCGCTGAATGGCGGCACCTCGGATGACTATCTGCACGGCGGATCCGGCAACGACACATTGCTGGGCGATTTCGGCGCGGATACCCTTTACGGGGCCGACGGCAACGACAACCTGCAGGGTGCGTCGGCGGGAGACACGTTCTATGGCGGGGACGGCAATGATACCATGGATGGCGGCACCGAGAACGACTCGCTTTATGGCGGCAACGGCGATGACAGCGTTCTGGGCGGCTTTAACGATGACGTGCTGGACGGTGGTGCCAACAACGACACGCTGCGCGGTGGTACGGGCGACGACAGCATCGTCGGCTCGTCCGGGCTTGATGCGCTTTACGGTGATGACGGTAATGATACGCTGGACGCTGGCACTGATGATGATCTGGTTTCCGGCGGCAACGGCAACGACTCGATCTATGGCGGTGCCGGGCTTGATGCGCTGACGGGGGATGCAGGTGTCGATTTCCTGTCGGGCGGCACCGGCAACGATACGCTGAACGGCGGCACGTCGAACGATACGCTTGCCGGTGGGACGGGTGCGGATACCTTCGTGTTCAATACCGCCATTACCAGCAACTTTGACACCATCACCGACTTTACCATTGGCGATGATATCATGCGGCTTGATAAGTTGGTCTTCACGGCGGCGGGTTTGGCGGGTGTGGCGCTGTCGGTGGATGCCTTCGTATCGAACGCCACGGGCCTGGCCGAGGATTCGACGGACCGGATCATCTATGACACGGTTTCGGGCAGTCTTTCTTACGATGCCAATGGGCTTGGCGGCAGCGGCGGGATCGTGTTTGCGGTGCTGAACCCGGGGCTGGTGATCACGGCGGCAGACTTCTTCGTGTTCTGATCGCGCGCCTTCTGATCGTGCGCCTTCTGATCGCGCGCTTTCTGATCGCGGACCGGGGCGGCAGGTGAGCCAAAGCTTTTCGGCCCGGGCGACGTTCAATCGCCCGGGCCGATCAATGTGATCTCAAAGCCGTGCCGGCGGGTATTAGAGCGGATTGCCTTCAATCTGATTCAGATTGAAGGCAATCCAGGACAAGATCAGCTTGGCAATGTTGCGTGTTGCGTACAATCGGGTGAAACCGATTGTCCGCAACACGCTAAGTTGACAGGTGGCCTTACCGGTCCAGCCGGCCGATGCGGCCACCGCGGCGTTTGGCAAGGCGGGGGGCGCGGGCCGGGAGATCGGCTATGATTTCGGCACGTGCGGCCGGGGTCAGGCGTGACCATGTCGAGATTTCCTCGATCGTGCGCATGCAGCCCACGCAGAGGCGCTCCTCAGGATGGATCACGCACAGCTTGATGCAAGGGCTTTCCACCTCGGCACGCATCCACACCTCGTCTCGCATGGTATCATCCATCACAGATGCGCCATCCGGTCCAGCGCACCTTGCAGGATATACCCGGCGGCCACATGATCTATGACCTCATTGCGACGCTTTCGCGACATATCCGCCTCAAGCAGCGCCCGCGTGGCGGCAACCGTTGAAAGGCGCTCGTCCCAATAGGCGATGGGCAGGGTGGTGAGGCGGCTGAGGTTGCGGGCAAAGGCGCGGGTTGTCTGCACGCGGGGGCCTTCGGAGCCGTCCATGTTGAGCGGCAGACCAAGGATCAGTCCGGCGATGCCGCGGGCTGCGGCCAGCGCCAGAAGTTCGGCGGCATCGGCGGTGAATTTTGTGCGGCGGATGGTTTGCGTGGGGGTGGCAACAGAGCGGCGCAGATCCGAGATGGCGATACCGATGGTCTTTTCGCCAAAATCAAGCCCTGCGACAGCGCGGTTCGCGGGGAGGGCGAGGGCGAAGGCGGCGAAATCTTCGAAAATCATTCGGCAAGCCCGGCTTTCAGGGCCGCTGTTTCAATCGCGGCCAAAGCGCCGGGTTCCCCGGCAAACAGCGTGCGCGCTTCGGCAAGTATTGCGCGCGCCTGATCGGCGCGGTCGATGGTGGCGAGCGATACGATCAGTTTTGCCCAGTCTTCGGGTGGCCCGCCTTCGGTGGCCAGCCGGGCTTCAAGCCCTTCGACCATCGACACGATCATCGCCTGCCGATCCGCAGGCGTCATGGCGGCGGCGGCGGCCACATCTTCGGCACCGGGGCCTGCCAGAGTGGGCGCTGCGGGCAAGGCATAACGGATGCCTGCGCGGCTTGCGAGGCCCTCTAAGCTGCTGCGGATCGGGGCTATCCAGGGGGCCGTTTCGGGGCCTTCCTCGAGGAGTGGCCGCCACAGCGCGAAAGCCCGGTCGGGGCGGCCCACCTGCGCGAACATCAGGCCCGAATAAAACCGCGCCAGCCCGTTTTGCGGATCTTTTTCCAGCGCGGCAATCAGCGATGCTTCGGCCCCGGGCGACACATAGCCGCCAGCGGCGGTGATCATCATCCAACCCAGAGTTGCGTGATCGTTGGCGCTGGCCGCTGGCCCTTTGACCGCAATCAGCCGCGCCTGCGCCACCCTTGCCGCGACCAGATCGCCATAGCTGGCCTCGGCTATCGCCAGCTTGCCCAGGGTTTCGGGATCATCGGGCAGGGTTTGCAGCGCCGCGCGCAGGGCTTCGGTGCGGGCGATCAGGCTTGGGTCTGCCGACAACGGCACCTCGGGCGCCGTGAGTTCGGCCTGATCCTGATTGGGGCGGTTGCGGTAAACCTCGTCCGCGAAAGCCAGCCGGGTTTGCAATCCGAAATCAGGATAATCCGGCGCGCCGAGGCGGGCATAAAGCCCGACCGCGCTGGCCAGAGTCACCACGATCAGGGCAATGCCTGCGCGGGAGGGCGCGCCGGACCCGGGCGCGGGCAGCACGGCGTTGCGGTCGGCATCAAGCAGGCGGCGCGAAACCTCGGCGCGCAGGCGCTGCGCCTCGGCATCGCTCAGAACTCCGCGCGCGCTGTCCCGCTCCACTTCGCGCAGCTGATCGCGGTAAACGGCGAGATCCGCCGACGGCGCCGCATCGGGCGGAGTGCGGCGCAAGGCCTGTAGCAGAATGCCAAGCACCATCAGCACCATGACACCCGCCGCCGCCCAGAACATCATGCCCAAACCCTTGTGACCCTGCCCGCCTGATGTAGCCGCTCGTCCCCCGCCACAAAAGGGCAGAAACCGTCACCGCGCGTTTTGTCGCCCCAATGTCGCAAATTTCCCGATTGTGCCGCTGATGGCGTTGGGCAATCCTTGGCGACGGTCCATCAGGGCAGCACGACCTCGGCCCGGGAAGGGGATTCCATGAAGCGCTATTCCGCATTTGCCGTTGCCCGCGAGGCATTGCGCCATCACATGGGATGGGAACGCGCCTGGGCCTCGCCCGCGCCGAAAAAGGAATATGATGTCATCATCGTGGGGGCGGGCGGGCATGGGCTGGCCACTGCGTATTATCTGGGCAAAAATCACGGGATCACCAATGTTGCGGTGATCGAGAAGGGCTATATCGGCGGCGGCAACGTTGGCCGCAATACTACCATTGTGCGCTCCAATTACCGGCAGGAACCGCTCGGGCGGTTCTTCGAATTCAGCCTCAAGCTGTGGGAAGGCCTCTCGGACGATCTCAACTACAATGTGATGTTCTCACCCCGCGGCGCACTGACGCTGGGCCATTCGGATGCCGATATGATCCGCCTGGCCGAAAAGGGCGATGCCATGGCTTGCCAAGGGATCGACGCCGAATTGCTGACCCGCGATCAGGTGATGAAGCTGGAGCCGTGCCTCGATTTCTCGCGCGATGCGCGCTTCCCGATCGAAGGGGCGATGATCCAGCGGCGCGGCGGCACCGCGCGCCACGATGCGGTGGCCTGGGGCTTTGCCCGCGGCGCAGACAGCCGGGGCGTCGATATCATCCAGAAATGCGAAGTCACCGGGATGGTGATGGACGGAAACCGGGTAGTCGGGGTCGAAACCTCACGCGGGCGGATCAATGCCGGCATGGTCGCGATCTGCGCCGCCGGGCACAGCGGGCATGTCGCGGCCATGGCCGGTCTGAAACTGCCGGTGGAAAGCCAGACCTTGCAGGCGATGGTGACCGAAGGGGTCAAGCCGATGGTGAATACCGTGGTGATGACGCAAAGCCTGCACTGCTACATCAGCCAGAGCGACAAAGGCGGGATTGTGTTCGGCGGCGATCCGGACAACTGGCCCAGCTATGCTCAGCGCGGCCAGCCGGTGACGATGGAACTGGCGGTACAGCAGGGGCTGGCGCTGATC
>JANNAV010000093.1:0-3098 GCA_031384695.1 Paracoccaceae bacterium
TCCGGGCAATGGAACGGAAAGGCATTCATCCAAGGTGGACGCAAACACCTACGCGATGCGCTCTACATGCCCGCTCTCGTCGCGATGCGCTTCAACCCGGACCTCAAGGCGAAGTATCAAGCCCTCCGAAACGCCGGAAAACCCGCCAAAGTCGCCATCACCGCCCTGATGCGAAAACTCATCGAACTGGCAAACACACTGATCAAAGCCGATCGACTTTGGCAGCCAAAAGGGGCTTGATCAAGACGGATACTCTAATGGGCGTTTCTGAGCGCGGGCTGCATGCCTGGAAGCATCGGCCCCCGTCGCATCGCCAGCAGCGGCGTGACATGGTGCTCCTCGCCCATATCCGCGATCCGTTGGCCGGCAGGGCATGTTTACATGCCCGAGAGGCAGCACCGGTTAAGCCCAGGCAGCTACGCATTGCCCGGTAGGCGAATGCGCGCATTCGCCGTAAGGGGCAGGCCTCGGATGACGGAGGAGCCGAACGAGTTGGGTCTGCAGGTTGGCCAGCGCCGGGTTGGGCGCGTTCGACAGGAAAACGATCCCCCGGATCGTTTTCAGAACCTGTCTCACTGCGCCAGAACGGTATTCAAATTGTTCGGACCCGCAAGTTCAAGGTAACTACCGACAGCAACCACCTGTTCAACATCGCGCCGAATCTCTTGCAGCAGGACTTCACGGCGAGCGGGTCAAACCAGAAATGCCCTCTCATGGTTTGCAGGCAAACCATTGCCGGGTAACAGGCAGGCGACATCACCTATGTCTGGACGCGCGAGGGGTGGGTCTATCTTGCAGTGATCATTGACCTTTTTTCACGCCGGGTGGTCGGCTGGGCCATCAGAAACCGCATGAAGCAGGATCTGGCTTTGCGGGCCCTGAATATGGCCATCGCAATCCGAAGGCCACCACCAGACTGCATTCATCACACGGATCGCGGATCACAATACAGTGCCCACGACTATCAGAAGCTTCTGCGCAAGCACGCCTTCAAGGTTTCCCCTCTCGCGGATGTAAACATCCGCTGCCGGGCAGCGGATGAGCGGCAAAGGTAATGGCTATGACAATTCCGCCCCCTCTCGGCAGATTTGCTTTGCAAATCGCCTACCGGGCAACGGTCGAAAGCTTCTTCAAGTTTCTGAAGGCCGAACTGGTCTGGCGACGAAACTGGCAAACCCGCCGAGAGGTCGAAATCGCCCTCTTCGAATACATCAACGGCTTCTACAACCCGCGCCGAAAACACTCAGCTCTCGGCTGGAAATCACCCGTGGCCTTCGAACAGAGAGCCGCCCAACATGAAAACCTGACCGGAACGAAACCGGGACAGGTCCAGCCCATGGTTGATACACTTACATTCCTTAGATACCCTCAATGCGCAAAGGGCCTGCCGTAGCGCGGTCAGGTCTTGTTTGTCGGTCGAGCAGAGAGCGTAGCCAATCTTGGTCATTGTCATGCTTGAAGTTTACGGATCTTAGAGCAGTGATTTCGCGGCGCGGATCAGGTCGCTGAATTTAGGAACCAGCTCCTTTTGCAAGACAGCGCTGGCGGGCATGCGCACGTCAGGGGTCGTCACGCGGATGAGCTGAAGTTTGACCGCTTTGCCACATTGCTCGATGATCCGAAGTGCAATTTCGCCGGCAAATCCGCCGGAGCGGGTGGCCTCATGCGCGATGACTACTTTTCCGGAAACCGCAAGAACCGCAGCTTTCAGGGCATTGTCATCAATTGGGTTGAGCCAGCGCAGATCGAGCACGTAAGCCTCGATGCCTTCTGCGGCAAGCGCGTCAGCCGCCGCCATCGCTATGGGTACCATGGTGCCCCAAGTCACTATTGCAACGTCCTTACCTTTGCGGCGGACGCGTGCTTTGCCGACCGCTTCCCCGATGTCGGTGATGTTGACAAGGCTCTTTTCGGCGTAAAGTGCGCGTGCCTCGATCACCACACAGGGGTCAGGATCAGCGACCGCTGCTCGGATAAGCGCATAGGCGTCGTCCGCCGATGCGGCGAGCGCCACCTTTAACCCGGGGATATGCGCCAGGATCGCCTCAATCGATTGGGAATGCTGGGCGCAGGATCCCGGCGTAACACCTTGCTGCATGCGCACGACCATTGGGCAATTCAGTTTGCCCCGGCTTAAATAGCGCACGTTTGCCGCTTGATTGATCAATTGGTCAAGGGCGACAAAGACGAAATCGGCCCACATGATTTCGACAATAGGCTTTAGTCCCGAAATGGCCGCGCCAACCGCAGAACCAAGAATTGCGTTCTCTGCAATGGGTGTATCAAAAACCCGGCCTTCGCCAAAATCGCGCTGTAAGTAACGGCTGGCACCAAAAATTCCACCAGCATGCCCGACGTCTTCGCCAAAGAGCAACACGTTCGGATCCTGCTCCAACGCGCTGCGCAAGGCCAGGTTAACCGCCTCGATATAGCTCATCTCTTTGGTCTGAAGGGTCTTTGGCGCGGCATTTGAGGGCACCGACACAACGTGGTCCAGCCGCGTTCCGACATCTGGGTCAGAACCGTCGATGACGGTTTTGGTCAAGACCTTCGCCCGTTTTTCAGCAGCGGAGACCACTGTTTGAACTTCAGCATCGGACATCAGGTTGGACAGCACCAGCCGCTTGCCAAGCACGATCAAAGGGTCTTGCGCGGCGGCCTCACTTTTATCGTTCTTCGGACGGTAGTGTTCAATGTCCCGACTGTAGTGTCCCCAAAGGCGGGGGATTCTAAATTCGAGCAGCACCGGACCCTCGCCTGCGCGGCAGGCTTCGGCTGCCTGCGCAATGCTGTCACGCACTTTGATGGGGTCAATGCCACTGACAGTGGCCGACGGAATGCCATAAGCCGCCCCGCGCTGTGCAATCCGGGGCACCATGATCGTCAGGCTGGTGGGCGTAAGTTCGGACCACCCATTATTTTCGATGACGAAGATCACCGGAAGTTTTCGTGCGGCTGCAAAAACCATGGCTTCGTGCACCGATCCCTGATTGGTCGACCCGTCACCAATTGACACGCAAACCACCTTTTGATTGCCAGCGGCGACATTGGCCATCGCCACGCCACAGGCGATCGTTGTACCTGCGCCGACAATTGAA
>JANNAV010000111.1:0-9812 GCA_031384695.1 Paracoccaceae bacterium
CTGACCGCCCGCTCGACCAGTTGCGCGTTGGTGGCCAGCACGCCCTTGTCCAGCCACAGGTTGTCCTCCAACCCGACCCGCACATTGCCCCCGGCCAACACGCTGGCCGCGACATAGGCCATCTGGTTGCGACCAATCGCAAAGGCGCTCCAGTGCCAATTCGCGGGCACATTGTTGACCATCGCCATGAAGGTGTTCAGGTCATCCGGCGCGCCCCACGGCACGCCCATGCACAGTTGCACCAGCACCGGATCGGGAATGATGCCCTCGGATGCCAACTGCTTGGCCAGCCACAAATGGCCCGTATCAAACGCCTCAATCTCAATCCGCGTGCCCGATGCGACCATCCGCTTGGCCATATCGCGCAACAGACCGGGCGTGTTGACCATCACATAGTCAGCCTCGTTGAAATTCATAGTGCCACAGTCGAGCGTGCAAATCTCGGGCCGGCAGTCCACCACATGCGCCACCCGCTCGGTCGCCCCGGCCATGTCAGACTTCGGCCCCATCTCGTTCATCTTCTCGGTGCCGTCAAACAACAGGTCCCCGCCCATCCCCGCCGTCAGGTTCAGAACGACATCGGTGCCAGAATCGCGGATACGCTCGGTCACCTCGCGGTAAAGCGCGCCATCGCGCGAAGGCCTGCCGGTTTCAGGATCGCGCACATGGCAATGCACCACCGCCGCCCCAGCCTTGGCCGCATCAATCGCCGATTTGGCAATTTGTTCAGGCGAGCGCGGCACATGCGGGCTGCGGTCCTGCGTGCCGCCTGATCCTGTCACGGCGCAGGTAATGAAAACTTCGCGGTTCATGGCCAGCGGCATGGAGAATCCTTTCAGGCGGTTTGGCCAAGTATAGCGCCCTTGCAGCCACGCGCTTGACGATTTACGAAGCATTCATGGCAAAAACCGCAACACTCTTCGCCCCGTGCAACCAGCCGTTGACGCTGGCGCTGTTGGTACTGCCGCAATCCTCGATCCTTGAGGTGGCCTCGACGCTCGACCCATTGCGGTCGGCCAACCGGCATCTGGGGGCCGAGGCTTACCGCTGGCGCGTGGTGTCGGCGGATGGCATGGCGGTGCCGCTGACTTGCGGCATCGAGCTGCCCTCGAACGGCGCGCTGACTGCCGCCGAAGGTGCCGACGCGCTGGTGGTGATCGCGGGCTTTGGGCAATCCGAAACCGCAACCACCCCCCTGATCCGCGATATCTACCGCATGGCACCGAGGTTCAGCGCCATGGGCGGGATAGATGCAGGTGCATGGGTGCTGGCACGGGCGGGGCTGCTGGACGGCCACAAGGCGACGGTGCATTGGGAGGATCTGGAAGATTTCGCCGCCGCCCACCCTTTGGTCGATGTGGTGCCCGACCGCTTTGTCATCGACCGGAACCGCTTTACTGCCGGCGGTGCCGCCCCCGCCTGCGATCTGATGTTGCACCTGATCCGGGCACGGCATGGCCCGGCTTTGGCGCTGCAGGTGGCGGCCTCGTTCATCACCACCGCCCGCGATGGGGCCGAGCCGCAGATCAGCCCGCAAAAACCCAACCCGCGGCTTGATCCGCGGGTGGCGGCCGCCGTGGCGCGGTTGGAGACGCTGCTGGATGCCCCTGAAACCAGTGCGGCCACGGCGCAGGCGGTGGGGGTGTCGCAGCGGCGTCTTGAGGTGCTGTTTCGCGAAAATCTGGGGCTGACGCCCGCTGCCTATGGGCTGTCGCTGCGGCTGGCGGCGGCGCGCCGGATGATCACCGACACCCGCCACCCCTTGGCCGAAGTGGCGCTGCGCAATGGATTTTCATCGCCAAGTGCGCTGTCGCGGGCTTTTCGCGCCCGTTTCGGCATGGCCCCCGGCGCTTTGCGCTAAACCGGCTCCAGCAAACCCCGCCCCTTCAACAACGGCTCAACCCCCGGCATCCGGCCCCTGAACCGCGTATAAAGCACTTCGGCAGGTGCCGATCCCCCCGCCGACAGGATGTGCTTTTCCAACAGCGCCGCCGTGCCCTGATCAAACGGATCGCCCGCCTCTTCAAAAGCCGCAAAGGCATCCGCATCCATCACTTCGGACCACATGTAACTGTAATAGCCCGAAGAATACCCGTCGCCCGAGAACACATGCGCGAAATGCGGCGTGGCGTGGCGCATGCGGATGGCGCGCGGCATGCCAAGCCCCTCCAGCACCTCGGCTTGCTTTTGCATCGGATCGGCGGGGGCCGGGCCCTCGTGAAAGGCAAGATCAACCAGCGCCGAGGCCAGAAACTCCACCGTCGCAAACCCCTGATCATAGGTTCCCGCCGCGAGCAGCCGCTCGCGCATATCGGCAGGCATCGGCGCGCCGGTTTGCCAGTGGCGGGCGTGTTTTGCCAACACCTCGGGCACCTCAAGCCAATGCTCGAAAAGCTGGCTCGGCAGTTCCACGAAATCGCGCGCGACCGAGGTGCCCGAGATGAACCCATAAGTCACATCCGACAGCATCTGATGCAGCGCATGGCCGAATTCGTGAAACAGGGTCCGCGCGTCGTCATAAGACAGCAGGCTGGGCGTGCCCTTGGCAAAATTGCACACATTCACCACGATCGGGCTGGTCTCGCCCCCCAGTTTCCGCTGGCCGCGCATCGCCGAACACCACGCCCCCGACCGTTTGGAGCCGCGCGCAAAGTAATCGCCGATAAAAACTGCAATATGCCTGCCGTCGCGGCTGACCTCCCAGGCCCGCGCGTCCGAATGATAAAGCGTCACATCCAGCGGCGTGAACTCCAGCCGGAACAAGCGGTTGGCGCAATCAAACTGCGCGCCCAGCATGGCCTCCAGCGACAAATAGGGCTTCAGTGCGGCCTCATCCAGATCATGCTCGGCCAACCGCCGCTTTTCGGAATAATAGCGCCAATCCCACGGCTCAAGCGGCCCGGCAATACCGTCGGCCTGCATCATCGCCTGCAAAACCTTTGTGTCGGCTTCGGCTTTGGCCTTGGCAGGTTGCCAGACCCGCATCAGCAGATTGCGCACCGCCGCAGGGGTTTTGGCCATCTCCGGCTCCAGCTTGTAATCGGCGAAACTGGCGTAACCCAAAAGCTTTGCCCGCTCTTGCCGCAGCGATAGCGTCTCGGTGGCGATGCCGCGATTGTCCGCCGCATTGCCGTTGGCGCCGCGCGCCACCCAGGCCTCATAGGCCTTTTGCCGCAGTGCCCGGCGCGGGCTGAACTGCAGGAACGGCACGATCAGCGACCGGTTCAGCGTGACCACCGGGCCATCCGCCCCCCGCTCTTCACCCGCCGCCCGCGCCGGTGCGATCACGAAATCGGGCAGCCCCGCCAGATCGGCCTCGGCAAGCGGCATGAACCATTCGCGCTCGTCTGCCAGCAGGTTCTGGCTGAAGGTGGTGCCCAAACTTGCAAGCCGCGATTTCACCGCCGTCAGCCGCTCCGACGCGGCCCCGGCAAGCTGCGCGCCCGAACGCACGAACATCTGCCGGTAAAGGTCCAGCACCCGCAGTTGCTCGGGGTCGCCCAAGGTATCGCGCGCGGCCCACAACGCTTCGATCCGGGCAAACAGCGCCTGATTATTGGTGATTTCCGAAGAAAACGCACTCATCTTTGGGGCCAGATCGCGCTGCAACGCTTCGCGGGCATCCGTGCTGTCGGCGCCCGCAAGATTGTAGAATACCCCCGAAACCCGGTCCAATGTGGTTTCCGCCAATTCCATCGCCTCGATCGTATTGGCGAAACTTGCGGCCTCGGGGTTGCTGGCGATTGCCGCTATATTGGCCCGCGCCTCGGCCAAGCCCGCATCAAACGCAGGCATGAAATCTTCGTCGCGGATCGCCGCAAACGGCGGCAGGCCAAACGCGGTTTCCCACGGGGTGAGCAGGGCATTCATGGCAATCTCCTTTGGTGCAAAGTTATCTGCCGCGCTGTTCCGCGTCCATACTCCGCGCGGGCTGCGTCACCGCTCGGTTTTCGCCCGCATTCGCTGTTCCAGTTGGCGCAGCACCAGCGACAGACTGATCGTCATCGTCAGATAGACCAGAGCGACCACATTGTAAGTCTCGAAATAGCGGAAATTTCCGGCGGCGATGACCTTGCCCAACTGGGTGATGTCCGCCACGCCCAGCACTGAAACCAGAGAGGAATCTTTCACCATGGCCACGAAATCATTGCCCAGTGGCGGCAGGATCATGCGAAAGGCTTGTGGAAAAACGATATGGCGAAACCGCTGCCAGCCCGAAAGGCCCAAAGACTGTGCCGCCTCGATCTGGCCTTTGTCGACCGCGACAAGCCCCGCGCGGAACACCTCGGACAGGAAGGCCGAATAGGCGATGGTCAGCGCAATCACCGCGCGGGCGATCAGCGGGAAATCCCGGGTTTTCCACGGATCAAAGCCCAGAGGCGTGATCACCCAGTTCACTGCAATCACCAAGGCCGGGGCCAGCACGAAAGCCACGTACAAAAGCAGCACGATCATCGGGATTCCGCGCACCACCTCCACATAGAACCGCGCGATCTGGCGCAGCACGATAAACCGCGACAACCCGGCAAGCGCAAGGCCGAGGCCAATCATGCAGGCGCTGAAATAGGCGATCAACGTCACAAAGATGGTGACGGCCACACCCTTCATCAGTGTCGCAAGCACCTGAGAATAAATGGCATTCGCCCAAACCTCGTAGAACAGCCAAAGGCCGGTCCCGATCAGAAGGATCAGCCAATAGGGAAAATCACCGGTGGTTTTGGGGCGAGGGGGCATTGGCGCGAGAGGCCCCGGCGCAAGGCCGGGGCCGGGCTTTTACTGGCCAAGCTTGTAGTCGAGGAACCACTTTTTGTTCAGCGCATCAATGGTGCCGTCGACTTTCATTGCAGCAATCGCCGCGTTCATCGGCGCGACGAGATCCGAGCCTTTGGGGAAAATAAAGCCGAAATCCTCGGTGCCAAGCTTTTCGCCGATGATTTTCAACCCGCCCGCCGAAGCTTCGACATAGCCAGCACCCGCCGTGCCGTCGGTCAGCACCAGATCAACATCGCCGGACCTGAGCGCTTCAACGGTGGCGCCGAATGTTTCGAACAGCTTGATGCGCGGGTTGGCTTCGTTGCCGTCGAGGATCTCGTAGACGCTGGTGTAAAACGGCGTGGTGCCTGGTTGGGCGGCGATCAGCAGGGCCGCATCGGCGGCAAAGCTGGTTTTATCGGCAAAACGCGCCTCATCGCCACGCACCAGCATGACCATCTCGGACCGCATATAGGCATCTGAAAAATCAACCTGCTCCTTGCGCTCGTCCTTGATGGTGATACCGGTCATGCCCAGATCATACTGGCCTTTGGACACCGCGGGGATCATCGCATCCCAAGAGGTGTTCTCGTATTTCACCTGCATGTTCAGGCGCTTGGCCATTTCGGCCATCGCATCATATTCCCAACCGATTGCAGCACCGGAGGCATCCAGAAATTGTAGCGGCGGATAGGCGTTTTCTGTCACCACCACAATCTCGCGGCCCGCAAGATCGGGCAAAGCCTCGGCAAAAGCGGCGGTGGAAAGGCTCATCGCGAGCCCGGCAAAAGCAGCGGTCAGTTTCATGTGAGGACTCCCTGTCACGCGTTTATCGGCCAGACTATGGCTGATCGGCGGGGGGGGATGCAAGCGGGCTTGCGTGCCTTGCGGGCGGTGGATTCTGGTGGGCGGGCGACAGTTTGCGCGGATCACCCCCCCGGAACCGATCCGGAAAGGCATCTTCAGCGCGTCACACGCTCAGTTCGGGCCGACACTCCCGAAAGGTTGTTTTGGTTCCGCCAATGCGCACCCGGCGTCAAATCTGGTAGTAATCGCGATACCACGCAACAAAACGGGCGACACCCTCGCGGTAGGGCGTGGCGGGGCGATAGCCGGTAATGCTGTGCAGCAGGCTTGCGTCGGCCCAGGTTGCGGTGACATCGCCGGTTTGCATCGGCAGGTAATTGCGGATGGCGCGGCGGCCGGTGGCGGCCTCGATGGCGTCAATGAAATCTAGCAGGCGGATCTTGTCGGAATTGCCGATGTTGACAACGCGGAACGGGGCGGCGGGGCTGAGGCTGTCGCCGGGGATGGGGGGCAAGGCGCAGTCGGGGCGGGGGGGAACGGCGGCCATCAGCAGCTGGATGCCGCGCACAAGATCGTCGATATAAGTAAAATCGCGCCACATCTCGCCATTGTTGTAAATGTCGATCGGGGTGCCTTCGAGGATGCCTTTGGCGAATTTGATCGGCGCCATGTCAGGGCGGCCCCAAGGCCCGTAAACCGTGAAAAAGCGGAACATGGTGGTGGGCAGGTTGTGGATATGGGCATAGGCGTGGCCCATCGCTTCGGTCGCCTTTTTGGTGGCGGCATAAATGGTCAACGGCATATCGGCCTTGTCGGTTTCCGCAAACGGCATGGCCTCGTTCGCGCCGTAAACCGATGAGGTGGAGGCCATCAACAGGTGTTGCACGCGGTGCTGGCGGGCAAGGTCCATCACATGGAAGGTGCCGATGATATTGGCGTCAAGATAGGCGCGCGGGTTCTCCAGGCTATAGCGGACCCCGGCCTGAGCCGCGAGGTGGACGATGATATCAGGGCGGGCGGCATCCATGGCGGCGGCAAGGGCGGGCAGGTCTTCCAGCATTGCTTCGGTTGCGGTGAAATTCGGGGTCTGGCGCAGCATGGCGTGGCGACGGTGTTTGAGGCTGACCGCATAGTAATCGGTCATGCCGTCATAGCCGTGCACCGTATGGCCTTCCGCAAGCAGCAGACGGGTAAGGTGGAACCCGATAAAGCCAGCCGTGCCGGTGATGAAGATGCGGTGCGTGGGCGCCATTGCGGGGGGCTTTCCAAAGCGGATTGCCGTCAGCATAGAGGCTGATGCGGCAAGCGAAAGCCCGGTTTTCTTCTTTGCATCGGCAGGCTGCAAGCGGTGGCCCGGCAAAGCAGGCATTCAACAGGCGCGCGGTGGGTTTTCCATCAAAAACCGCATCTTCGCATTGCGTTGCGCCGGGTGGGGGAGCATGTTCCGGGGATGATCACGCAAAAGATGAAATACGCGTTGAAGGCTTTGCTGGTTCTTGCCGACGAGGCGGCAGCACCAGTGCCACAGGCCTTGACGATCGAGGCGATTGCCAAACGCTCGGGCACGCCGAAGCGGTTTCTCGAACATATCTTGCTGGAAGTGCGCGGTTCGGGGGTGATCGGTTCAACCCGGGGTCGTTCGGGCGGCTATCAGTTGATCGTGGCACCGGAAGCGGTTTCAATTTCCGAGATGTTGCGGCTGATTGACGGGCCGATTGCCCCGTTGCCTTGCCTGTCGCGCCGGACATATCAGCGCTGCGAGGACTGTGCCGACGAGCAGACCTGCCGCATCCGGCGGGTGTTTGCCGATGTGTTCTGGGCCTATCTGGTGCTGATCGAGTCGCTGACGCTGGCAGATTTGCTGCGTTCCAAACCGGTACGCGCGCAGGTGGTTGGGGAGTAACCTTTGGCGAGGAACCGGTTGCAGAGGCCGCACCACCCATCCGGGTTGCGGCGCACGCGATCCGGCGCGATCCGGCGCGATCCGGCTGTGGTTTTACCGCGAAATGCGGTGGTTTGGCTTAAAATTCCGGCCTAAGCTGTGACGAAATCTGCCCCGGAGGTGAAGATGGCCACGCGTTTAATCCAGATTGACTGGCCCGATTTTGGCATGCCCGAGGTGCCGCCCGCCCTGAACCTGCCCGAGATGCAGGCCCGGTTGGCGGCGTTTCGCGCGGCGGGGGCGCGGGCGGGCTATGACGTGCTGGTGGTTTACGGCGACCGCGAACATTCGGCGAACCTGCAATGGCTGACCGGATTTGATCCGCGCTTTGAAGAGGCGGTGCTGGTGGTAAGTGCACTGGATGCACTGCTGCTGGCGGGCAACGAATGCCTGCCCTATACCGCGATTTCGCCTCTGGTGGCGGCGGGCTTAGTGCGGGTTGGGCATTGCGCAAGCCTGTCGCTGCCATCGCAGCCCCGCGGCGGGCGCAGGCTGGCCGAATGGCTGGCCGGGATGGTGCCGTCTGGCGCGCGGGTGGGGGCGATCGGGTGGAAGTGGTTCGAAGCGGGCGAGGTAGACGAGCCTGCCACCGCGCTCGACATTCCGGCGTTCGTCGCAGACCCATTGCGGGCGATTGCCGCGCGGATCGAGAACGCGACCGGTTTGATGATGCATCCGGGGCACGGCTTGCGCACACGGGTGGATGCGGCTGGGGTCGCACGGCTTGAGTTCGCCAATCAGCAGGCGGTGGCTGCGCTCAGGCGCATGGTGTTTGGCTTCCGCGAGGGGATAACCGATTTCGCGGCGTTCGAGGCGGCACAGCTGGGTGGGCTGCCGCTTGGCTGCCACGCGACCTTTGCCACCGGCGGGCGGGCGGCGCAGGGGCTGTCCGGGCCGACGGGCGAGGTGCTGCGGTTGGGATCAGCGATATCGTTCAATATTTGCCACTGGGGTGCAAATATCTGCCGCGCGGGGTGGCTGGCGCGGGGGCCGCAGGATTTGCCTGCGCCGGCGCGCGATTACCTGCAGGCTTTCGCCTTTCCCTATGTGGCGGCGATGTCGCAATGGTGCGGCCTGATGCGGCCCGGTGTGGCGGGGGGCGAGGTCTGGCGGCAGATGCAGGCGGCGCTGCCGTTTGCGGTGTTCGGCGTGGTGTTGAACCCCGGCCATCTGATCGGGTTGGATGAATGGCTGTCGTCGCCCATCAGCGAAGGGTCAGCGGTGGCTCTGGCCTCGGGCATGGCGATGCAGATGGATGTGATCCCGGGGCATGCCGACTATGGTTCAACCCGGATGGAAGATGGCTATGTGATTGCGGATGCGGCGTTGCGGGCGGACCTTGCGCAGCAGTACCCGGCGGTGGCGGCGCGCGTGGCCCGGCGGCAGGCGTTCATGCGCGATGTGATCGGCATGGACGTGCCCGACGGACTGTTGCCGCTGGCCGATACCTGCGGCATTGTCGCACCGTTCCTGCTTGCACCCCGACAAGTGATCGCGCTTTGAGCGTTGGTGTTTGTTGCCTGACGTTCCGACCGGGGCGCAAACTGTGTGGCGGAGAGACAGTCTGCCCGCATACCTTCCGACCCGTTCTGTGATACTCCATCACTGCCAATGATCACAATGGCTTAGGTCAGTTTTATTTCCTCTTTGTTCCCGCATATTCCCGTGTTATCCTAAGCCAAGTGGGGGATATCCGGGGGGATACAATATGGCGACCAAGGGACTTCGGAAGCCTGAAAAGGCACTGACTGCAAAGTTTGTGGAGTCGGCCAAGGAGCCTGGAAAATACTTCGACGGCCACGGGCTGTTTCTGCGTGTCCAGCCCAACGGCGCGCGGCAATGGGTGCAGCGGATCACCATCCGGGGGAAGCGGTGCGAACTTGGCTTGGGCAACCCGTCGCTGGTGACGCTAGCAGAGGCGCGGCAACAGGCTTTGGCAAACCGCAAACTTTCGGTGGCGGGGGGCGATCCGATCCGCGCCAAGAAAGAAGCTGAGGCGGTCCTGACATTTGAGGATGCGGCGCGTAAGGTTCACGCCCTGCACCTTCCGACATGGCGCAACGCCAAGCACGGGGCGCAATTCCTCTCAACGCTGGAAACCTACACCTTCCCTCGCATGGGTAAGCTGAAGGTGGGCGATGTGACGACTTCCGATGTGCTGGCAGTTCTGTCGCCGATCTGGACGGACAAGCCTGAAACGGCGGCACGGATTCGCCAACGCATCGGCATGGTGATGAAGTGGGCTGTTGCCCAAGGGTGGCGGCAGGACAACCCGGCAGAATCCATCGCCCAAGCCCTTCCCAAACGCGAC
>JANNAV010000197.1:0-40565 GCA_031384695.1 Paracoccaceae bacterium
AATCATATTTAAGGAAAACCAAGACAGGCCAACCGCCGGTATTGTTGCTTTTTGCTTTTTATCTGCTCACGCATATCAAATGCAAAACGCTGTAACTCTTTGATCCTGTCACGCACAGTCTGGTCGCACCACCGCGGCCCCCGATTGTCACGTTCCGCCGGCCGAACCCAGACCCTGAGTGTCTCCGGGATGCAGCCGATCTTTGGCGCAGTCGCAGCAACCGCCGCGCTTTGCGTCTCGTCGGAGCCTTGCTGCTCCGGCACCATGCGAACCGCACGCGCCCGCATCTCCCCTTCTCGGGCATTTTCAATGCCCCGTCAGGCAATGGGTGAACAGCGATTTGATGTCTTACTCTTTGCCATAGCCCTCATTCTCAGTCACGTTGAAGGTCTCCGGCAAACCCGGCGCGGTTCAGTGCGCGGGTGTGAAATCCCCGCTCTTTGGCACTGGGCGCGGCGGTGTGAAACCCCGGCTTTTGAACGGCGGTTGCAGGGCAGAGCCGCTGCTGATGGCGCCCGACCGGGCCATCAGCGCGGTGGCCTTGTTGCGATGAAATCCTGAAACGCCTCAGGCAACCCGGTTGCCGCCCACCCACAACCCGCGCGTCACCGGCACACCGCCCACAAGACCAAAGCGCAACAGATCGGCCCGCAGACCACGGACAATCTGCCCCCGGTCCGCCAGCCCCACCGCCCGGGCAGGTGCCGCAGTGACGGTCGCAATGCCCCGCGCCATGTCTTTCCAGCGCCGCCCCAACGCGACAGCGCCCGACAGTAGCGCCGCCGGCACATAGTCCGACGACAAAATGCCCAGCAACCCCGCATCGGCCAGTTCCGCCGCCGCCACATTGCCCGAATGCGACCCGCCCCGGATCAGGTTGGGCGCGCCCATGATAACCTCAATCCCGGCATCGCGGCAGGCCATTGCTGCCGCGTGGGTGGTGGGAAACTCGGCCAGCCGCACCCCATGAGCCACTGATGTTGCTACCTGCGCCGCCGTGGTATCATCGTGGCTGGCAAGAACTGCACCCATGCGCAAGGCAAAATTCACCGTGCCGGCCTCATGCGCGGCACCAAACTTGTCATATAGCTCAACCAGATAGTCGCAATATGCGCGAAAACCGCCGTCATCCAGACCAGATTTGCCCTGCACATAGGCCGCAAACTTGCTGATATCGCTGAACTGGCGCTGGCCCGGCGTGTGATCCATCAGGCTGACAATGCCGATCCCGTCCTCCGGGGTGAATTCGGCCAGTTCGTCGATCAGGCTTTCCGAACAGGTTTCGGCCCGCAGGTGCAGCAGGTGGTTGATCCGAAGCGCACCACTGCGGCGCATCGCCATAATTTCGCTCGCCATGGCGCGGGCGTATCTGGGATAGCCATGCCGCAGGTCTTTCACGATCGACCCCGCGCGCACCGCATCAAACACCGTGCTGATCCCAACCCCGGCCAGTTCCGCATCATGCGCCACAATCGCCGCCTGATGCGGCCAGTCCACCTTTGGCCGGGGGCTGATATGGCGTTCCAGATTGTCGGTGTGCAGTTCGATCAGACCCGGGCACAGGTAATCGCCGGCGCAGTCAATCGCCCCGGACGGCACCGCCAACCCCTGGCCGATGTCGGCGATCATCCCATCCCGCACCAGAACGTGCCCCGCGATGACTTCGTCTGGCAAAACAACCAGCGCATTGGCAAAAAGAGCTTCAACTGTCATGGCCACGTCATGCTTTCCTGATTTCGGGCGGGGAAAAGGGGTCTGATCCGATGGAAGAATTCCGGCGCTATGCGGTTTATGTGCTGCCCGGCGGGTCGCTGGCCGATTTCGGGCGCAATTGGCTGGGCTGGGCGCTGACCACCGGGCAACCTGCGCCGCAGATGCTGGTGCCCGGGCTGCCAAGGCCGCTGGCCGATCTTACCGCCAGTGCCGCACCCTACGGCCTGCATGCCACGATCAAACCGCCGTTTCATCTGGCCCCCGGACAGACGCTGGCCGCGTTGCAGGGTGCCGTTGCCGCCCTTGCCACACAGATCGCACCGGTCCGGCTGGCGGGGCTGACGCTCACTGATCTGGAGGGGTTTCTGGCCCTGACGCCTGCGGGCGATACCACTGCCCTGAATGCGCTTGCCGCCGCCGCGGTCCGCAACCTCGATCGGTTCCGCGCCGCCGCGCCGGCCGCCGAACTGGCCCGTCGCCGTGCCGTTGGCCTGACGGCGCGGCAAGAAGCGAATCTGATCCGCTGGGGCTATCCCTTTGTGATGCAGGACTTCGCCTTTCACCTCACCCTGACCGGGCGGCTGACGCAACCCGAGGCGGCCGGTATCCGCGCGATCCTCGCCCCGCTCATCCAGCCCGTGCTGCCGGTGCCCTATTGCATCGCAGCCCTTGCTCTGGTCGGGCAGATGCAAAACGGCTGGTTCAAACTGATCCATACCTACCCCCTGTCCGGATAAAGCGCCGCCAAAGCGGCCGCAACCGCGTCGCCAACCGGCCCGTCATTCCCCACCTGATGCACCATCAGGCCAACCGGCCAGCCCGCCGTCACCCGCGCCAGCCGCGCGGTGATATCGGCGGGCGTCTCGCGGCCCCGCCCGGCCAGCCGCGCGGCAAGAACCGCATCCGACGCGGTCAGGCTCAGAACCTCCATCCCCGGAAATGCCGCCTGCGCCTGCGCCAGCACTCTGCGTGACAGGTTGGCCAGCACATCCTGCCCGCCCGCCAGCCTACCCACGGCTTTATGCGGAATGCCGTAAAACAGCCCGTGCGCGCGCCAATGCAGCACAAAGTCGCCCCGGTCGCGGGCCTTCCCAAAAGCGGCCTCGCTCACCGCAGCAAAATCTTCGCCCACGGCGTCTGCGGCCCGCGTGATCACCCGTTTCGCGATGGTCAGGGCAGGGCACGCGGCCAAAAGCCCCGCCATCACCGTATCCTTACCCACGCCGGACGGGCCGACAACCGCGATTAACCGGCCCATGCTCATGCCGGTTGCGGCGCAAATCCGGCCACATCAATCAGCCGGTCACACACCCGGTCCCGCGCGCCCTGATCGTGAAAGATGCCCACAATCGCCGCCCCCCTTGCCTTGGCCGCCTCAATCAGCGTCAGCACAACCTCGCGGTTCACCGGATCAAGCGCGGCCGTCGGTTCATCCAGCAGCAAGGCCGGATAGGCCTGCACGAACCCCCGCGCGATATTCACCCGCTGCTGTTCACCACCCGAAAATGTGGTGGGCGACAGCGACCATAGCCGTTCAGGAATGTTGAGCCGGGCCAGCAAAACATTGGCCCGCGCCCGCGCCTCATCCTCCGCCACGCCCAACACCAGAAGCGGATCGGCCACCACATCAACCGTGGGCACCCGGGGCACCACCCGCAGGAACTGGCTGACATAGCCAAGCGTGGTGCGGCGCAGCGCGATGATCTCGCGCGGCTGCGCCCTGGTGATATCCACGCCCCCCACGATGATCGACCCTGAAGCCGCAAGGTAGTTGCCCCAGATCATCCGCATCAGCGTGGATTTGCCCGCCCCCGAGGCGCCGGTCAGTCCGACGCATTCACCGGGGGCCACGGCAAAAGAAGCATCACGCAGCACCTCGATCACCGCACTGCCCTGATTGTGCAGCGTAAACGTCTTGGACAGGTTTTTCACGGCAATCATCATCACACCTGCAACACCGAACTGACCAGCACCTGAGTGTAACCATGCTGCGGATCATCCAGCACCTGATCGGTCAACCCCGCCTCAACCACGCGCCCATCCTTCATCACCATCAGCCGGTCGGCCAGCAGGCGCACCACGGCCAGATCATGCGTCACAATCACCGCCGACAGGCCCATCTTGCGAACCAATCCGCGCAAAAGGTCCAACAGCCGCGCTTGCACCGATACATCAAGGCCACCCGTCGGCTCGTCCATGAACACCAGCCTCGGGCCAGTCACCAGATTGCGGGCAATCTGCAACCGTTGCTGCATGCCGCCCGAAAACGTCACCGGGCGGTCATCAATCCGGCCCGCATCAATCTCCACCCGGCCCAGCCAATCGGTCGCGGCATCGCGGATCTGGCCGTAATGCCGCGCCCCCACCGCCATCAACCGCTCGCCCACATTGCCGCCCGCCGAAACGCCCATCCGCAATCCGTCGCGCGGGTTCTGGTGGACAAAGGCCCAGTCGGTGCGCGACAGCATCCGGCGTTCGGGCTCGGACATCGCCAGCGTATCGCGCAAACCATCCACACGCGTGTCAAACATTACCACACCACTGTCGGGCACCAGGTGCCCCGCCATGCAGCCCAGCAAAGTGGATTTGCCCGACCCGCTTTCCCCGACAATCCCCATGACTTCGCCGGGGAACAACGCGAACGACACATCGGCACAGCCGGTATGGCGGCCGTAGGATTTGCTCAGATGCTGCACCGACAACAAGGGCGTCACGCTGCAACCTCCTGCCGGGTTTGGCAATAATCGGTGTCCGAACACACAAACATCCGCCCCCCCTGATCGTCGATGATCACCTCATCCAGATAGCTGTCGGATGCGCCACAGATGGCGCAGGGATGATCGGGTTTCGAGGGCGCGAACGGGTGATCCTCGAAATCCAGACTGACCACCCTGCAATAGGGCGGCAGCGCGTAAATCCGCTGTTCCCGCCCCGCCCCGAACAACTGGATCGCGGCCATTTCCAGCTTGGGATTGTCAAATTTGGGGATCGGCGACGGGTCCATCACATAGCGCCCCTCAACCTTTACCGGATAGGCATAGGCGGTGGCGATATGGCCATGCCGGGCGATATCCTCGTAAAGTTTCACATGCATCAGCCCGTAATCCTGCAATGCATGCATCCGCCGGGTTTCCGGCTCGCGCGGCTCCAGAAAGCGCAAGGGTTCGGGGATCGGCACCTGATAGACCAGGATCTGATCCTCGGTCAGCGCCACCTCGGGGATGCGGTGCCGGGTCTGGATCAGGGTTGCTTCGCGGGTGCTATCAGTCACCGCAACCCCTGCGGTCTTCTGAAAAAACTTGCGGATCGACACCGCATTCGTCGTGTCATCCGCCCCCTGATCAATCACCTTCAACCGGTCCTTGGGCACCATCACCGCCGCCGATACCTGCACCCCGCCGGTGCCCCAGCCATAGGGCATCGGCATTTCGCGGGACGCAAAAGGCACCTGATAGCCGGGGATGGCGAGGCCCTTCAGGATCGCACGGCGGATCATCCGTTTGGTCTGCTCATCCAGATAGGCGAAATTGTAGTCGGTCATGCGGTGGCCGCGCGGCGCAGCTTGCGGATCAGTTCCAGTTCCGACTGGAAATCTACGTAATGCGGCAGCTTGATATGCTCCAGAAACCCCGTGGCCTGCACGTTATCGGCATGCATCAGCACAAACTCTTCGTCCTGCGCCGGGGCGCCGACAAAATCCTCGCCCAGTTCGCCCCAGCGCAAGGCGCGGTCCACCAATGCCACCGCAATCGCCTTGCGTTCGGACTGGCCAAACACCAGCCCATAGCCCCGGGTGAACTGCGGCGGCGCGGTTTTCGATCCGGTGAACTGGTTGACGGTCTCGCATTCGGTCAGGGTGACCTCGCCGATCTCGATGGCGAACCCAAGTTCGGGGATGTCCATCTCGACCGTCACCGTGCCAATCCGCAACTCGCCGACAAAGGCATGGGTGCGCCCGAAACCGCGCTGGGTGGAATAGGCAAGGCCCAGCAGGAACCCCTCGTCGCCGCGCGTCAGGGCCTGCAACCGCAGGGCACGGGTGGCGGGCAGTTCCAAAGGTTCGCGCGTCAGGTCGGGCGGGATGCTGTCACAGGCAGCTTCGGTCTGGATCAGCCCCTCGCGGTTCAGAAACCCGGTGACATGCGGCATGGGCGCGGGGTCGGCAATGCCAGTGGCGGCGGGGGGCACCTCGCCCTCGGCCAGCAGTTTGAATTCCAGCAGGCGGTGGGTATAATCGAACGTCGGGCCCAGTATTTGCCCCCCCGGCAAATCCTTGAACGTGGCCGAAATGCGCCGGTCACAGGCCATGTCCGCCGTCCCGATCGGGCGGGATGCGCCGAACCGGGGCAGAGTGGTCCGGTAAGCGCGGATCAGGAACACCGCCTCGATCAGATCACCCCGCGCCTGCTTTATCGCCAGCGCCGCCAGATCGGCGTCATAAAGCGACCCCTCGGCCATCACCCGGTTCACCGCCAGCGCCAGTTGCTCGCGGATTTGCGGCACGCTCAGTTCGGCCACGGCTGTATCGCCGCGCCGCTCTTCGGCCAGCCATGCATGGGCCGCGTCGATGGCCCGCTCTCCCCCCTTGACGGCGACATACATGGCCTATTCCACCCGGGTGCTGCGGGGAACGGCGGCCAGCCGCGCCCCTGCCGTAAAGTAGAAATCAAGGCCCATCGGGTATCGCAGCACATTGGCCTGAAAATCCGCAATATCGGGCAATGAAAGCTGTGCCTCCTGCCTGATCCCCGGCCCGCGCAGGGTGGCCCCCGTGGCTGCCAGATCGGCCATCTCCACGATCAGCGTGGCCGAACGATCAGGATATTCTGCCGTGCCGATAGGATAACCCTGCAGCGGCAAAAGATCGTCCCAGGTGCCCAGCGCAAAGGCACAGGCGGCACTGCCACTGAGCGGTGCCCCGGTGTGAAATGTCACCCAATCCCGCACGGCGGCGCAATCATGCGCTCCGGCCAGATACACCGGTGTTTCCGGGTCGCACAGGGTCAGGATAAGCGTCCCCGCCGCGATGCTCACCGGTGCGGGCGGCGTGGCCCCGCCGATGTCGTGGATGCGCCCCGGCCGGGCCATCGCCCCCATCGCCGCCCGAAAGGCCGTGGCAGACTGATGCGCCGCATGGCTGAACCCGCCGCCAAGTGCCGTGGTCTGCATCAGTCTTCCCCCCGCAGCAGCGTGAAAAACGCAACCTTGGTTGCGGCGGCCTTGGCCGCGCGGGTGGCACGGGTCTCATGCCTGTCCTTGGCAAGGGGATCCAGCACAGCCTGCCGGACATCTGCGGCCCGGCCGGTCTGCATCAGCGCATCAACCACTGCCGCCCATTCAGCCGCCGGTTTATCGCGCCCCTGCACATGGCCATGGCCAACCTCGCCCGACGCCAACCGGACCGACGCCCGGGTGACGGTGATTTCCCCCAGATTGAACGCGGCACCGGTGCCACCGATCCGCCCCCGCAGCATGACGGTTCCCACTTCGGGGCGGCGCAACCAATCAAAGCCTGTCGTCAGGTTTGCGGCCTCTGACAGGGTTGCCAACCGGCCCTGCGGCGCGCGGGCCAAAAGCCCAAGCCAGTCGCGCCGGGCGGCGGTGATATCCTGAGTGTCGCTCATCGGTTTGCTTGCCTGTCCGGCCTAATTCCTATACAACTAGACAAATTCTAGCTTCCGGTTGCCGCAGGTTCAAATGAAACTTTCATGACAATCAGCCGCACACCCTTGTGGCATGCCATCGCCCAAACCCTGATGGCCGAGATCGCCGCCGGGCATTTCGCCCCGGGCGACCGCCTGCCAACCGAAGCGGAACTTGCACGGCGGTTCGGGGTAAACCGGCATACGGTTCGCCGCGCACTGGCACAGATGGCGCTGCAAGGGCTGGTCCATGCGCGGCGCGGCGCCGGGGTGTTCGTGGCCGCAACGCCAACCGATTATCCCTTGGGCGCAAGGGTGCGGTTTCACCACAACATCGCCGCCGCAGGCCGGGTGCCGGGAAGAGAGATTTCGTCGATCACCAGCCGCGCGGCGAATGCAGCCGAATCTGCGGCACTTGCGCTACCCGTCGGATCATTGGTGCATGATTGTGAAGGGGTTTCGCTGGCCGATGGCCACCCCATCGCGATCTTTCGCGGCGTTTTTCCGGCGGCGATACTGCCCGATCTGCCCCGGTATCTGCGGGCTGAAAATTCGGTGACAAAGGCGCTGGCCCGGCACGGGATTGCGGATTATCTGCGCCTGTCCACCCGGATCACGGCGCAACTGGCCACCGCCACCCAGGCGCTGCTGCTGCGTCTTGCCGAAGGCGACCCGCTGCTTCAATCCACCGCCATCAACACCGATCACGCAGGCCGCCCTGTCGAATACGGCAGCACCTGGTTTGCCGGCGACAAGGTGGCGCTGACGCTTGCACCCGATCCGCAAAACCGGGCCAACCTGTCACAGGCCTGACGCATGCCGGTGTTAGCCTTCGGTCATTCATAACCTTTCACGCGGGCAAGCTTCACGATGGACAGAACCCTTCCCCCCCTGCGCCTGACCGGTGCCACCATCCTGCGCGACGGGGTCCTGCAGGAACGCACCGTCGCGATTGCCCAAGGCCGGATAGCCACGGGGCCATTTCCGGCAGTGGATCTGACCGGTTATTACATCCTGCCCGGCATCATTGATCTGCACGGCGATGCGTTCGAACGGCACATCGCCCCCCGCCCCTCGGCGCCGTTTCCACTGGAGATGGGGTTGATCGGCGCCGACCGCGATGCCGCAGCGCACGGCGTCACCACCGCATGGCTGGCGCAAAGCTGGTCATGGGAGGGCGGCCAGCGTGGCCCGCAGTTCGCGCTGAACCTGATGCAGGCGCTGGCTGCCTACCGGCCCCGCGCGCTGGCCGATCTGCGCATCCAGATCCGCTATGAAACCCATGAGTTGGGCAGTGCAGACCGCCTGCTGGCCGCCGTCCGCCAGTTCAAGATTGATTATGTGATCTTCAACAATCATCTGGACGAGGCGCTGGAAACCGCCGCAAACCATCCGCACGCGTTTGACGCATGGGCCAAACGCGCGGGCCAGTCCAGTGCGGCGATGCTGGCCACCGTCAATGCTGCCCGCGCCCGCACCGCCGAAGTGCCGCACCGCTTGTGCCAGCTGGCCGAAGCGTTTGACACATTGGGCGTAACCTATGGCAGCCACGACGACCCGGACGGCGAAACCCGCGAGTCCTTTGCCATGCTAGGGGCGCGGGTCTGCGAGTTTCCCACCGCGTTGTCAGCGGCGTCTGTGGCGCACGCGGTTGGTGATCCGGTGCTGATGGGCGCGCCGAATGTGGTGCGCGGCGGCTCGCAATCGGGCAACATTGCCGCTTTGGAGGTGATCAGGGCGGGAAAATGCACGGCATTGGTGTCGGATTACCATTACCCGGCGCTGGCGCGGGCCGCATTTGCCTTGGTCGATCTGGGGGCCTGCGACCTGCCACAGGCCTGGGCGATGATTTCGGCCAACCCGGCCCAGATCATGCGCCTGACAGACCGGGGGCTGATCGCACCCGGCAAACGCGCCGATCTGGTGATCATCGATAAGGCAACCCGTTGCGTGGAATGCACGATTGTCGCGGGCCGCGTCGCCTATCTGGCGGGCGAGGCGGCACAGCGGTTTGTCAACATGGATCAGCCCGCGCGGATGGCGGCGGAATAACCGCGCCGCAGCCCGCCACGCCACCAACGCCAATCAGGCACCCCGGATCAGTTTGCGGCGCAGCCAGCCCGACAGCGTGTCGATCCCGATCACCATCGCAATGATCAGCACCATGTAATAGGCCACTTCCTCCCAATCCTTCTGGGTGCTGATGGCTTGGGTGAGCAGTAATCCGATGCCGCCGCCAACAATCGCCCCGATGATGGTGGCGCTGCGGGTGTTGGATTCAAAGTTGTACAGGATCTGCCCCAGCAACACCGGCGTGATTTGCGGGATCACCGCGAACCGCGCCCGCAACAGCGCGTTGGCCCCGGTAGACCTGACCCCCTCCACCTGTTTTTCGTCAATATTTTCCAGTGTTTCACTAAACTGTTTGCCAAAAGCGCCGGTGTCGGTGATCAGAATCGCCAGCGCCCCGGTCATCGGCCCCGGCCCAAAGGCGCGGGCCAGAATGATCGTCCAGATCAGCCCGTCCACCCCGCGCACAAAATCGAATACCCGCCGCATCGCAAAGCGCAGAGCGGCAAAACGGCTGAAGTTTGCGGCGGCGACAAAGGCCAGCGGCAAGGCGATGATCGCCCCCAGAAAGGTGCCCAGAAACGCCATCAGAATGGTTTCGCCAATCGCCCAGGCCACGTCCCCGTGCCGCCACATGGCGTTGTTCCAGAAATCGGCGGCCATGCCGGCGATGTTGGACCGGGCCGGATCAACCCGCTCGCCCGATGTAGCCATCGCCAGCAGGTCCAGCGGTCCCTTGCCACAAAACCGGCTGTCGAGTGTGAAAAAGAACAGCTCCCACCCGGCCTGATACCTGAACGTCTCGGTCCGGTTACGGGTCACCGAAAACCGGCCCTGCGCTGTGCTCACCTGCACCCGGTTTTCCGCAACCTCGATCCAGTCCGGGATCGGTTCCGGCACATCAAGCGTGGGCGCATCAAGCGTGGGCGCATCAAGCGTGACAGTCCCGTTGCCGGACCTGATCGCAATCGTCCCATAGCCGGGATGAACATAGCGCGCACCAAGGGCGTCATAGATCACCCGATGCCCGGCCCCCAGATCAATCGTCGTGGTGCCGCCATCCATCACCACCCAGTCCGGCACCATGCCGTCCGGATAGGTGCCCTTGGTCTCGCCCTCGATGGCAACAACAACCTCGCCGCTGCGGTTGTCGCGGGTGATATGGGTTTTGTACGACCAGAAATCCGACAGCAGGATGCGGGCATTGTCCATCCGGGCGCGGTCGGCTAATCCCGCCACGTCGAACGACACGAAGATATAGGCGAAGTAGGCCAGAATAATTCCCGGCACCACAAAGGCCAACCGCCGTTTGCGGGCCAACAGGCGGCCGACCGCGGCGCGGACATCCGGGGGGGCGCTGACAGTGGCGGTCATGCGGCGCGCCCCCTGACCAAAGCGTTGCGGCAGGCGCTGGAAAGCTGATCGACGATCACGATGGTCACGAACAACAAAAGGAAAATCGCCACCACCTCATCATAGCGCCCCTGCCCCCATTGCATCGCGATTTTCAGGTCATAGCCAATGCCTCCCGACCCGACAAACCCCAGAATAGCCGAAGCGCGGATGTTGATCTCGAACCGTTGCAACACATAGCTGAACCAGTCCGGGGCAACCTGCGGCATCAGGCCCAGGCTCATCCGCTGCGCCCAGTTCGCCCCCACCGAGGCCAGTCCTTCCAGCGGTCTGGTATCGGCATTCTCGGCCACTTCCGAAAACATCTTGCCCAGGGCACCGGCGGTGTGAATGGCAATGGCAATCATCGCAGGCACCGGCCCGCCGCCGAGGATATAGATCAGCACCAGCGCAATGATGATCTCGGGAAAGGCCCGCATGATATCCAGCACGCGCCGGAACACCGGGATGGCCCGGGGCCACAGGGCCAGCCCGCGCGTCGACAGCGGCGCAAACATCACCGCGATCAGCGCACCCGCCAGAGTCGAGGCCGCGGCAATGTTGACCGTCTCGATCAGCGACAGCAGATGGGCGGCTATGAGCCCCGGGATATTGGCCCGGTTGGCCCAGGCCTCGCGGATGACTTCGGACGGGAAATCGAACACCTGCCCCAGACCGGGCAGAAAATCCCCGGCATTGCGCTGCTGGGCCACCTGAAATCCCGCCAGCATCAACAGCCCGAACAACAGCATCAGGATGCCGCTGTACAAACGCTTGCGGCGGACAGCTTCGGCATAGGCGGTTTTGATCTGCGGCCCGCTCTGGCCCGGTCTCATCGATGCATCTGGCAATTCAACCCCAGCCGTCGGTTCAGGAAAACGAAATCGGGCCCCGCCAACGCTGCGGAGCCCGGAGCTGCGTGCTGAAATTACATCCCGTCCTGCAGGCGACGGGCAGCAAGAATGCCTTCGTAGGCGTCAATCGTCACCGGCACAAAATCCTTGGCCTCGCCCGCCGCCACGCCGTAGGCGCATTTTGCATCCGTCTCATGCAGATCGGCGGTCAGCTTGATCACGGCGGCCTTCACATCATCGGGCAGCGCCGCGCGGACAACCATCGGGCCTTCGGGGATCAGGGTGGATTTCCAGATCTCGACCAGATCGCTCATGTTGATCAGACCGGCATCGACAGCCCGCCGGAACGCACCCGAATTATAGCCATCCTCCCAGTTGCCAAGCCCATCCGCCCAGGACACGCCCGCTGCGAAATCGCCATTGGCCACGCCAACGATGGTCTGCTCATGGCCACCCGAAAACGCCACCGAGGCGAAATAGGCCTCCAGATCGCCATAGGTCGCCGACAATTCGGCGGCGGGCACCAGATAACCCGACGTGGAGTTCGGGTCGGCAAAGGCAAAGGTCTTGCCAGCCGCGTCTTTCATCGAGGTGATGCCACTGTCGGCGCGGGCAAACCCCACCGAGTAATAGCCGGTAGACCCGTCGACATTCATCTTGGTCAGCGCCAGATCAACGGCGGCGGGATCGGTCAGGTAAAGCTTGGCATAGGCCGAGGCCCCAAGCCACGCCATATCCAGCGTGCCACCCAGCAGGCCCTGAATCACCCCATCATAATCGGCGGGGGTGAACAGCTTGACCGGCACGCCCAAAGCCGTCTCGATCGCCGCGCGGTAGCATTCCTGCGAGGTGAGCCGGTCCTGCGCGTTTTCACCGCCCAGAATGCCGATGTTGAACTCGGTAATCGCCGCGTCCTGCGCCATGGCCACAGATGCCAGTGCGGTGGTGGCAAGCGCCAGTGAAAGTATCTTTCTCATTGTCAGTCTCCGGTTAAGCGCTGGTTCCCCATGGATGACCAGCAAGTGAAAAATCGCCCCAGCGGTAATCAGGCCCGCACCCGTACCGCTGGCCGCTCAGGCGTTTCGATGGCGGTCGAGGTGGCGCTTTCGGAAAAGTCCGCCCCCGCGCCGTAAATCTCGCGCGCCATGCCGGTGGTCAGTTGGTCTGGCACCCCATCAAACACGATCCGCCCGTCGCGCATCCCGATCACCCGGTCGCAATAGCGCCGGGCGGTGTCCAGCGTGTGCAGGTTGGCAATAACGGTGCGGCCATCCTCGTCGTGAATACGCCGCAACGCCTGCATCACGATCTGGGCATTCATCGGGTCAAGGCTGGCAATCGGTTCATCGGCCAGAATGATTTTCGGGTCTTGCATCAGCGCGCGCGCAATCGCCACCCGCTGTTGCTGGCCACCCGACAGGGCCTCGGCCCGCTTGGGCGCATGTTCGGCGATGCCAAGCCGGTCCAGAATGTCGATGGCCCGGTGAATATCAGCCTGCGGGAACAGGTTGAACACCGCACCAAGCGTCGAGCGGCGGTTCAGCGTGCCATGCAACACGTTGCTGACCACATCCATGCGCGGCACCAGATTGAACTGCTGAAAGATCATCGCGCATTGGCTTTGCCAGTGCCGTTTGGCTGATCCGGTCAGGCGGGTAATGTCCAACCCCTCAAAAGTGATCGAACCGGCGGTGCTGTCCGTCAGCCGGTTCAGCATCCGCAACAGCGTGGACTTGCCCGCACCAGACCGGCCAATGATGCCGATCATCGCCGGCCGGTCCACCTTGATCGTGGCCCGGTCAACCGCCGTATTCTGCCCGAACATTCTGGTCAGCGCCGTAATCTCAAGCATGCGATTTCCCCACCGTCATTATTGGGGATAGCCCTGTCTTGCGACGTTACCTTATCAATCAGACAAAAGAATTGTGACACGCACCGGCCGACAAAAATGAATGCCGGTTTTAGAGCGGATTTCCTTCAATCTGATTCAGATTGAAGGCAATCCAACACAAGATCAGCTTGGGAATGTTGCATGTTGCGTACAATCGGGTGAGCACGATTGTACGCAAAACACTATAACGAAAGACAGGCGGAAAAACAAAGACCTGGAGTCTGCTTGACGCATCTGTCAACGTCAGACAGATTTTAGGGTTTCATGCCGTCCCAAAAGCCTTTGACCTTGGAAAAGAAGGTGGAGCCTTGGGGGTTGTTTTCCTCTGACAGGTCTTCAAACTCGCGCAGCAGGTCGCGCAGAAATGACTTCCGCTATAAATTGACAAACACACAGCCTATCGAGAATTGGTAAACAGACGACACCAAATCAATGAATCTGCTCGCTTGACCCCTTGACTCAGGAACAAAGAGGGAATCAGTTGATAGTGCTCAGTGATGTCGGCGTCGCCGGGACTCGCGATCCCAACGACGCCAGTCATTTAGTCCTGCGCAACAGAGATCGCTTGCAGGAGCACTCACGACACAAGGGGATAAGAATCCTCATCAGGATGGGCTGTCAAGGGCGATCTCACTTATTCGGCGCTGCCGAGAAAGCCTACAATATGTCAAAGAAAAACCCGTGGCACTCGATCAAACAAAACGTCTATCACGACGATACGAACTGCAATTCTGGCAACAACATTGAGAAGGAAAACCTTCGCGATGGAACCGGCGGAAAGCCGAAGTGCAATGAGTGCAAGTCACTCGACAAGTAAGGCTATCTAGGGCGGCCCAATCCTGAGCCGCCCTAGCTATCAGCCCTTTATGCCGTCCCAGAAGCCCTTGACCTTGGTGAAAAAGCTGGAGCCTTCGGGGTTGTTTTCCTCGGACAGGTCTTCAAACTCGCGCAGTAGGTCGCGCTGGCGCGAGGTGAGGTTGACCGGGGTTTCAACCGCCAGTTCGATCACCATATCGCCCGCTCCGCCGCCGCGCAGCGCAGGCATGCCTTTGGCGCGCAGGCGCATCTGCTTGCCGGTCTGGCTGCCGCCGGGCACTTTGACGCGGGCCTTGCCGCCGTCGATGGTGGGCACCTCGACCTCGCCGCCAAGGGCTGCGGTGGCGAAGGAAATCGGGATGCGGCAGAACAGGTGATTGCCGTCACGCTGAAATAGGGCGTGGTCCTTGACTTCGATGAAGATATAGAGATCGCCTGCGGGGCCGCCGCGCATACCGGCCTCGCCCTCGCCCGCCAGCCGGATGCGGGTGCCAGTTTCAACACCGGCCGGGATATTGACGGAAAGCGCGCGTTCCTTTTCGATGCGGCCAGCGCCCGCACAGGATTTGCAGGGGTTTTTAACGATCTGACCCGCGCCCGAGCAGGTGGGGCAGGTACGTTCAACCGTAAAGAAACCCTGCTGGGCGCGCACCTTTCCCATGCCGGAACAGGTGGGGCAGGTGACGGGTTCCGAGCCGCCTTCGGAGCCGGAACCCCGGCAGGTGTCGCAGGCAACCGAGGTGGGGACATTTATCGACTTATGGACGCCCTTGAAGCTTTCCTCAAGGTTTACCCGCAGGTTATAGCGCAGATCCGAGCCGCGCTGCGCCCGCGCGCGCCCGCCGCCCTGCCCGCCCCGGCCACCCATGAAATCGCCGAACAGATCCTCGAACACATCCGAGAAAGCCGAGGCGAAATCGCCGTTGCCATAGCCGCGCTGGCCCGCACCGGCGCTGGCACCGTTGCCGCCCTCAAAGGCCGCGTGACCATAACGATCATAGGCGGCCTTCTTGGTATCGTCTTTCAGCACGTCGTAAGCCTCATTCACCTCTTTGAACTTGGCCTCGGCGGAAGGATCGTCGATGTTGCGGTCGGGGTGGAGTTCTTTGGCCTTGGTGCGGTAGGCTTTTTTCAGCTCTTCAGCCGAAGCGCCGCGCGCTGTGCCGAGGGTTTCGTAGTAATCGCGCTTTGCCATCAGGGACCTCTTGAAGGGAAACGTGGAACGGCGGCCCTAGGGGTGGGCCGCCGACCATAGGTTTCCGGCGGGTTACTTCCGCTTGTTGTTGCCAAGGTCTTCGAAATCGGCATCGACGATGTCTTCATCGACACCGCGCTGCTGATCCGGGTCTTCGTCACGCTCGGACTCGGTGGCTTGCGCCTTGTAGATCGCCTCGCCCAGCTTCATCGCGGCCTCGGTCAGGTTCTGGATGCCACCCTTGATCTTGCCCGCATCTTCGGACTTGAGGGTTTCCTCCAATGCGCCCATCGCCAGTTCGATTACCTCGACGGTGGAGGGATCGACCTTGTCGCCATGTTCGGCCAGCGATTTCTTGGTGGAATGCATCAGGCTTTCGGCCTGATTGCGGGTTTCCACCAGATCGCGGCGTTCCTTGTCCGACTCGGCGTTGGCTTCGGCGTCTTTGACCATCTTTTCGATATCATCATCCGACAGGCCGCCCGAGGCCTGAATGGTGATCGCCTGCTCCTTGCCGGTGCCTTTGTCCTTGGCCTTGACCGTCACGATGCCGTTGGCGTCGATATCGAAGGTAACCTCGATCTGCGGCACGCCGCGCGGCGCGGGGGGGATCGATTCAAGGTTGAACTGGCCCAGCATCTTGTTGTCGGCGGCCATTTCCCGCTCGCCCTGAAAGCAGCGCAGGGTGACGGCGTTCTGGTTGTCTTCGGCGGTGGAGAACACCTGGGATTTCTTGGTGGGGATGGTGGTGTTGCGGTCGATCAGGCGGGTGAACACGCCGCCGAGGGTTTCGATGCCGAGGGAAAGCGGCGTCACATCCAGCAGCACCACATCCTTGACATCGCCTTGCAGGACGCCGGCCTGAATGGCAGCACCGGCGGCGACAACCTCGTCAGGGTTGACACCCTTGTGCGGCTCCTTGCCGAAGAACTTGGTGACTTCCTCAACCACGCGGGGCATCCGGGTCATGCCGCCGACCAGCACCACTTCGTCGATGTCCGACATCGACAAGCCCGCGTCCTTAAGGGCCGCCTGACAGGGTTTCATCGACTTCTTGATCAGGTCATCGACAAGGCTTTCCAGCTTGGCGCGGGTCAGTTTGACCACGAGGTGCAGCGGCTGGCCCGAGTTGCGGTCCATCGAGATGAAGGGTTGGTTGATTTCGGTCTGGGTGGCGGAGGACAGTTCGATCTTGGCTTTCTCGGCCGCCTCTTTCAGGCGCTGGAGGGCCATCTTGTCCAGCGTCAGATCGACGCCGTGTTCCTTTTTGAACTCGTCCGACAGATAGGTGACGATGCGCATGTCGAAATCTTCGCCACCAAGGAAGGTATCGCCGTTGGTGGATTTCACCTCGAAGAGGCCATCGTCGATTTCCAGAATGGTGACATCGAAGGTGCCGCCGCCAAGGTCATAAACCGCGATGGTGCGGGCTTCTTTCTTGTCCAACCCGTAGGCGAGGGCGGCGGCGGTCGGCTCGTTGATGATGCGCAGCACTTCAAGGCCCGCGATGCGGCCCGCGTCCTTGGTCGCCTGACGCTGGGCGTCGTTGAAATAGGCGGGGACGGTGATCACGGCTTGCGTCACGGTTTCGCCAAGATAGGCCTCGGCGGTTTCCTTCATCTTTTGCAGGATGACGGCGGACACTTGCGCGGGGGAATATTTCTCGCCGCGCACTTCGACCCAGGCATCGCCGTTGCCGCCGTTGGTAACCTTGTAGGACAAGTGCTTTTGATCTTTCACGATCAGCGGATCATCAAAGCGGCGGCCGATCAGGCGCTTGACGGCGAACACGGTGTTCTGCGCGTTGGTGACAGCCTGACGCTTGGCGGCTTGCCCCACCAGACGCTCGTTTTCCGTGTAGGCGACGATAGAAGGCGTGGTGCGCGCGCCTTCGGAATTCTCGATGATGCGGGGCTGTGAGCCGTCCATGATGGCGACGCAGGAGTTAGTGGTCCCAAGGTCGATCCCGATGATTTTAGCCATGATATGTTACCTCTGCTTGCGGCGATTATGTGGGGTGAAACCCGTGGAAGGCATTCCACCCCGATCCCATTGAACGCCAGAGCGGGGGTAACCCGCCTTGGCTTCGGGGGGTATATAAGGAGCGGTTTTGATTGCTGCAAGCACCGTGCGCACCGCAACAGCAGCAGAATCTGTCGAAAATCTGTGACGATTGCATTTTCGGGCGCCGCAGAGCGCCTCAGCGCTTGGCGCCCCAACTGGCGGAGGCGTGTTTGCGGGTATAATTCTCGCCCAGCAAGCCGAGGAAGATCAGCACGATGGTGACCACGATGGGATAGGTCAGGTTGCTGTAATGCGGGTGATAGTTTTCGAACATGAAGCCGCGGGTCTGGTCGATCGAGTGAAACAGCGGGTTCCAGGTGAACATCACCAGCATCGAGGTGGGGGTGGCATTGGCCAGAAACATCTTGCCGGAAAAGATCATGTTGGCGCGCGCATAGATGGTGCTGGCGATGCCGAAAAACTCCGGCTGCCAGGGGGTGGCGGCTTTGAAGATCATGCCGACGCCGACGCCCGAGGCCCAGGACAAAAGAAAGCAGGCCGCGACGCCCATCGGCTCGAATATGGTGATGGGCGTCCAGAGGGTGTGGTAGAAAAACAGGATCGCCAGCGCGGACAGGGTTTGCAGGTAAAGCGAACCGAGGGCCGCGGCGGAGATCGCCACCACGGTGTTCATCGGCGAATGTTTCATCATGGCGGACGTGGGGCCATCCGAGCCCGCAACAGCCCCGATGGCGGCGGCGTGGGTCATGAAGTTGAAAATGCCGGTCATGATGTAGAGCAGGAAATCACCGCGCACGGCGGAACTGCGGGTGCCCATGATCTCGAACATGAAGACGAACACCGCGACCATGATCAGCGATTTCACAATGCTGAGCAGCAGGCCGACAATCGCGTTGCCATGCGATTTGCGGATATGGCGCACCGAGGCGTGGAAGATCAGCTCCAGCACCGCGAAGGCAGAACGGCCGGGGGTTACCCTGACATCGGGGCGAAACATCGTCTGCTACCTCATGGCCGGGCGGTGATGCCCTGTTATGCGCAGGGAAATCTTGCTGTTCCCTTTCCAACCGATGATAAAGGCAGTGTCGAAAAAAATCAACTGCGCGGGCAGAGGCGCGTGCGGGCAGGAGTTGGAATGGATTTTGAAACGCTGGTTCCCGTGATGCGCCGCTTGGCGCTTGAGGCGGGGGACCGCATCATGCAGGTGTACAACAGCCCCGATTTCGCGGTGAAATCGAAATCGGATGCCAGCCCGGTGACCGAGGCGGACGAGGCGGCGGATGCGCTGATCTCGGCAGGGCTGAGGCTTGCGTTTCCGGGGGTGGTGCTGATCACCGAGGAGCAGGCGGCGAGCCATGCGTTGCGCGCGCAGACTTTTCTGATCGTCGATCCGCTGGACGGCACCAAGGAATTCGTGCAGCGGCGCGGCGATTTCACGGTGAACATCGCCTATGTGGAAAACGGCGTGCCGGTGCGGGGGGTGGTTTATGCGCCGGCGCAGGGGCGGCTGTTTTACACGCAGGCGGACGGGGGGGCGGTGGAGGAAACCGGCGCGTTCGACAAGGCCGTGGTCGGGCCGGTGGTGCGGATCGGGGTTTCAAGCCCGGACAATGCCAGCCTGATGGTGGTGGCATCGAAATCGCACCGCGATCAGGCGACGGATGATTACATCGGCAAATATGCGGTGAAGGATATGAAAAGCGCGGGGTCAAGCCTGAAATTCTGTCTGGTGGCGACGGGCGAGGCCGACCTTTACCCAAGGTTGGGCCGCACGATGGAGTGGGACACGGCGGCGGGCGACGCGGTGTTGCGCGGCGCGGGTGGCCATGTGGTGCGGTTTGATGATCACACGCCCTTGGCTTATGGCAAGCCCGGCTGGGACAACCCGTTTTTCATCGCCTATGCGCCCGGAGTGGTGTTGAAGGCATGAGCGTGCTGATCGCCATCCCGGCGCGCTACGCCAGTACGCGCTATCCCGGCAAGCCTTTGGTGGTTTTGCGCGGCCCGGACGGCGCGAAAACCCTGATCCGGCGCAGTTGGGAGGCGGCGATGGCAGTGCAGTGCGAGGCGCGGGTGGTGGTGGCGACGGATGATGCGCGGATTGCCGAGCATGCGGCGGGGTTTGGGGCCGAGGTGGTGATGACATCCGAGGCCTGTCAAAACGGCACTGAACGCTGTGCGGAAGTGGCGACGATGCTGCCGGGGTTCGAGGTGGTGGTGAACCTGCAAGGTGATGCGCCGCTGACGCCTGCGTGGTTTGTCGAGGCGTTGGTGGCAGCGCTGCGGGCGGATGCGGCGGCGGATATCGCAACCCCGGTGCTGCGCTGTGACGGGCGGGCGGTGGCGGGGTTTCTGGCCGACAGGCGGGCGGGCCGGGTGGGCGGCACCACGGCGGTGTTCGGTGCGGGCGGGCGCGGGCTTTATTTCTCGAAAGAGGTGATTCCCCACACCGGGCGGGATTACGCCGATGACGAGGCGACGCCGGTGTTTCATCATGTGGGGGTTTATGCCTACCGGCCAGCGGCGCTTTCGGCCTATCCAAGCTGGCCGGTGGGGCCGCTGGAGATGCTGGAGGGGCTGGAGCAGTTGCGGTTTCTGGAGAACGGGCGGCAGGTGCTGTGCGTCGAAGTCGAGGCGCGGGGGCGGCAGTTCTGGGAGTTGAACAACCCCAGCGATGTGCCGGTGATCGAGGCGATGCTGGCGCGATGACGGTATCGGTGATCGTGGTCAGCAGGCACAGGGCGGCGGCGTTGCTGCGCTGCGTGCAGGGGCTGTTGCAGCAGGATCACCAAGGCTTTGAGGTGATAGTGGTGGCGGATCCCGAAGCGCTGGCGGCGGTGGCGGCGCTGGGGCTGGCTATCAGGTTGGTGGGGTTTGATGCCGCCAACATCTCGGCCGCGCGCAACGCGGGGCTGGCGCAGGCGGCGGGTGCGGTGGTGGCGTTCATGGATGATGATGCGGTGGCGGAGCCGACTTGGCTGTCGCGGCTGGTGGCGCCGTTTGGCGATGCGCGGGTGGTGGCGGCAACCGGATTTGTGATTGGCCGCAATGGGATAAGCTTTCAGTGGCAGGCGACGGAAGTGGATTGCCGGGGCGAGGATCATCCTCTGCCGGTGCCGGAGGGGGTGAGTTTGCATGCGGGCACGGCGGCGCGGGCGGTCAAGACCCAGGGCACCAACTGCGCGTTTCGCAGCGCGGCGTTGCGGCAGGTGGGCGGCTTTGATCCGGCGTACCGGTTTTATCTGGACGAGGCGGATGTGAACCTGCGGCTGGCGGCGCTGGGCGTAACGGCGGTGGTGCCGGGGGCGCAGGTGCATCACGGCTATGAGGCCTCAGACCGCAGGCGGGCGGACCGGGTGCCGTTAAGCCTTTACGAGATTGCCGCAAGCACGGCGGTGTTTTTGCGCAGGCACGCGCCGGAGGGGCCGGATTATGCCGCTCTGGTGGCGCTGCAAACCCGCGAGGCGGCGCGGGTGGAGGCACATCTGGCGGCGGGGCGGATTGACCGGGCGGCGGCGGACCGGCTGATGGCGGGGCTTGCCGAAGGGTGGAGTGACGGCTTGGACCGCGCGCTGCCACCGCGCGCGGCGCTGGTGTCTGCGGGCGTGGCGTTCATGGCCTTGCCGGGCACCGGGCCACGGCGAGGGCGGGTGATTGCGGGGCGGGTCTGGCAGCGGGCGCAGTTGATGGCACGGGCGCGGATGGCGCTTGCCGGGGGGGCAGTGGTTACGGTGATCTGTCTGGCACCCAGCCCGCGCGCGCACCGGATGGCGTTTCAGGATGGGATATGGCTGCAGGAGGGCGGGCTGTTCGGGTGGAGCACACGCAGCGGGCCACGGCTGCGTCTGACCAGTTTTGCCCGCCGCGTGGCCGAAGAAACCGGCAGGATCGCGCCGGTTCGCCCGGTTTTCTAGGCGGTGCCGCGCTTGCGGCGAAATTCCCCGCGCGCCCTTGCGTGATTCACGCGAAAAGCCATATGCTTGCCCCATTACTGGCAGAATTGTGCTGTTAACTGTTTCCAAGTAAGGTGTAATGCAGCGGCCGGGTTCAAGGCCGCTATTCATGGTGGGGCGGATGAAGATCAAACGGGTAACCAAGGCGGTATTTCCGGTGGCCGGTATGGGCACCCGGTTTTTGCCCGCAACCAAATCCATCCCGAAAGAGATCATGACGCTGGTGGATCGCCCGCTCATTCAATACGCCATCGACGAGGCGCGGGCGGCGGGGATCAAGGAGTTCATCTTTGTCACTTCGCGCGGGAAATCGGCGCTGGAGGATTATTTCGATCATTCGCCCGAGTTGGAGACAACGCTGCGCCGCGCCGGCAAGGATGATCTGCTGGAGGTGTTGAAAGACACCAACATGGACAGTGGCGCGATTGCCTATGTGCGGCAGAACCGCCCGATGGGGCTTGGCCATGCGGTGTGGTGCGCCCGGCGGCTGATTGGCAACGAGCCTTTCGCGGTGCTGTTGCCCGATGACGTGATCGCGGCGGAAAAACCCTGTTTGCAGCAGATGATCGAGGCTTATGCCCAAACCGGCGGTAATATGGTGGCGGCGATGGAGGTGCCCCCGGCGAAGGCGTCAAGCTATGGGGTGCTGGATATTGACGAGGACATGGGCTCGATCGTCAAGGTCAAGGGCATGGTGGAAAAGCCGAAAGCCGAGGATGCGCCTTCCAACTTGGCGGTGATCGGGCGCTATATTCTGACGCCGAAAGTGCTGGTGAACCTGAACCGGATCAAGCAGGGCGTGGGCGGCGAAATCCAGCTGACCGATGCAATTGCCGAGGAAACCAAATCGGGCAACGTGTTCGGCTTTCGCTTTCAGGGGCAGCGCTATGACTGCGGCTCCAAGGCGGGGTTCTTGCAGGCGACGGTGGCGTTTGGGCTGGCGCGGCCCGATCTGCGGGGCGAGTTCGGGGCCTATCTGAACGATATGGTCGCGCTGCAAAAGGCCGCGCAATAGGCCGTGGTTGCGGGTCCGGGGGCGGTGCTGCTGGATCTGACGCGGCTGGTGTCGCGGTTGGGCCGGGGGCCGCAAACCGGGATTGACCGGGTGGAATATGCCTATCTTCAGATGGTGTTGGCTCAAGGTGGCCCAGAGTTTGGGCCAGAGTTTGGGCCAGCGTTTGGTCCGGCGTTTGCGCTGGTGCGCACCGGGTTCGGCTTTGTGTTGCTGAACCGCGCCGGGATGGCGGGGTTGGCGGCGCGGATTACCGGCGCGGTGCCTTTGGGCCGCGCCGATCTGCTGGGCAGGCTGGCGCACCGGCGTGATCCGCTCAGGGCGCGGGCCGAGGCGGATGTGCGGCGGCTGGCGGTGGCACGGGTGGCGGGGCCCTGGCTGGGCCGGATGATCGGGCGGTATCTGCCGCAGGGCGGGCGGTATTTCAACATCGGCCACGCCAATCTGACCGGGGCCGTGATGCGGGCGGTGCGGGCGGCGGGCCTGCGGATCACGGTGCTGGTGCATGACACCATCCCGCTGGATCACCCGCAATATTGCCGTCCGGACACGATTGAAGGCTTTCGCGCCAAGATGCGGGTGGTTGCGCTTTATGCCGATCTGGTGGTGCATACCAGCCGCGATGCGCGGGCCAGAACCGAAGCACAGTTGGCCACGCTGGGGCGGGTGCCGCCGGGGGTGGTGGCCAATCTGGGGGTGCCAGTGCCGGTTCCGGATGACACGGCTGTGGGAGTGGCGCCGTATTTTGTGGCGCTGGGCACCATCGAGCCGCGCAAGAACCATGCGCTGTTGCTGGAGGTGTGGGAGCGGCTGGGGCCGGCGGCACCAATGCTTTATGTTCTGGGGGCGCGGGGCTGGGCTACGCCTGCGGTTTTTGCCCGGCTGGAGGCGCTGGTGCGGTTGGGGCGGGTGCGCGAGATGCCGGGGCTAGCCGACGGGGCAGTGGCGGGCCTGATCGCAGGCGCGCAGGCGCTGCTGTTTCCCAGCCATGCCGAAGGCTTTGGCTTACCCGCACTGGAGGCCGCGGCACTGGGCACCCCGGTTATTTCTGCCGATTTGGCCGTGGTGCGGGAGCTCCTGGGGAATAACGCGGTTTACCTTGACGTAACCGACAGTTATTCTTGGATGGAAACAATCCTGCGGCTATCGAAAGCACCTGAAACCGCGCTAAATCAAAATAATTGGTTTGTGCCCCCAAACTGGGCGGCGCATTTCAAGATCGTCTTAAGCCTTGCATGATACACGCATGTCTGGAATTTTGGGGAAGTGCTAAAGGGTGAGCCTGTTCTCGCGATATGTGCTGCGACTGGCCCGCAAACGCTGGCGCATCCGGGCATTTCGCAAGCGGCGCGAGTTAAAGCCGGTGGCGGACCGGACCAACCTGATTGCCCCCGAAAATATTCTGCTGTTTTCCACCCTGCGCAACGAACGGGTGCGGCTGCCGTTTTTCCTGCGCTATTACCGCGATCTTGGGGTCAGCCATTTCCTGATGGTGGACAATGACAGCGACGACGGCTCGCGCGATTATCTGATGGCGCAGCCGGATGTGTCGGTCTGGACCACCGGCTACAGTTACAAACGCGCGCGGTTCGGGGTGGATTGGCTGAACTGGTTGCAAACCCGCTATGCGCATGGGCACTGGTCTTTGGTGGTCGATCCGGACGAGTTTTTCGTCTATCCGTTTTGCGATACCCGGCCCCTGCGGGCGTTGACCGATTGGCTGGATGCCAGTTCGATAAAGTCGTTCTCGGCGATGCTGCTGGATATGTATCCCAAAGGGCCGTTCGATATGCAGCCCTACCGCGAGGGGCAGGATCCGTTCGAGGTGGCACCCTATTTCGACAGCGGCAATTACACCATCACCCGCAACAAGACCTATGGCAACCTGTGGATTCAAGGCGGGCCACGCGCACGGATGTTCTTTGCCGATCTGCCCGAACGCGCCCCGGCGCTGAACAAGATACCGCTGGTGAAATGGCACCGCGATTACGCCTATGCCAGTTCCACCCATATGCTGCTGCCGCGCGGTTTGAACCAGACATACGACGAATGGGGGGGCGAAAAGGCCTCGGGCTGTTTGCTGCATGCGAAGTTCCTGGACACGTTTGCGGTGAAGGCGCGCGAAGAAATGGACCGGCGGCAGCATTATGCCAACAGCCATGAATACACCGCCTATCGCGCCTCGATCAGCAAAGAACCCGATTTGTGGTGCAAATGGAGTGAAAAGTATATCAACTGGCGGCAGTTGGAGATTCTGGGCCTGATGTCGAAGGGCAACTGGGCGTGAGGGAGGCGGGGGCGTGAAGGGGTGGGGGGCATGAGCGTCGGCTTCGTGATGCTGTGCCATACGGCGCTGGACAGGGCGGCCGAGGTGGCGCGGCACTGGGCCGAGCGCGGCTGCCCGGTGGTTATTCATGTCGACAAGCGGGTAAAGCGGCGGACCTATGACGGGCTGATCAAGGCGGTGAGTGACCTTGCCAACGTGCGGTTTTCCGGGCGGCACGCTTGTGAATGGGGCACCTGGGGGATCGTGGCGGCCACGCAGGAAGCCGCAACCATCATGCTGCGCGAGTTTCCGCAGGCGCGGCATGTGTATCTGGCGTCAGGCTCCTGTCTGCCGCTGCGCCCGGTGGAGGAGTTGGTGAACTATCTGGCCGCGCGTCCGCGCACCGATTTCATCGAGAGTGTCACCACCGAAGATGTGGGCTGGACCATCGGCGGCCTTGATCTGGAACGCTTTACCCTGCGGTTTCCGTTTTCCTGGCGCAAGCAGCGGCGGCTGTTTGATGGCTATGTCAAGCTGCAACGGCGGCTGCGCTACCGGCGGCGGATACCGGAGGGGATCGTGCCGCATCTGGGCAGCCAATGGTGGTGCCTGACGCGCAAGACCCTGTCCACCATTCTGGAAGACCCGGACCGCGCCGCGATTGACCGCTATTTCAAACGGGTGTGGATACCCGACGAATCGTATTTTCAAACGCTGGTGCGGCAGGTTTCGGGCGAGGTGGAAAGCCGGTCGCTGACGCTTTCGAAGTTTGATTTTCAGGGCAAGCCGCATATCTTTTACGATGACCATCTGCAGCTTTTGCGCCGTTCCGATTGCTTTGTGGCGCGCAAGATCTGGCCGCATGCGGGGCGGCTTTACAAGACCTTCCTCAGCGATGATGCCGGTGGGCAGACCAGCGCCGAGCCCAACCCCGGCAAGATCGACCGCTTGTTCGCCAAGGCGGTGGAGCGGCGGACCAAGGGACGGCCGGGGCTTTACATGCAAAGCCGCCATCCGAACGAGCATTGGGAGAACGGCCGCACCGCCGCGCCCTATTCGGTGTTTGAGGGTTTTAACGAGGTGTTCGAGGGCTTCGAGGCCTGGCTTGGCAAATCCACCGGCACCCGGGTGCATGGCCATGTGTTTGCCAAGGATAAGGTGCATTTCGCGGGCGGGGAAAAGATTTACAACGGCGCGCTGTCCGACAGCGCCGGGATGCGCGATTACAATCCGAAAAGTTTCATGTCGAGCCTGATCTGGAACACCCGGGGCGAGCGGCAGTGCTTTCAGATGGGTCCGGATGACAATCAGGCGATGAACTGGTTTATCGCCGGTGATCCGAACGCGCAAATCTCGGTAATCTCGGGGGCCTGGGCGATACCGTTGTTCCGCTCCAACGCCAATTTCACCGAAATCCGGAAAGAGGCGGCGCGGTTGCAAAAGATCGAGGCCGAGTTTCTGACGGTGTTGCGCAATGCCCATACCAAGGCGCGGGTGCGGACATGGACGCTGGCCGAATTCGTGGAAAACCCGATGGAGCCGATGCAAACCATCGTCGACGAGATCAGCCCGCGCGCCATCCGGCGGCTGACCGAGGCGCCTTTGTTGGTTGATCTGAAAGGCTTTGGCCAATTCTTGCAAAACCTGCGCAATCAGGGCATGCAACCGGTGCTGATGGGCGATTTCCCGGCGGGCGATAATCTGAAACCTTCGGGCACCCGGCGTGGCCGCCCCTATCTGGTGAAATAAGTGGCGCAGCGCTTCAGCAGTTTTGTGATCTTTGCCGAAATGCGGACGGGATCGAACTTTCTGGAGTCGAACCTGAACGCGCTGGCCGGGGTGAAGTGCCACGGCGAGGCGTTCAATCCGTTCTTTATCGGCGGCGAAAACAAGGAGGTGCTGTTCGGCATTGATCTGGCCGGGCGCGAGGCCGATCCGGAGGGGTTCTTGCGGGCGATGCGCGAGCAGACGGTGGGGCTGCCGGGCTTTCGCTATTTCCACGATCATGATCCGCGGGTGCTTGATCTGGTGCTGGCCGATCCGAAATGCGCCAAAATCGTGCTGACGCGCAACCCGCTGGAAAGCTATATCTCGTGGCGGATCGCCGAGGAAAGCGATCAGTGGTGGATGGCCAACACCAAGCATCTGAAAACCGTGCGGCCCCGCTTTGATGCGGAGCAGTTCGAAAGCCGGTTGCTGCGGTTGCAGAAATTTCAGGTGGATTTGCTGCACAAGTTGCAGATCAGCGGGCAGGCGCCGTTTTATATTGACTATGAGGACGTGCTGGATCTCGATGTGCTGAACGGAATCGCGGCGTTTCTGGGGGTGGCGGCGCGGCTGGAAAAGCTGGATTTCCGGTTCAAGAAACAAAACCCCCAGCCGATCATCGAGAAGGTCAGCAACCCGCAGGAAATGGAGGCGGGGCTGGCGCGAATCGATTGGTTCAACATCGCGCATTCGCCGAACTTCGAGCCGCGCCGCAACGCCGCCGTGCCGCATTACGCGGGGGCCGAAGGGGTGCCGCTGTTGTTTCAGGCGGTGAAATCCGGGCCCGAGGCGCAGGTGCGGCGCTGGCTGGGCAGTTACGGCGAGGTGATCACCGGGTTTGACCGCAAAAGCCTGAAACGCTGGAAAGAGGCGCATCCGCGGTATCGGTCTTTCACGGTGTTGCGGCATCCGCTGGCACGGGCGCATGCGGCGTTCAGCGATTACATCGAGAAGGAATGGATGCCGGAGCTGCGGCCCTACCTCAAGCGGGTACATCGCTTTGCGCTGCCGCCCAAGGGCAAGCCGTTCGGCACGCCGGAAGAGTTCCGCGAGGGGTTTTTGGTGTTTCTGGATTTCCTGAAACATGTGCTGGACGGGCGGTCGGAAATGCGGGTGATGCCGCAGTTTGCCACCCAAGGTGCGGTTTTGCAGGGGTTTGGCAGCATCCAAAGCCCTGACATGGTGCTGCGCGAAGACCGGCTGGCAGAAGGCTTGGCTTATCTTGCGGCGGAGGTGGGGGTGGAATGCCACAAGCTGCCGCCCTCGCCCGAGAAATTTGCGGTGCGGTTGGAGGATATCCACGGCGACGATCTGGAAGCGGCGGCCGAGGCGGCCTATTGGCGCGATTTCAATGCCTTTGGCTTTGGCCGCTGGAAAACGCTTTAGGCGGCTTGCGGGGTGCGAATCTCGGTGAGGATGGCGTAAAGCTTGGCCGGATCGGTGTTGGCGCGCAGTTTGGCCACGGTGGCCGCATCGCGCATGGTGCGCGACACCAGCGCCAGCGCCTTGAGGTGATCGACCCCGGAATCCTTGGGCGCAAACAGCCCGAAGATCAGATCAACCGGCTGGCGATCGACGCTTTCGTAATCCAGCGGTTTTTCCAGACGGATGAAGATGCCGGTGATGCGTTCCAGCCCCTGCAGGCGGGCATGCGGCAAGGCGATGCCGTTGCCAACCCCGGTGGGGCCAAGGCTTTCGCGTTCCTGCAAACCGTCAATCGCGGTGGCGGCGTTCAAGTTATAGGCCTGCGCCGCCACCTCTCCCAATTCCTGGAAGAGGCGCTTTTTGCTGGTCAGCTGGCCAAGGATACGAACCGCCGTCGGCGCGAGTAGTTTTGACAGATCCATCAGGCGGTCTCATCTTTTGCACCCGGACAGGCGGGCGTCATTTGCTGTTGCGGGGGTCGATCCAGCCGATATTGCCGTCATCCCGACGGAACACGACGTTCACCCCCCCATGGCCTTCGTTGCGAAACACCAGAAAACGCTTGCCCGCAAGCTCCAGTTGCATGACCGCCTCGCCCACGGTGATCGATGGAATCTTGGTTTCCATCTCGGCGATGATGATCGGCTGAAGCGTGTCGGTATCGGTATCCTCGGGCCCTTCGGTTGGCGCGAGGATATATGACGCGCTTTCGGCGAATTCAACAGGTACCGTGCGGTCACGGTGATGGCTGCGCAGACGGCGCTTGTAGCGGCGCAGCTGTTTGTCCATTTTCTCGCGGCAGGATTCAAAAGCGGCATAGATTTCAGCAGCATGGCCGGTGGCCTGCGCGTTCAGGCCGGTGGAAAGGTGGATCACGGCCTCGCAGATGAACTCATGCGCCACACGGGAAAACACGATCGTCACATCGGTGGGGCGCTGGGCGTATTTGTCCACCACCTCGCCAAGTTCGGCCTTTACATGGGTTTGCAGGGCCTCGCCGATATCGATTTGCTTGCCACTGATCTGATAGCGCATGTCGCCTCCTTTACAGGTTCTTGCAGAGCCTTCCACGTGATGAGGAAGGGTAGGGAGAGTGGGGTGAAGAAAGGGTTAAAGGCACCAATCGCAGAAAGCTGCGGGGCCGGGGCTTGGCCGCTTGGGATTTGGCGGGCAGGGCTTTTGTGCGCGTGCATCAGCTTTATTTGGGGATGCGCAGGGCCTCTTGTCAACATCGCTTTAGATGATGCGAAAGTTTTCGCCCAGATAGACGCGGCGCACCATCTCGTCGCGCACCACCTCGTCGGCGGTGCCGGATTTCAGCACCACCCCGTCGTGCAGGATATAGGCGCGGTCGACGATTTCCAGCGTTTCACGGACGTTGTGATCGGTGATCAGCACGCCGATGCCGCGCGATTTCAGGTCATGCACCAGATGGCGGATTTCGGCCACGGCGATGGGATCGACGCCAGCGAAAGGCTCGTCCAGCAGCAGATATTTCGGCTCGGCGGCAAGGCAGCGGGCAATCTCCACGCGGCGGCGCTCGCCCCCCGAAAGCGCCAGAGCCGGGGCGCGGCGCAGATGGGTGATGGAAAACTCGGACAGCAATTCCTCGAGCCGCTCGCGGCGCTTATGGCGATCCGGCTCGGCGATTTCAAGCACGGCAAGGATGTTATCCTCCACCGACAGGCCGCGAAAGATCGAAACTTCCTGCGGCAGATAGCCGATGCCAAGGCGGGCGCGGCGGTACATCGGCAGGGCGGTGACATCGCGCCCGTCGATCAGCACCTCGCCGCCTTCGGGGGTGACAAGGCCTGCAATGGCGTAAAAGCAGGTGGTCTTGCCGCTGCCGTTGGGGCCAAGAAGCGCCACCACCTCGCCCCGGTTCAGATGGATGCTGACATCGCGGATCACCAGACGGCGTTTGTAGCTTTTGCGCAGGTTGCGCACCACAAGGCCCGCATTGCCCTGGGTGACCTTCAGGTCGGGTGGCGGCATCAGTTGCCCCCCGGCGTGAAGGTGGTGCTGACTTGGCCCTCCAGCCGCCCGGTGCCGGTTTTGAGGTCGATCACCATGCGTTCGGCGGCGATGGCGCTCGGACCTTGGGTCAGCAGCACGCCGCCGGTCATCACCACCTCGCCCGAGGCGATGGTATAGACGGCGGCATCGGCTTCGGCGGCGTCACTGGCGTTGACGATCAGCACCTTGCCGGTGGCGAACAGCTTGTCGATGCCCTTGCCATCGGCGGAATACTCGACGCGTATCTCGGCGGCGGTCAGGCGCATTTCGCCCTGAACCACCAGGACATTGCCCTTGAAAACCGCGCTGCCGGTGGTTTGATCGATGGCGAGGGCGTCGGCCTTTACCTCGACCGGCAGGCTGGTGTCGGCTTTCAGGCCGCCAAACGCCACCTCGGTCTGGGCGGATGCCATGCCGGGCGCCAGCAGAGCGGCAACGACGATGGCCATGATGGTGAAACGCATACCTGAAATCCCGTCACTTCTTTGGCTGGTATAGCAGGCGGACGTCGCCATTGAAAACCAGAACGTAGCTGTTCTTCACATCGGGCGTTGCCGTCAGGCTGAGATGGTCGGCGGTGACCTGCCCGAACGGGCCTTCGGCAGAAACCCGGCCGGTGCTTTGAACATTGGTTTGATCCAGTTCAAAGGCAAAGCCATCCGCCTGCGCCACGATGCCAAGCGAGGATTTCAGCTCGACCCCGCCGGAAAGCAGAATCTGGCGGTTGGCGATCTGCATCCGCGCCAGCCCCGCCGCAATTTCAAGCCGTGCGCCGTCGGGGGTTTCCAGCAGCCCCAGAAAGCCGCGCGCCGAGGGGCCACCCGCGGCGGTGCCCGAAGATCCGGCGGGCCGCGCTTCCGAGATTTGCAGACTGATGGCGGCACCATCAGCGGTGACGCCCGCATAGCCCGCATCGGTCATCCGGGGTTGGCTCAGCCGTTCGGCGATATCAACGTCGGCATAGGGGATGGCGTCATCGGGGTTGATGGCGCGCGAAAACATGAACAGGGTCGAAAGGACCGCCAGTGCCAGCAATGGCAGGGTGATCTTGAGGATACCCACCAGCCGCGAATGCAGGTTGTCGCGGGCACCCAGCGCCATCAGATCACGCCTGCGCGCAGGCAATCATGGATGTGGACGATGCCGCTGGCGTGGCGTGGGGTGGCGGCTGCGGTGACGAACAGGCAGGTGATCTTGTGATCGTTCATCAGGGCCACCGCCACGGCGGCCAGCGCTTCGGGGGCCACGGTACGGGGGTTGCGGGTCATCACCGCCCCTGCCGTCAGCGACAAAAGCCCGTCCATATGGCGGCGCAGGTCGCCGTCGGTGATGATGCCCGCAAGGCTGCCATCGGCATCGGTAACACCCACCACGCCAAAGCCCGAACGCGAGATGATCAGCAGTGCCTCGCTCATCGGCTGATCGGCGCTGATCAGGGGGGGGCCTTCGTGCATCAGGTCGCGCACTTTCAAAAGCCGCGCCCCCAGTTTGCCGCCGGGATGAAAGGCGCGGAAATGATCGGGGGTGAAGGCGCGGTGTTCCATCAGGGCGATGGCCAGCGCATCGCCCAGCGCCAGCGTCATGGTGGTCGAAGTGGTGGGCACGATGCCGGTCTCACAAGCCTCGGGCGCGTCGGGCAGCAGGATTGCCACATCGGCCTGCCGCATCAGGGTTGACTCCGCCCGCCCCGCCACCGCGATCAGCGGGATGCCAAAGCGGCGGGTATGGGCGACGATATCCGCCAGTTCCGAGGTTTCGCCGGAATTGGACAGCACCATCGCCACATCGCCCTTGGTGATCATGCCCAGATCGCCGTGGCTGGCCTCGGCGGGATGCACGAATTGCGCGGGCGTGCCGGTGGAGGCAAGGGTGGCCGCGATCTTGCGGGCGATATGGCCGGATTTGCCCATGCCCGACACGATCACCCGGCCGCGCGTTGCGAGGATCAGGGCGACGGCGCGGGCAAAGCTTTCATCAAGCGCCGCGCCCAGCAAGGCAAGCGCCTCGGCCTCGCGCGCGATCACCCGGCGGCCGGTTGCCAGAAGATCGGTGGCCAGCAGGTCAGTGGTGGAAGATGTCATTCGGCTCCTCCCAGCCCAGCAGATCCAGCTCGGCGCGGGTTGGCAGAAAGGCAAAACAGCGCAGCGCCAGATCGAGCCGGTCTTCGCGGATCAGAATGGCCTCCAACGCGGCATGCAGCCGGTGCAGGTACAGCACATCGGACGCCGCATATTCCTTCTGCGCATCGGTAAGAATGGCCGCCCCCCAATCCGAGGTTTGCTGCTGTTTGGACACATCGACGCCCACCAGTTCCTGCAACAGGTACTTCAGGCCATGCCGGTCGGTGAAGGTGCGGATCAGTTTGGCGGCAATCTTGGTGCACCAGACGGGTGCGGTTGCCACGCCGAAAGCCTTGTGCAGCGCCGCGACATCAAAGCGGCCAAAGTGGAACAGCTTCAGCGTGGCGGGATCGGTCAGCAGGCGCACAAGGTTCGGTGCCACGCTCTGGCCCTTGGCGATCTGCACCAGATGCGCATGGCCGTCGCCGGACGAGAGTTGCACCAGGCAAAGCCGGTCACGCTGCGGATTGAGGCCCATGGTTTCGGTATCAATGGCCACGATGGGGCCAAGCGAAAGGTTTGCGGGCAGGTCGTTCTGGTAGAGATGAATGGCCAATTTCGGGTTCCCGGCGTAAGGTTTATGCTTGGATACCTGCCGGGGGGGGCAAGGGTCAACCGGTAGCGGTGCTGCCATGCGAATGCGCGCGAAGATTGGCGGGCCACAAGGGCCATGCCTGCCGCCGGTTCACGGCTGGGCGTCTGCGCAGTCCGGGCCCTTGGCGCCAAAAGCCAGCACATCAACGGTTATGGTGACCGCGCCTGCGTTCCGGAAAGTCAGGGTCACCGGGAACGCGGCCCCGTTGTCCAGCTTCTGCGTCAGCCCCATCAGCATGGCATGAAACCCGCCGGGCTCCAGCGCAACCGTCTGCCCCGCAGGCACCGGCACCGACATCGCATGCGGCATCGAGGCGACACCGTCGGTGACCACGGTTTCATGCAGCATCGGCATGCCCGCAACCGGCGTGGCCAGCCCGGTCAGGGCATCGTCGCTGCCGCCTGTGTTACGGATGGTCAGATAAACAACGCCGGGCCGGTCCGCCCCGATGGTGGCGCGCGACCAGGCCTGTTCAACCTCGATATCGCCGATGCGAACCACCTCGCAGGCCATGGCGGGCGCGACTATGATCAGGGCAAAAGCGGCAGGCAGCAGGCGTTTCATCCGGGGCTCACAATCGGGGTTGAAGATCGGCAAGGATATCGCTTACCAATGTTTTATAGTCAAACAAGTACCGCCAGTCACCCTCCGGCCCAATCAGATACAGCGTCGGGCTCTGCGGCATGGTGTAGCGATGCGGGGCACTGGCATCGCTTTCGCGTTCAAAGAAAGTCTTGCAACGTCGGCGGCGGTGCGGGAAAGGTCCATAGCGGGGGTTTGGCCTTGCGCATCCGGGCGGCGATGCTGATGCCAAGCGCGATATGGAACGCAAGGGCGACGCCCGCAGGCGTGCCGCGCCAGCTACCGATGGCCACCGGCAGCAGGGGCCGGACCGCAGCCGAACAGGCGGGTTGCGATTGCGCGCTCCATCACCAATGTGATCGCACCTGTCAAAGCGACCCTCGCAGTCAATCGCCCGGCCAACCCAAGACCGAAGGCTGCCCGAAAGCCAACCACCGCCAGACGGGTTCTGCACATCAGCTCTCGCGCCCGGGGTTGAACCGCAACAGCCGCAGGGCATTCAGCGTGACCAGAACCGTGGCCCCGGTGTCGGCCAGAATGGCGATCCAGAGGCCGGTGATGCCCAGAACAGTGGTGACCAGAAACACCGCCTTCAGCCCCAGCGCCAACGTCACGTTCTGTCGGATGTTGCCCATCGCCGCGCGCGACAGCCGGATCAAGGCCGGAACGTCGGTCACCCGGTCGCGCAGAATGGCCGCATCGGCGGTTTCCAGCGCCACATCGGTGCCCGACCCCATCGCCACGCCCACCGAGGCCTGTTTCAACGCCGGCGCATCGTTGATCCCGTCGCCGATCATCATCACGCCGCCGGTCCCGTTCATCGCGCGCACGGCCATCAACTTGTCTTCGGGCATCATGTCGGCGCGAAACTCCATCCCCAGGGGGCCCGCGATGGCCGCAGCCGTGCGGGGGTTGTCGCCAGTCAGGATCAGCGCGCTGACCCCCATCGCCTTAAGCTGGCGCACCGCCTCGGCTGCATCCGCCCGCGGCTCGTCGCGCATGGCGATCAGGCCAAGCCCCTCGCCTTCGCGAAACACCACCACGGCAGTCTTGCCGTCCGCCTCGAACAGCGCGGCCTGACGCAGTTGCGCCGCGTCAAGCGCCTGCATCGCCACCGCGTAATTCGGCGAGGCTACCCATGCTTTTGCATCGCCAACAATGGCTTCGGCCCCCTTGCCAATGATGGCTTTCGCCTCGCGCGAAGGTAGCATGGCCACTTTTGCCTCTGCCGCCCGGTTCAGGATGGCAACCGCCAGGGGATGGCCCGATCCGTTTTCAACACCGGCCGCAACCGCCAGCATCTCTTGCACTGTGGTTGCCCCGAACGGGATCACATCGGTCACGACGGGGCGGCCATGGGTCAGGGTGCCGGTCTTGTCGAACGCCACTTCTTTCACTTTGGCCGCAGCTTCGATCACCGCTCCCCCCTTCATCAAAAGGCCGCGCTTTGCCCCGGATGACAGCGCCGAGGCGATCGAGGCGGGCACCGAGATCACCAGCGCGCAAGGGCAGCCGATCAGCAAAAGGGCCAGCGCCCGATAGATCCAGATATCCCAGGGTTGCCCGAAGCCCAGCGTCGGAACCAACGCCACCAGAACCGCCACGCCCACGATGGCGGGCATATAGATGCGGCTAAAGCTGTCGATAAAGCGTTCGGTGGGCGCGCGTGACGTTTCCGCCTCTTCAACCAGCTTGATGATGCGGGCGATGGTGTTGTCGGTCGCGGCTTTGGTAACCTTGATGCGAAGCGCCGCCTCGGCATTGATCGAGCCTGCAAACACCGCCTCTCCCGGTCCTTTGGTGACGGGCACGCTTTCGCCGGTGACCGGGCTTTGGTCGATGCCCGATGTGCCCTCGACGATTTCCCCGTCCGCCGGAATCCGGCTCCCGGGGCGGACCAGCACCATCTGCCCCACGGCCAGCAAATCTGCCGGAACTTCGCGGGTGGTGCCGTTCGCCTCGATCAGGGCGGTCTTGGGGATCAGATTGGCCAGCGCCCTTATGCCGTCGCGCGCCTTGTTGGCAGCCACCCCTTCCAACACCTCGCCCACCGCGAACAGGAACACCACCAGCGCCGCCTCTTCCGCCGCATTGATGAACAGCGCACCGACGGCGGCGATGGTCATCAAGCCCTCGATGGTGAAGGGCATGCCAGCCTGCAGGGCGGCAAACGCCCGGCGCGCGACGGGGGCTACACCGATCAGGCAGGCCGCAACAAAAGCCCAGTTGGCAATGTCTTCGGACGCGAACAGTTTGACCGCCGAGGCAGCAGCCAACAGCAGCCCGGTGCCAATCACCAGTCGCCCTTTGCCGGTTTCATACCACCGCTTGCCCCGGCAGGCAGGATCATTGTGGATATGGCCGGGTGCGCCGTGGCCGTCATCAGCAGCCGTCACCTTGCTGGTTTTCTGGTCTTCGTGCGCGCCTTCGGCGTGACCCTGCCCCGCATGGTCATCCGCTTTTGCACCCGGCATCACGAACGCCCTGGCCTTGCTGGCCTTGGTGGCACCAATGCCATAGCCCAGCCTGACCACCGCCGCCTCGATCCTGTCGCGCGGAGTGGTGCCGGGTTCCAGCTTCAGCGTCAGCTTTTCCGCCATGATGGCCACGTTCACGTCGCTGACGCCCGGCAGGCGTTCCACTGCCGTCCTGATCTTGGTGGCACAGGCGGCACAGTCCATGCCCGTGATCGCCCATTCCTGCGAATCGGTCGCCGATTTCTGTGCCATTTCAATCCTTTCCGGCCCGGTTGCCCGGGATTATTGCAGTTGTCCAGGCACTCGTATAATCTCTCTGGTCGCTAGAGGTGCAAGGACCAAAATCATGCTGACAATCGGGAAACTGGGCAAGGCTGCGGGCGTGAAAGTGCCGACGATCCGCTATTACGAACAGATCGGCCTGCTGCCCGAGGCTGAACGCAGTACCGGCAACCAGCGCCTCTACAGCCGCCGCAGCACAGAACGGCTTGCCTTCATCCGCCACGCCCGCGAGCTGGGGTTTCCACTGGAGGCGATCCGCGACCTTCTAAGCCTGTCCGGCCGCCCCCGCCAGTCCTGCGCCGAAGCGGACGCCATCGCCAAGGCACAGCTTGCCGCCGTAGAAGCCCGGATTGCGCGGCTGACCGCGCTCAAATCGGAACTGGAACGGATGGTGGTACACTGCGCGGGCGGGGTCATCGCGGATTGCCGGGTGATCGAGGTTCTGGGCGATCATTCGCATTGCCTGACACATCATCATCATGGTGCCGATGCGGGGATGGATGCGGCGCAATGACCTTTCGCTGCTGCATACCCTGATTCCGGCGTCGTGTTTGCGGCGGCGGCAAGCGGGATTTCTCCAAATGCGAAACACGGGGGGCGCAGCTTTGGCGATGTTTGTCGGCGGCGCACCTGGCGTTGTGGCCATGCTGCTGGTCAAGCAGATCAAGGCTTAAAGGAAAGGTCCGGCGGAGCCGACCGTTGCCCTGACGCCGGAAGTGAGGTTTCTGGCGCTGGCGCTGGTAACGAAACTGCCCGAAGCCGCTTTGCAACCGCTGAAAATCCTGACCGCGACCACGCCGCTGATGCTGCTTTTGCCAGTTCGCGCGCTTCCGGCGATACCCGTCGCCGCGATGTCGGCCCCCATCGTCACCGGCTTTCTGTCGTTCGTGCTGGTCGCGCCGCACGAAACCCCCGATGCGCCCTCGACCACCACCGTGTTCTTCGTCGGGTTCGCGCGCTTGTTGCCGCTGGAACAGGTGACGGTGTGACTTTGATTGCCAACGCACGGCACGGCCACGTTGGTATGGGCATGGATTTGCCTGGCTTTCGTCCAGTCGGTCTGCCATCGTTCAGCTATTCGTGAGTTGCGGGCCGGCCGGACTTGGTGCAAGGCTGGCGGGATGGCAGCTTTGTTGCGCTCATTGCTTGTTCTGGTCGTGCTGGGTGGGATGTTGATTTCCCTCTCGCTTGGTCAGGCTGCGGCGCAGGCAGCAGCCTTGCGGGCCGTGACGGCCTCGCCCTGCTGTCCGGTCGATTGTCCACCCAAACCTGAATGCGGTGCGGCTTGCGCGGCACTGATGCAGTGTCGGGCTGCTCCGGCATCGCTGCTGCATGAGATTGGCTTGCGGCACAGCGTTCACACCTATGGACCCCTGAAGTTTGCCCCGGACGGTGTTGCATCCGACTATTCCGTTGTGCAGACAGGACTGCGAAGACCTCCCAGGGTCTGATTGATCGGGCGCACCAGCGCCCTGTTCCTGAACATGCCCCCGCCCTTGCGACGCCCTTGCGACGTCCCTGCGACGTCCCTGCGACGTCCCAAGAAGGGGCCAGCGCAGTGCCATCGGCACAAGCTCAATCCTGATCTGGACATTCATCATGCTCTCACGCCTTACGCTTGCCGCCGTTATTGCCGTTGGCTCTGTTCTTGCCGCACAGACGGCACTTGCCGGGGCCAGCGACTTTGCCCTTGAACTGGTCGAGACGACCCGTCCGGCAGGTGCCGGGGCCATCCTGACCGTCCGCCTGACGGACCTGCGCAATGGCACACCTGTTGAAGATGCCGTGATCTTTGCCACCCGCATGGACATGGCACCGGATGGAATGGCGACGATGACCACTCCGGTAACGCTGCTCCCAACCGAAAGCCCCGGCCAGTACCGCTTTGCCACCGACCTCACGATGGCGGGAAACTGGCGCTTCTCGCTGGCCGCCAAGGTGCAGGGCGAGGCCGAGACGGTCAAGGCCGCGCTTGCGCTTCAGGTGTCGCCATGAGCGGCGCGGGCAAGCTGCTGCTGGCCCTGGTGGCGGGGGCTGCAGGCTGGGCGGGCCTTGCCGCAGGCGAACGCGGCATCACCGTGGCAGTGCTCACCAACCACCTCAGCATGCAGATTGCATCCTGGCAGGAAAGCGAGGCTGCGGTGCCGCCCGCCCCGGATAAGGTGCAACCGGCCCCGACCGGGCCGGTGATCTACTACCGCCACCCGGACGGATCGCCGGAGTGGTCCGCCGCGCCAGGAACAACGGCGGATGGGCGGGATTTCCTGCCGGTCCTCGCCAGCGAAGATGTGTCATTTGATCCTGAAATGATCGTCGCATCGCCCGAAGCCGAACCGGCCGTCCTCTACTATCGCAACCCGATGGGCCTGCCTGATACGTCGCCGGTGCCGAAAAAGGATTCGATGGGGATGGACTACCTGCCCGTCTATGCCGGTGAAGTGAACGATACCGGAACGGTCCGGGTGTCCCCCGGCAAGCTGCAGCGCACCGGCGTGCGCACCGCGCTGGCAGTAACCGGTGCCATGGACATGGTGGTGCGCGCGCCCGGCGTGGTCACGCTGGACGAACGCCGGGTCAGCGTCATCTCCCTGCGTGCCGATGCCTTCATCACCTCGGTTGCCGATGTGACGACCGGGGCCACCATCAAGCAGGGTGATCCGCTTGCCATGCTTTATTCGCCCGAGGTTGCCACGGCGGTGGCGCAGTTCATCACCGACCTGCGCAGCAATGGCAAACCGTCCCCCGGCGCCCGCCAGCGCCTGCAGAACCTGGGCCTGCCAGACCAGGTGATTGACGCCATCGCAACCGATGGCCGCCCGCCGGTCAACATCGCCCTGACCGCCCCGCGTGACGGCGTGGTGCTGGAACGGATGGCCGTCGAGGGGATGATGTCCGAGGCGGGTCAGACGCTGTTTCGCATCGCCGATACCTCCGTGGTCTGGGTGATGGCCGATGTGCCCGAAACCGCCCTGATGGGGCTGCGGCGGGGGGCGGCGGCAGAAATCACCTTTCGTGGCCTGCCCGGTGAGGTCTTTGCAGGTGTGATCAACGCAATCTATCCCGCCGTCGACATGCAGACCCGCACCGCGCGGGTCCGGATCGACCTGCCCAACCCGGAGGGCCGCCTTCTGGCCAACATGTATGCCGAGGTTGAACTGAGCATCGGCGACGGCACCACGGTGGTGCAGGTTCCCGAAAGTGCGGTGATCGACACCGGCGACCGGCAAGTGGTGATCCGCGATCTGGGCGAAGGACGGTTCGCGCCGCAGGACGTGGTGTTGGGCCAGCGTGGCGCAGGCATGGTCGAGGTTCGCAGCGGCATCGCGGCGGGCGACCGCATCGTCACCACCGCCACCTTCCTGATCGACGCCGAAAGCAACCTGAACGCGGCACTCGCCGCCCTTGCCGCACCGGAGGCTGGCCAATGATTGCGGGTGTCATCGCGTGGTCGGCCCGCAATCTGGTGCTGGTGTTCTTCGCCACCGCCCTGACCATCGCCGCCGGTCTCTGGTCGCTGGGCCGCCTGCCGATCGACGCCATCCCCGATCTGTCGGACGTGCAGGTGATCGTGCTGACCGACTATCCGGGGCAGGCACCGCAGGTGGTCGAGGATCAGGTGACCTATCCGCTGACCTCGGCCATGCTGACGGTGCCCCGCTCGCGCGTGGTGCGGGGCTTTTCGTTCTTCGGCATCTCGTTTGTCTATATCATCTTCGAGGATGGGGTGGACCCCTACTGGGCGCGGTCGCGCGTGCTGGAATACCTGAACGCCGCCGCCGCGCGCTTGCCCGACGGCGTGACGCCCGCGCTTGGCCCCGATGCCACCGGCGTCGGCTGGGTTTACCAATACGCCATCACCGGCGAAAACCTGAGCCTCGCGGAGTTGCGGTCGTTGCAGGACTGGGTGGTGCGCTATGCCGCCAGCCGCGCCGATGGGGTATCGGAAGTGGCCAGCGTCGGCGGTTTCGTCAAGCAATACTCGATCACCGTCGATCCGGTGCGGATGCGCGCCCAGGGGGTCACGCTGACCGGGATCGGCGAAGCAGTGGCGGCCAGCAACATGGACACCGGCGGCCGCACGGTCGAATTGTCGGAGTTCGAGTTCATGGTGCGCGGGCGCGGCTATCTGCGCGGCATCGCCGACATCGAAGGCATCCCCCTGCGCAGCATCGGCGGCGTGCCGGGATTGTTGCGCGATGTGGCGCGGGTGGAGATCGTGCCGGATGAACGGCGGGGGAGTGAGCTACCCCCCGAAGATCCGACAGTGACGGAAGCTGCGATTTGAAGTCTGCCGGTCTGCGGGCACGGGGAGAACGGAGATGTCGAAACGCAGGAATCACGACGCGGCCTTCAAGGCGCGTGTGGCGCTGGAGGCGCTGAAGGGCGAGCGCACGGTATCGGAACCGGCGACCGCCTATGCGGTCCATCCGACGATGATCCATCCGTGGAAGAAGGCCCTGCTCGAGGGTGCC
>JANNAV010000271.1:0-24825 GCA_031384695.1 Paracoccaceae bacterium
GATCCGTTCACGACCAAGCCAGTGACGATCCAACCACCGTCACCGTCCGGCAAGTTCAAGGTGCCGGACGGTGCCTCCTTTGTCGCATGGGAGGCTGGAATAGTCATAAGACAAGCGGATTTCCTTCAATCTGATTCAGATTGAAGGCAATCCAAGACAAGATCAGCTTGGGAATGTTGCGTATTGCCTACAACCGGCTGAACCCGGTTGCATGCGACACGCTCTAGGCGGCCCCCCCCCGTTCCGTTTGCCGTAACCCGGCGCTATGCTGGGACGACCCACGAGGAGCCGCCCCATGAGCCTGACGCCGATCACCCTACTGACAGGCTTTCTCGGCTCGGGCAAAACCACGCTGCTGAACCACCTGCTGCGCGATCCCTGCGCAGGCCGGGTGGCGGTGGTGATCAACGAATTTGGCGCCATCGGCCTTGACCATGATCTGGTGCAGAAGGCCACGGAAGAGCTGGTGCTGATGCAATCGGGCTGCCTCTGCTGCACCATCCGCGGTGACCTCGCGCGCACGCTACTGGACCTTGTGGCGCGGCGTCAGGCGGGCAGCATCGCCTTTGACCGGGTGGTGATCGAAACCACGGGGTTGGCCGATCCGGGGCCGATCCTGCGCACGCTGCTGCTGGACGCGGGGTTGACTGCGGCGTTCCGGCTGGACGGGGTTATCGTCACGGCGGATGCGGCGGTGGGGCCGCGCACGCTGGATCTGCAGGCCGAGGCGGTGAACCAGATCGCCATCGCCGACCGCATCGTGGTGAGCAAGGCCGATCTGGTAACGGCAGATGCGCTCGCCGCTTTCGAGGCGCGGCTGGCGGTGATCAATCCCGGAGCGACCCGGCTGCACGCCGACCATGGCCGGGTGGCGGTGGCAGACCTGTTCGACATCTCGGGCCTCGACAGCGAGGCGGGCGCGGGCCAGGTGCTGGAATGGGTGAACGCGGCGGCCTATCAGGTGCCACGCGCAAGCGTTGCCCGCGCGCCCGAACCCGCCACACCACTGGGCGCCATGGACTACGGCCTCTTCGCCGCAGGCCGCGCGCCACAACCGCTGCCGGGGTTGAAAAATCCGGGCCACCACGACCGGCGCATCACTTCGGTGTCGATCACCATCGACCACCCGATCCCGGCCGATGTGTTCGAGCATTGGCTGGATACGCTGATAGCCCTCAGGGGCCGCGACATCCTGCGGATCAAGGGGATTGTCCATGTGGCAGGCCGCCCCGCCCCTTTCGCGCTGCACGGGGTGCAGCATATCTTCCATCCACTGACCGAACTCACCCGCTTTCCCATAGGCGAGACGGTCAGCCGGATCGTGGTGATCGCGCGCGATATCCCGCAAGCGCAGTTGGAAGCCAGTCTGGACGTGCTGACGCTGCGGCCCGGCGTGCGAAGCTGGCAACCTTGAACAGGCACGGAAAGTGACAGCAGGCCCCAAATGCGATGCGCCGCACCACCACCCCAAAAACACCGCTCAAGACAGTTTGCTTAGATTTTTCCCTCGTTCTTTACTGCTCAAATATCCCACGGGGGTGCGGGGGTGTGAAACCCCCGCTTTTCAACGGCGGGTGCGGGGGTGTAAAACCCCTACCGCCCCGTCAGCCAGTTGCCAAACGCCGCAAACCGCGAGGGTGGCCCGCCGAGGCGGCTTTCGCGCTGATCGGCGATGTGAAACAGCTTGTACATCGCCTGCACCCCCAGCCAGCGCAGCGGCTCGCGCTCCCATGGCCGCACCCGCCGGTTCACCCATGGCAGGCCGGTGATTGCGGTCTTGCGCCCCAAGGCCAGATCGGCCAGCGTCCGCCCCGCCAGATTGGCGGTGGAAACCCCCACCCCGACATAGCCCCCCGCCCAGCCCAAACCGGTGCCCGGATCAAGCCCCACCGTCGCGCACCAGTCGCGCGGCACCCCGATCACGCCGCACCAGGCGTGATCCACCGGGTAATCGGCGGCCTCGGGGAAATGCTGGCGCAGCACCGCCGTCAACCGCGCAATCGTCACCGCATCCGGCGCGCCGTTGCTGTCCATCCTTGATCCGAACCGGTAGGGCACGCCGCGCGCCCCCACCGTGATCCGCCCTTCGCGCGTGCGCTGGCAATAGCAATAGGCGTTGTTCATGTCGCCGATCAGCTCGTGCCCCTCCCAGCCGATCCGCGCCCAAACCTCGGGCGGCAAGGGCACGGTTGCGATCTGCGCTGAATTCAGCGGCAGCCACTCGCGCTTGCGCCCCGGCAGGGTGGCAGTAAACCCTTCGGTACAGCGCAGAATGACCGGGGCCGAAACCACGCCTTGCGCGCAGGTCACTCGCCCCTTGGCATAATCCAGCACTTCCGTGCCCTCAACAATCCGCGCCCCCAGCCGCTCCACCGCCAAGGCCAGCCCGCGCACCAGCTTGGCCGGCTGCACCCGCGCCATGCCGCTGACCAGCATCGCGCCCAGAGTGCCGGGAATGGTGATGCGCTGGCGCAACTCCGCCGCCGTCAACTCGCGCACCCGCGCGCCCTCGCCCCAATGGGTGCGGTGGACAATCTCGGCCCGCATCCGCACCAGTTGGGCGGGGTTGGTGGCCACCATCATCTCGGCGCTGGGGATGATATCGGCGTCAATACCCTCTTCGGCGCAGATGCGGATGATCTCGGGCACGGTGCCCTCCAGCGCCTGCACCATCTCCAGCACCGCGGCGCGCGAGGTGTCTGCCGCATAGCGTTCGTGGTCCCATGCAAAGGTGCCCATGCACCACCCGCCATTGCGCCCCGACGCGCCGAACCCGGCAAATTCCTTCTCGATCACCAGCACATTCAGGCGCGGATTGGCTTTTTTCAGATAATAGGCCGCCCAAAGCCCGGTATAGCCTGCGCCGATGATCGCCACATCCGCCGTGGTATCGCCTTGCAACGCGGCGCGGCGGGCGGGCAGGCCGATATCGGCATACCAGAACGAAACATCGCCGATGGTGGGCTTGGACATCCGTATCTCCCTGCTTATGCGCCACTTTGGGGCGGCGTGCTGGCAGGTGCAAGATGATGCGCGCCCAGCCAGCCGATAAACGACGCCAGCGGCGCACGCACCGCGCGGTCTTGCGGCCAGACCAGATAATAGCTGCCCAAAGCCCGGATCGCCGGGCCGAACACCGGCACCAGCCGGTTCTGCGCCAGCGCCTCTTCCAGCAGAAACAGCGGCAGGATCGCCGCCCCCAAACCGTGCACCGCGCCTTGCATCATGGTGGCAAAATGATCGAACAGCATCCCCGGCGGCCGCAATCCCTGACAGCCGTAATGCGCCAGCCACCGCCCCCAATCGCCCGTCCGGCTTTCCAGATGCAACAGCGGCAGCCCCAGCACCGCGCGCGCGTCGCTCAGCGGTGCCGCCAGCAGGCTGGCATTCAGCAGGCTGGGGCTCACCACCGCCAGCACCTCTTCCTCCATCAGCCGCAGATACCGCGCCCCCGGCCAATCCTCGCGGCCATAATGAATGGCCGCATCAAAGCCGCTGCTGGCAAAATCGAACGGCGCAAGGCGGGTGGACAGGTTCACCGTCACCTCCGGGTGCAGGCGCGCAAACCCGGCCAGACGCGGCGCCAGCCAATGCATGCCAAAAGCGGGCAGGATGGCCAGGTTCAACGCACCCCCCAACGGGTTGGCCCGCAGCCGCAGCGACGCCGCCTGCAAGCTGCCAAGACAGCGCCGCACCTCGCGCACATAATCCTGTGCGGCGGGCGTCAGGCGCAGCCGCTGCTTGTCGCGGACCAGCAGCACCAGCCCCAGCTGATCCTCCAGCACCTTCAACTGGCGGCTGACAGCCCCTTGGGTCAACGACAGTTCCACCGCCGCCGCCGACGCGCTCTGTAACCGCTCCACCGCCTCCAGCGCCAGCAGCGAGGCCATCGACGGCAGATATCGGCGCGCGCCCAGCATATGAGGTTTCCTCATGACCCAGTGATGCAGTTTCGATAGCCTGCCGCAGCGATTTCTGCAAGGATAGCCTGATCGCAGGAGAGCCCGATGCCCGATAAACCCGAACTCAAAGCCAAAGACGCCCCCGATCTGGGGCGGTTCGATTGGCAGGATCCCTTCCGCATGGAAGATCAGCTGACCGATGAGGAACGCATGCTGCGCGACGGCGCGCGCGCCTATGCAGAAGGCAAGCTGCAACCCCGCATCATCGCCGCCTACCGCGACGAGGCGACAGATCCTGCAATTTTCCGCGAAATGGGCGCCATGGGCCTGCTCGGCGTGACCATCCCCGAACAATACGGCGGCCTTGGCGCGTCATATGTCGCTTACGGCCTGATCGCGCGCGAGGTGGAGCGGGTGGATTCCGGCTACCGCAGCATGATGTCGGTGCAATCCTCGCTGGTGATGTATCCGATCTATGCCTACGGCACCGAGGCGCAGCGGCTGAAATTCTTGCCAAAACTGTCCTCCGGCGAATGGATCGGCTGTTTCGGCCTGACCGAACCCGATGCGGGCTCGGACCCTGCGGGCATGAAAACCGTGGCGCGCAAGACTGCGACAGGCTATGTGATTTCAGGTGCGAAAATGTGGATTTCCAACGCGCCCATCGCCGATGTGTTCGTGGTCTGGGCGAAATCTGAAGCGCATGGCGGCAAGATCAAGGGTTTCGTACTGGAACGTGGCGCCAAGGGGCTTTCAACCCCGAAAATCAGCGGCAAGCTGTCGCTGCGCGCCTCCGTCACCGGCGAGATCGTGATGCAGGATGTCGCGGTGGGCGAGGATGCGCTGCTGCCGCATGTCGAAGGGTTGAAAGGCCCGTTCGGCTGCCTGAACCGCGCCCGGTTCGGCATCAGTTGGGGGGTGATGGGGGCTGCAGAATTCTGCCTGCACGCCGCGCGCCAATACGGGCTGGACCGCAGGCAGTTTGGCAAACCGCTGGCGCAGACCCAGTTGTACCAGTTGAAACTGGCCAATATGATGTCGGAAATCGCGCTTGGCTTGCAAGCCAGCCTGCAAGTGGGGCGGCTGTTGGATGCGGCGAATGCAGCGCCTGAGATGATCAGCATCATCAAGCGCAACAACTGTGGCAAGGCGCTGGACGCCGCCCGGATGGCGCGCGACATGCACGGCGGCAACGGCATTCAGGAAGATTACCAGATCATGCGCCACATGGTTAATCTGGAAACGGTGAACACGTATGAAGGCACCCATGATGTCCACGCCCTGATACTGGGCCGCGCCATCACCGGGCTGCAGGCGTTTTTCTAGAGCGGTTTGCCTTCAATCTGGATCAGATTGAAGGCAAATTAAGACAGGTGCAGGCTTGGAATGTTGCGGTTTGCATTTGCTCGGGTGAACCAGATCAAATGCAAACCGCTTTAAGGCCGGATGGGTTCCTGAGTGAAACCACTCTCCGCCGCCTGTTTCTTGCCGGATTTGACGTCAATCAACTCCGGCAAGAAACAGAAAGTCCCCCATCAAACCAACCGCAACCACACCGCCGTCGCGTTGGCCGAGTTCAGCTCGATCGACGCATAGCCCCAACTGGCCGGGGCCACCGTCGCATAAGCCAGCGTGCGGCGGAACAGCTTGCGTGCCGTCGTCACCGGGGTATTGCCGCCATTCAGGTCCGGCGTCGCATAAAGCTGCCAGGCCGCCAGCGTGGCGGTGGAACTGTGCCGCACCCCCAGCCAATAGCATTTCCCCTCCAGCAGAGTGATGGCCACCGTCGCCGTCTTCACCCCGGTGGTGCCGAAATCAAGATCAACGGTTTCCAGCAGCAACCCCGCGGGCCGCCCCAGATTGTCCGACGCATAAACCACCAGCTTGCCCAAGGCCGCCGCCACCGCCGTGGTGCAGTTCACCGCCAGCCGGTCGATCACACAATCCCCCCTCGGCACGAAGGGAAAGATATCCACCCGCCCCGCCGCCCCCAAAAGCGTGGTGGTGGCACCGCCGCCGTTCGAGGTGGTCATCACGTAATCCCCCGCAACCGGCGTCAACCATGTCACCGCCTGCATCGGGTTCAACACCGCGCTCCGCCCGTCCGCCCGCACCCGCACCTGCCCGCTGGTGGCGTTATGCCACAACGCCCCGCTCGCGGGCGAAACAGGATCGCTCACCTGTCCCGCCAGCGTTACGGGCTGGGCAAAACTGACCACACCACTGCCCGCCGTGATCGTCACCGCGTCGAAATAGCCGCTGCCGTTGGCGCTGACCTTCACCTTGAAATCGTCAGACCCCAGCAACCCCACCAAGGCCCGCCCCGAAAACCCGGTCTTGAAGGCGATAGCGGCATCATTGCCCACCGCCGCCTTGTTCACCGTCGCCTCAACCCCGGCCCCCGCATGGTTGATCAGCACCGCCGGCGTGTTCACCGACAGCCGGTTGGTGGCATCGCCCACAGCCCCGCCCAACCCCAGATAATTCGCCGCCAGCACCGCCTGCGGCATCGCAACCGAGGTTACCGTATTGGCAAATGTCACCACCGGGCTGTTCACCACCAGCGCGCCGCCCGCACCCGCCACCGCCGACCCCAGATTGACAACGGTGGTAGAGCCGGAAACCCCGTCGGTGCCCAGATTGACCGTCTTGGTGCTGCCCGAAACCGTGGCCCCGCTACCCACCCCGTAACTGGCCGCCGCAGTAGAGTTGCCGATGATGCCGCTGGCCGCACTCACCACGAAAGTGCCGGAAAACGTCTTGGCGCCGGTGAAGGTCTGGGTGCCGTTCAGCGCCGCCAACTCGCTCGAGGTGTTGGGCAGGCTGAACACCCGCGTCACCCCGGTGGGGATGGTCGCGCATTGAAACATCGCCTGCTTGGTCGGGTCCAGATCATCCTGCAACGCAAAAACCGCATCCGAAAACACCGTCGGGCTGCCACCGCCGATCACATCCAGCGAGACGCCCGCCTGCCGCGTGCGCAGCTTGCCAGTGCTGCTGTTGTACCACAGATCGCCATTGCCGGGTGCCGCCAGATCGCCCGCCATCGGATCAAGGCGAAAGCCGTTCATCGCCATCACCAGCCCGTCATCCTTGTCGATCACCAAACCGTTGCGAAAGGTGGTGCCGTCCGGGCTGACCTTGATGGTGAAATCATCGTTGCCGGTCAGGCCCATCTCGGCCCGGCCGGCAAAGCCGGTCTGAAACATCAGGCTGGCAGTGTCCGCCGCCGCCGCCTTGTTCACCTTCACCTGATGGCCGGTGCCCGCATGGCTGAGCAGGGTTGCAGGCGCTGAAACCGACAGGCGGTTGGTGGCATCGGGCGTGGCCGAAACCCCGATCCGCGGCACCACAAGCGGCTTTTCACTGTCGCCAACCCAGGCACTGCCGGTGAACACCGCCATCTGCGCCTCATCGCCAATCCACGCCTGCCAGCCCGCGAGGGGGGGATAGAAACTCCAGTAGGAATTGGCGAAATTGGTGATCTGCCCCGATTTCCCGGCCCAGGCCCCGCTGGCCCCGGCGGCGATGATGTACCGGTCGCCGGTGCTGGGGGTCGCAGGCGGTGCCGCCAGATTGCGCGCCTTCACCGCCAGTTGCACCGCCACATCCAGCACCAGCATGGCCTCGTTATGGGTGACATGCTTTTGCGCCTGCGAGGGTTGGATCAATGGCAAGGACAGAATGGGCGAGTTGTCGGACATGCGAAGCCTCCGCGCAAAAACCGTGAGGGCTCAACCTATGAAGTCTTCCCTAACAGCCGCGAAACCCACCGCACGCCGCACCCCGCAGCACGCAACACGCAGCACGCAACACGCAACACTACCCCTCCACCGCCGCCGCCGCATCGCGCCAACTGACATAGCTGATCGCCGCGATGATCATCGCCCCGCCCAACAGCACAAACCCGTCCACCGGCTCGCCGAACACCACCGCCCCCAGCGTGCTGGCCCAGATCAGTTGCAGGAAGATCACCGGCTGCGTGACACTCAGCGGCGCCGCCCGGAACGCCCGGCTCATCAGATAATGCCCCAGCGTCGCCAACACCGCCACCACCGCCAGCCAGCCCATCTGCACCACACTCACCGGCACCCAAACCCAGATCGCCACCGGCAACAGCGCCACCATCACCACCAGCGACAGCATCGCCACAATCGCCTCGGCCGAGGCCAACCCGCTCAACTGCTTGGCAAAAAGATAGCCGCAGGCGAATGTCACCGCCGCACCCAACTGCGCCAGATGCCCCAGTTCCACCGCCCCGCCCCAGGGCCGCAGCACCACCAGCACGCCGGCAAACGCTACCGCCACCGCCGCCACCTTGCGCCCCGTCAGCCGCTCGCCCAACAGCACCGCCCCCGCCACCAGCAGCAGCACCGGGTTGAGGTAGCCAATCGCCGTCACATGCGCCACCGGGATCCGCGCCATCGCGTAAAACCACAAGACCGTCGCCACCGCATGCACCACGCCGCGCCCGATATAAAGCCGCGCCACCCCGCGCGGCATCCCCGCCCGCAGCACCCGCAACAGCACCGGGCTCAGCAGGATCACCCCGAACAAAAACCGCAGGAACGCCCCCTGCGCACTCGGCAATTCGGTCCCCAGATGCCGCACGATGCCGTTAACCCCGATGAACGCCAGCCCCGAGGCCACCATCCACATCACACCCGCCAGATTTCGCCCTTCGCTCATGCCCCGCAGAAACCCGTTTCAGCCGCCGAGCGCAAGGCCCGCCGCAATCGCCCACATCGTGGCCCCCACCCCGATCTCCAGCCAGACCCAGGCCGCAGGCGCCGCAAAAACCGGCGCCAGCAACCGCGCGCCATAGCCCAGCGCCGCAAAGAAACTGGCCGAACCCAGCGCCGCCGCCACCCCGAACACCGCCTGATGCGGCGCATACTGCGCCGAGATCGAACCCACCAGCACCACCGTATCGAGATACACATGCGGATTGGCCCAGGTCAGCAGCAGACAACTCGTCAGCACCGCGCCGCGCGATGCCACCGCACCCGCACCCGCCGCAGGCCGCAACGCCTCGCCGCCCCGCGCCGCCGCCCGGAACCGCAGCGCGCCGTAGATCAGCAGGAACACCACCCCGCCCCAGCGCATCGCGTCACCAATCCACGGCACCGCCGCCTGCGCCGCGCCAAACCCCGTGATCCCCGCCGCCATCAGGCTTGCATCCGACACCGCACAGACCAGCACCACCGCGCCCACATGCTCGCGCCGCAACCCCTGCCGCAACACAAAGGCGTTCTGCGCCCCGATCGCCAGGATCAGACTTACCGCCACCAGATAGCCGTTCAGCGCCGCCTCAATCATGCCGCTCTCCATTTTGCTTGACCAAACCCGAAGCCCCGGTATCAATCCAGTTAATCTTTCTCTGTTCAGATAAGCCAAACTAATGATGGAGCCCGCCCAACTCGCCGCCCTCGCCGCCTGCCACCGCCGTGGCTCGTTCGATCTGGCCGCCGCCGATCTGCACGTTACCCCCTCGGCCATCTCGCAGCGCATCAAGGCGCTGGAGGAGGTCGTCGGCACCCTGCTCATCCAACGCCGCCAACCCTGCACCGCCACCGCCACCGGGCTGCGCCTGATCCGCCACCATGCCGAAATCACCCTGCTGGAACACGCGCTGGCGGCCGATCTGCCCCAGCGGGCCGCCACATCCACCACCCTGCGCATCGCGGTGAACGCCGACAGTCTGGCGACATGGGTGATCACCGCTTTGGCGGCCACGCCGGGATATCTCTTTGATCTGGTGATCGACGATCAGGATATCAGTCAGGATCGCCTGAAACGTGGCGAAGTCATCGCGGCCATCACCGCGCATCCGGGGCCGCTGCAAGGCTGCGACACCATCGCTTTGGGGGCCATGCGCTATCACGCCACCGCCAGCCCGGCCTATCTGGCGCGCTGGCTGCCGGGTGGCCCCACCGCCGCCGCCCTCGCCCGCGCCCCCGCCCTCACCTTTTCCAATCACGACCGCCTGCAACACCTCTGGGTTGCCCGCCACATCGTCGGTGCCGAGCCGCGCCAAAGCTTTCCCAGCCACCGCATCGCCTCGTCGCAGGGCTTTGTCGATGCCTGCCGCGCGGGCCTTGGCTGGGGGATGAACCCGGCGGCGCTTGTCGCATCTGATCTGGCTTCGGGGGTGCTGGCGGAACTGGTGCCGGGGGCAACGCTGGATGTCGCCCTGCACTGGCAGTTTTCCCGCCTGACCGCCGCCGCCATAGCACCCCTGACCGCCGCCATCCAGCAGGCCGCCAAAACCCACCTGATCGCCCCCACCGCTGTTTCTTGCCCGATTTGATTTCAATCAAATTGGGCCGCGCCTGCCTGCCCCGGCAGGCGCGTAGTCACGCACCAGCGAGACAGGCGCGCCCCAATTTGCCCAACCGATCCGATTGCGGACAACCCCTTGCTCTCCGGCGTTCCGCCTCCAAGCAACGAACCGATAAACGCTCCCCCGGAGCGTTTCAAAAATCGGTCCGGGGCGCTATTCCAGCAGCAGCGCCACATCCTCGGGGATGTCAAAGTTATGCGTCACATGCTGCACGTCGTCGTCCTCTTCCAGCACGTCGATCAGCTTCAACAACTTCGTCGCCGTATCGAAATCCACAATCGTGCGGTTCTGCGGCTTCCAGATCAGCTTGCTTTCCTTCGATTCGCCCAGCACCTTTTCCAGCGCGTCCGAAACCTCGTTCAGCGTGGTATCGGCGCAGTAAATCCAATGCCCGTCCTCGTCGGATTCCACATCATCCGCCCCCGCCTCCAGCGCCGCCATCATCACCGTGTCGGCGTCGCCCACCTCAATGGGATAACTCACCTCGCCAACCCGGTCAAACATGAACGAAACCGAACCCGTGGTCCCCAGATTGCCACCCAACTTGCTGAAATAGCTGCGGATATTACTGGCGGTGCGGTTCAGGTTGTCCGTCATCGTCTCGACAATCACCGCGATGCCGTTGGGCCCGTAACCCTCATAGCGCAACTCGGTATAATCCGCCGCATCCCCCATCATCGATTTCTTGATCGCCCGGTCGATCACTTCCTTGGGACAGGACACCGCCTTGGCCGCCTTCACCGCCAGCCGCAGGCGGGGGTTCTTGTCGGGATCAGGCTCGCCCATCTTGGCCGCAACCGTGATCTCCTTGGCCAGCTTGGAAAACAACGCCGAACGCAGCTTGTCCTGCCGCCCCTTGCGGTGCTGAATATTCGCCCATTTCGAATGGCCTGCCATAGCCTGTCTCCGTATCGCCGTTTGGCAGATGCCCTACACCAGCCGATGCCCCAACCGCAACCCTCAGAGCGGCCAGATCAACGGGATCAGAAACGACGCAAGGATACCGGTGATGAAATTCAACGGGATACCGATCCGCATGTAATCGGAAAACCGGTAACCGCCCGGCCCATACACCATCATGTTGGTTTGATAGCCGATGGGCGTGGCAAAGGCGAGCGTCGCCGAAAACATCACCGCCACCGCAAAGGGCCGCGGATCAAGGCCAAGCGAAACCCCCAACTGCATGGCAATCGGCGTATAGATCACCGCCACCGCGTTGTTGGAAAGGAATTCGGTCAGCACCACCCCAAGGAAATAAACACACAAAATCAACATGAAAGGCGATAGCCCCGCCATCCACGGCCGCACCGCTGTCACGATCATGCCCACAGCACCCGAATGGTCCAACCCCTCGCCCACCGCCAGCATGGCAAAGATCATCGCCAGCAACCGCCCGTCCACGAAGGAAAACGCCTCGTCACTGTCGATGCAGCGGGTCAGGAATATCACCACCACCGCCACCAGCCCCAGCACCATGATCGGGGCCACATCAAACGCCGCCAACACCACGATGAAGGCCAGCGCCGCAATGGCAATCGGCGATTTGGTGCGCCGGAACGCCTGAATCTTGGGGTGGCTGATGTCGATCAGATCCATATCCGCCGCCAGCCGCTGAATATCCTCGATTGCCCCCTCCAGCAGCAGGGTGTCGCCCACCCGCACCACCAATTCGTCCAACTGCCGCCCGATATTCTGGTTGCGCCGGTGTGCCGCCAGCACATAAACCCCGTAGCGCCGACGCAAGCGCAACTCGCCCAAGCTGCGCCCCTCCATCCGGCACCCCGGCGAGATCAACACCTCCACCGTCTCCGTCGCCACCGAGGAAAGCTTGTCCACCAGCACCACATCCTTGCGCGCCTTCAACCCCATCAACTCGGTCATCCTGGTGCGCAACACCACCCGGTCGCCCGCCGCCAGCAGCACCGCCGCCAGATCCCGCCGCAAACTGGCGTCGCCGCGCAGCACATCCACCACCCGCACCCCGTCAGGGCGGAAAATATCCACCTCCAGCGGCGCCTTGCCGATCAGGCTCGATCCCTCCGGCACCGCCACCTCGGTGAAATATTTCATCTGCCCCCGGTCGGTCAGCAGCGCCCCCATCGACTGGCGCACCGGCAACAGCTTGTTGGCAAACAGCCCCATGTAAAGCCCGCCCGCCAGCGTCAGCGCGATGCCCAGGGGCGCGATCTCGAACAACGAAAACGGCGCCAGCCCCTCCTTGCGCGCCACCCCGTCCACCAACAGGTTGGTCGAGGTGCCGATCAGCGTGATCATCCCCCCCAACACCGTCATATAACTCAGCGGGATCAACAGCTTCGACGGCGCTACCTTCATCCGCACCGCAATCTGGATCACTACCGGGATCATCACCGCCACCAAAGGCGTGTTGTTCATGAAGGCCGAGGCCACCGCCACAAACGCAAACAGCCCGAAAATCGTCGCTTTCGGATGGCTCGCCGCGCGCCGCTCGGCCACCGAGATGATCATCTCCACCGCCCCGGTGCGCACCAGACCACCCATCACCAGAAACATCAGCACAATCGTCCAGGGCGCCGAGTTCGACAAAACCGCAATGCCGTCCTTCACCGGCAACAGCCCCAGAACCACCATCACCGCCGCTCCGCCCATCGCCGTCACTTCTACCGGATAGGTCTCGCGCACGAACAGCACGAACATCGCGGCCAGGATGCACAGCGCCAGAATGGCCTGCGAGGTCTGGCTCAGATCAAGGTTCAGCATCGCGGCCTCCCGGGGTCGATTAAATCACGACAATATTAGGCGATAATAAACAAAACGCAACCCCCCACCACAGCCTCAGGCTGAAACCGCCACACTCCGCGCGCGCGGCTGCACCAGACTGAGGCCCAAAAGCATCAGCCCCGCCGCCGCCCAAACCCAAGGGCTGAACCGCTCGCCCAGCAGCACCATCGCCCAGATCACCCCCGAAGCCGTCACGATATACGAGGTTTGGGCGGCAAAAACCGCCCCCGTCCGCGCCGCCAGCCAGACATAGCCCGCATAAAGCAGCGCATGCAGCGTCGAGGCCGCAATCAACGCCCATTCCACCCGCCCCGGCGGCAAAGGCAGCATGAACTGGTGCCCCCGGATCAGCATGATCGGCACGCAGATGATCAGCCCCATCAGCGCCGCGCCAAACATCGCCTGCACCGCGTCCATCCCGCCGGTGCCGTATTTTGAGACGTAAGTGCCTTCCAGCGCATAACAAAATGGCCCGATCAACGCCAAAGGCAGATAGCCCACCATCGCGGGCGCGGGCAGGCTGGCCGCAGGTGCCGCGATCAGCAACACCCCGGCAAGCCCAAGGCCCAGCCCCGCTATCCGCCGCCACGAAAACCCGTCCAACCCCAGATACACCGCCATCGGAAACGCCATCAGCGGGATGGTCGAAATCAGGATCGACATGATCCCCGACGGCAGCCGCGCAATCGAGGTGTAAAACGTCATCCCCGGAATAACCGTGCCCAGCACCGCCACCACCAGATAAAACCGGAACGCCTCGGCGCGAAACACCAACCCCCGCCCGCGCAGCAGCGTGATCGTGCCAAGGATCAGCACGCAGACCACCTGCTGCCACACCACCAACCCATAAGCGCCATGCCCGGTCGAGGCCGCAATCTTGCCGAACGGCTGCGTCAGCCCCCAGCCAAGCCCCAAGCCCACCAGCACCGCAATATAGCGCCAGCGATCCGTCACACCCGCGCCTCTTGCAGCACGCCGCCGATCCGGATCTTGCGTATTTTCAACGCCTTGCCCGTGCGGTCATCGGTTTCCACATAAACCCCTGAAAGCGTCGCCGGCCCATTCGCAGGCTCGAACCGGCTTGAAGACATGCCGGTGATGAACCGCCGCAACGGCTCCAGCTTTTCCATCCCGATCACCGAATTGTAATCGCCGCACATCCCCGCATCGGTCATGTACCCCGTGCCGCCACCCAGAATCATCGCATCCGCCGTCGGCACATGGGTGTGGGTGCCCACCACAAGGCTCGCCTGCCCGTCGCACCAATGCCCCATCGCCATCTTCTCCGACGTGGCCTCGGCGTGCATATCGACCACCGCCGCATTCACCACAGCCCCCAGCCGGTGGGTTTTCAGCACCGCCTCGATGGCGCTGAACGGGTCATCAAAGGGCCGCTTCATGAACACCTGCCCCAGCACCTGCGCCACCAGAATCTTGCGCCCCCCCGCCACATCGAAAATCCGCGAACCCTTCCCCGGCGCCACCTTGGAAAAGTTCAAAGGCCGCACGATGCGCGGCTCGGTCTCGCAAAACTGGATCATGTCCTTTTGATCAAACGCATGATCGCCCAGCGTGATGCAATCGGCCCCGGCCTGCAAGATCACCCGCGCATGCTCGGCCGTCAGCCCCGCGCCCTGACTGGCATTCTCGCCGTTGACGATGACAAAATCGAGCGCCCACTCGGCCCGCAAGCCCGCCAACCGCTCCACCACCGCGCTGCGCCCCGCACGCCCCATCACATCGCCAAGAAACAATATTTTCATCGCCCATGGGTTAATCCCCGCCGCAGGGCGGGGCAAGCCAAATCCCGCGCCCGCCTGCGGCAAAAACCGGGGGCGCGGGCCTGATTCGGCCGAACGGGTTAACCCCGCAAAGCCGCATCTGACGTATGCATGGCCCGTGCATAGCCGGCTGCATGCCTTTGCAAAGTGATTTATCCACTATATTCAACATATTAAGCCAAAGAACGCTTCCCTGCGCGCCCGCCCCGCCCTATCTTGCCCGCATGCTCATCCTCCCCCCCACGCTGGTAGATTGGATAGCGGCCAAAGGCTGGTCGCTGCACCCGCATCAGCTTGCAATGCTGGCCCGCGCCGGGCATCCCGCCACCCTGCTGATCGCGCCGACGGGGGGCGGCAAAACCCTTGCAGGGTTCCTGCCCACCCTCGCCGAACTTGCCACCCATGGTGGTAGCGGCCTGCACACCCTCTATATCTCGCCGCTCAAGGCCCTGACCGCCGATATCCGCCGCAACCTGCGCACCCCGATCGAAGGTGCTGGTCTGCCAATCCGGGTGGAGGACCGCACCGGCGATACCAGCTATACCCAGCGCCGCCGCCAACGCGCCGATCCGCCGCATATCCTGCTCACCACCCCCGAAAGCCTGGCTCTCTTGCTGTCCTACGAAGACGCACCTAGAATGTTTCAAGGATTACAGCGGGTTATCGTCGATGAAATCCACGCCCTCGCCGAATCCAAACGTGGCGATCAACTGATCCTGCAACTCGCCCGGCTCCAAACCCTCGCCCCCAATCTGCGCCGGATCGGCCTTTCCGCCACCGTCGAGGACCCCCCCGCCCTCGCCCGCTTCCTCGCCCCCGACACCGCTATCCTGCTGGCCGACCCCGGCCCGGACCCTGACATTTCCATGCTGCAAACCGAGGCCCACCCCCCTTGGTCGGGCGGCGGCGGCCGCTATGCGATACCGGCGATCTTGCGCGAAATCGCCCGGCACAAAACCACCCTGATCTTTCACAACACCCGCGCACAGGCGGAAATATTTTTTCATAACATATGGTTGCAAAACACCGAAGATATGCCAATCGCCATTCACCACGGCTCGCTGTCGCGCGAACAGCGCGAACGGGTGGAGGCTGCGATGACCAACGGCCAATTGCGCGCCGTGGTCTGTACCGGCTCGCTTGATCTGGGGTTGGACTGGGGTGATGTCGATCTGGTGATTCAGGTCGGCGCGCCCAAGAACGTCAAACGGCTGGTGCAGCGGATCGGGCGGGCCAACCACCGCTACAACGCCCCCTCCAAGGCGCTGCTGGTGCCCGCCAACCGCTTTGAGGTGGTCGAATGTCAGGCGGCATTGGAGGCCGTGCTTGCCCACCAACTCGACGGCGAACCCCGCGGCCCCGGCCCCCGCGATGTGCTCTGCCAGCACATCCTCGCCACCGCCTGCGCCGGGCCGTTTCTGGCCGAAACCCTCTATGCCGAGGTGATCACCGCGGGCCCCTATGCTGCTTTAACCAAACAACAATTTGACGCCTGCCTCGATTTTGTGGCCACTGGCGGCTACGCGCTCCGCGCCTATGACCGCTGGCAGCGCCTGATGCTGCGCGACGGCTGTTGGACCCTGCGCGACCCTCGCGCGGCCGCCGTGATCCGCCAGAACCTTGGCACCATCATCGACACCGAAACCCTCAAGGTGCGGCTGAAAAACCATTTCGGCGGCACGCCTTTGGGCGAGATCGAAGAGGCGTTCGCCGCCACCCTCACCCCCGGCGATACCTTTCTGATCGGCGGTCAGGTGGTCCGCTATGAAGGCCTGCGCGAGATGACGGTCGAGGTCAGCCGCCAGCCGGGCCACGAGCCGAAAGTCGCGGTGTTCTCGGGCAGCAAATTCGCCACCTCAACCCAGTTGTCGCAGCGCATCCTGCAAATCCTCCAGCAACCCGACTGGCCCGATCTGCCCGCCCACACCGCCCAATGGCTGCAATTGCAGCGCGAAGTGTCGCGCCTGCCGCAGCCCGACCGCCTGCTGATCGAAAGCTTTCCCTATGACGGGCGCGAGCATATCTGCGTCTACGGCTTTGCCGGCCGCAACGCGCAGCAAACCCTCGGCTTGTTGCTGACCAAACGCATGGAGGATGAAAACCTTGCTCCCCTCGGCTTTGTCGCCACCGATTATGCCACTCTTATCTGGGGGTTAGAGCCTGTCATTGATGCGGCCACCCTCCTTGATCCCAACCGCCTGCGCGACGGTCTGGACCTCTGGCTGGCGGGCAACGCAGTGATGAAACGCACCTTCCGCAACACCGCCATCGTCGCGGGCCTGATCGAGCGTTCCAATCAGGGCCGCCGCAAATCGGGGCGGCAGGCCACCTTCTCCTCCGATATCCTCTACGACACCCTGCGGCGTTTTGATCCCGGCCACCTGCTTTTGGATATCACCCATGCAGAGGCGATGCGCGGCCTGATTGATTTCGGCCGCCTCGAAGATCTCTTCGCGCGTATTGCACGCCACCCCGATGGCGGCATAGACCTGATCCGCCCCGGCCGCATCACCCCGCTTGCAGCCCCCCTGTTCCTTGAACCCGGCAAGGTTCCGGTGCATGGCAAAGGCCGCGAGCGTCTCGCCGAGGCGGCAGCCCTGCAACTTTTGCGCGATGCGGGCCTTGCGTGACGGCCAACTTGAAACGCAGGCAAGATCAGGGCACACCAAAGCCATGCACGGATACAACTTCACCTTCGGCAACGCCGCCCTCTTAGCCCTGCCTTCCGGCGCGCTTTATTGGCCCGAAAAGGCGCTGCTCGCCGTATCAGACCTGCATTTCGGCAAATCCGAACGCCTTGCCCGGCGCGGCGGCGCCCTGTTGCCCCCCTACGAGACCAGCGCCACCCTGGCGCGCCTCGTCGCCGATCTGGCCGCCACCCGGGCCGAGCATGTCTTGTGCCTCGGCGACAGTTTCGATGATCTGGCCGCCGCCTCAACGCTTGCCGACGCCGACCGGGCGGGTTTGCATCACCTGATGGCCAACCGCCGGTGGAGCTGGCTCGAAGGCAATCACGATAACGCGGCCTTGCCCTTCGCAGGCGATCATCACGCCGAACTTACCCTCTCAGGCCTCACCTTCCGCCATATCGGCGGTGGCCAAGGCCATGAGATTTCAGGCCATTACCACCCGAAAGCCCGCCTTGCAGGCCGCAGCCACCGTTGCTTTCTGATCGACAGCACCCGCGTCATCCTGCCCGCCTACGGTGCCTATACCGGCGGGTTGTGGACCAGCGACGCGAGCCTTCTGGCGCTGATGCAAACCACCGCCCTCGCCGTGCTGACCGGCACCCAAAGCCTCGCCATCCCGATGCCGCGCGAAGTGGGGCCGCATCACAGCAACCCGCGCGCCTCAAGCTTTTCGCGGTGACTGCGGCTTACCGGTATCGTCTCGCCGCGTTTCAGCCGCAAAACCGCCCGGCCGTCCGCACTTTCCACCGCCGCAATTGCATCCCACGCCACCCAATGCGACCGGTGCACCTGCACCCCGTCCACTGGCGACGCCTCGGCCATTGCATCGCCGAACCGCATCAGCAAACTCACCTGTCCCCGGCTGGTGCACACGTCAACATAATGATCCCGCACGGAAATCGACAGCAACTCGCCCCGCACTGATGGTTCCATCCGCTGCATCAGGCGCGACAGGCCAACCGCCGCAGGTGCCGCACTCTGCACCGAAAGCCGCAGCGAACACACCCCCAATGACAATGAGCCCACCAGCAGGACAATCTCCCAAAAGCTGGGCAATTCGCCGTCGCCGACCGCAAACAAAGTCTGAAACATCAAGTAGAGCGGCGGGCAAACCACCAGGCAAAACAGCAACGTGATCAGCACCGCCCCGCGCCGGAAATCGGTCAACCCCAGGGTGCCATAGACCAGGGCCCTGATCGCCGTCGCCATCGCAATCACGATCGCCATCACCGGAGACCAGAACAACAGCCGCTCGCCAAAGCTGAGCACGCCATAACTGCCGAACGGCCCCATCAATGCCAGACAAAAAGCAGTCAGTATCCACAGAACCAACGGAACGTGAGATCGAAGATCCGCTTTCACCTCTGCAAGAAATGCCGCCATCATCCCCCGGTCGCCAAACCAACTGCCATTTTTGCATAGCCTGTTCGCCGATTACTGGCAATTGCGGGCTTACCGGCTGCGCTGCAATTGTACAGACTTGCATAAGGCTTTCAGGCGGCCATGCTTTCAGACCGTCATGCTTTCAGACGGTCAGACCCTCGGGCTCGGTCAGACCATGGCTGCGGCAACATGCGGTCAGGGTATTGGCCAACAGACAGGCGATGGTCATCGGCCCAACCCCGCCCGGCACCGGCGTGATCGCCCCCGCCACCGCCGCCGCACTGGCATAATGCACGTCGCCCACCAGCCGGGTCTTGCCATCCCGCTCGATCCGGTTGATCCCCACATCAATCACCGTGGCCCCCGGTTTCACATAAGCGCCAGTGATCATCTCGGCGCGCCCCACCGCCGCCACCAGAATATCCGCCCCCCGGCACACTGCCGCCAGATCCTTCGTCCGGCTGTGCGCGATGGTGACGGTACAGCTGTCGCCCAGCAGCAATTGCGCCATCGGTTTGCCGACGATATTGCTGCGCCCCACCACCACCGCATTCATCCCCGCCAGCTTGCCATGATGATCCCGCAGCATCATCAGGCAGCCCAGCGGCGTGCAGGGCACCATGCTCTTCTGCCCGGTGCCCAACAGGCCAACGTTCGAAATGTGAAAGCCGTCCACGTCCTTCGCGGGGTCGATGGTGTTGATGATCAACTCCGAATTCAGATGAGCAGGTAGCGGTAACTGCACCAGAATGCCATGAACTTCCGGATCGGTGTTCAGCGCCCGGATCAGCGTCAGCAACTCCGCCTCCGTGGTATCAGCAAGCAGCTTATGTTCGAAAGATGCCATTCCCACTTCAACGGTCTGGGTACCTTTCGCTCGCACATAGACCTGGCTCGCGGGGTCTTCCCCCACCAGAACCACCGCAAGCCCCGGCACCAGCCCATACTCCGCCTTCAAAGCCGCCACATGCGCCTGCACCTGCGCCCGCACCTTGGCCGCGAAAACCTTGCCGTCTATCACCGTCGCCGTCATGTCCGTTCCCTCGTTTTTTGTCGGATTCCGGCCCGGCCAGCCCGCCTAGCCCTTGCCCAACCCGTCTTCCTCGCGCTCAATCGACCAGTCGATCAACTTGCGCCACAGCTTTTCGATCTTGTCCGGCGGCAAGCCACGCGCCACTGCATGCCGGCGCACGTTCGCCACCACCTCTTCCACCCGGCTGTCAATCCGCGCCGGCAATCCGGTTTCGGCTTTGATCTCCACCGCCCGGTCGATAAAGCCGGTGCGCTGGGCAAATAGCGCCACCAACTCAGCATCCAGCCGGTCAATTTCCACGCGCAACTCTGCCATCGAGGTGCAATCTGCCGGAGTTTTCATCGCGCCCTCCCAAAACCCTGCCTGCGAGGTAATCCCTCGCAGACAGGATGGCAAGGCGTCGGGGTGCCGCGCTTCGGGCTTAGAACAGACCTTCGACGTGGCCGTCATGGTTCAGCCGGATCACTTCCGCGCTTGGTACTTTCGGCAGGCCAGGCATCGTCATGATCTCGCCGCAGATCGCCACCACGAACCCGGCCCCCGCCGAAAGCCGCACTTCGCGCACCGGAATGGTGTGGCCGGTCGGCGCACCCCGCACCGTCGGATCGGTGGTAAAACTGTACTGCGTCTTGGCGATGCAGATCGGCAGATGGCCGTAACCCGCCGCCTCCCAGGTTTTCAACTGATCGCGGATCGACTTGTCGGCAACCACACCCTCGGCATGGTAAATCCCCTTGGCGATGGCCTCGATCTTCTGAAACAGCGGCATGTCATCGGGATAGATCGGCGCAAACTTCGCCACACCCGATTCCGCCAGCGCCACTACTTTATGCGCCAACTCCTCGATCCCGGCCGAGCCCAGCGCCCAATGCTTGCACAGGATCGCCTCCGCGCCCTGCCCCGCCACATAGTCCTTCACCGCTTGAATCTCGGCGTCGGTGTCGCTGAAGAAATGGTTGATCGCCACCACCACCGGCACGCCAAAGGATTTCACATTGCCGATGTGGCGCCCCAGATTGGGGCAGCCCTTCTGCACGGCGCCGACGTTTTCGGCCCCAAGATCCGCCTTGGCCACGCCGCCGTTCATCTTCATCGCCCGCACGGTCGCCACGATCACCGCCGCCGAAGGCTTCAACCCCGCCTTGCGGCATTTGATGTCAAAGAACTTCTCCGCCCCCAGATCGGCCCCGAAACCGGCCTCCGTCACCACATATTCGCCCAGCTTCAACGCAGTTTTCGTCGCAATAACCGAGTTGCAGCCATGCGCGATATTGGCAAACGGCCCGCCATGCACCAAGGCCGGGTTGTTCTCCAAAGTCTGCACCAGATTGGGCTGCATCGCGTCTTTCAGCAGCACGGTCATCGCCCCGTCCGCCTTGATATCGCGGCAATAAATCGCTTTCTTGTCGCGGGTATAGGCCACCACGATATCGCCCAGCCGCTTTTGCAGATCATCCAGATCGTTGGAAAGGCACAGGATCGCCATCACTTCCGAGGCCACCGTGATGTCAAACCCGGTCTGGCGCGGAAAGCCGTTCGACACGCCCCCAAGGCCGACCACGATATCGCGCAGCGCCCGGTCGTTCATGTCCATCACCCGCCGCCACATGATGCGGCGCTCGTCGATGTCCAGACCATTGCCCCAGTAAATATGGTTGTCGATCATCGCCGACAGCAGGTTATGGGCGCTGGTGATCGCATGGAAATCGCCGGTGAAATGCAGGTTCATCTCTTCCATCGGCACCACTTGCGCATAGCCGCCACCCGCAGCCCCGCCCTTCATCCCGAAGTTCGGCCCCAAAGACGCCTCGCGGATACATACCACCGCGCGCTTGCCGATCCGGTTCAACCCGTCGCCCAAACCCACGGTCGTGGTGGTCTTGCCCTCGCCCGCCGGCGTCGGGTTGATCGCCGTCACCAGGATCAGCTTGCCATCGGCGCGCGCGGCCAGAGATTTGATGAACTCCTGGCCGATTTTGGCCTTGTCATGCCCGTAGGGCAGCAAATGCTCCGACGGGATGCCCAGTTTGGCGCCGATTTCCATGATCGGTTTCTTCGTTGCTTCGCGTGCAATCTCGATGTCGGTCTTAAAGGCCATGAACGTCTCCCAAAGGGCCGGAATATTCCGTTAGCGACGTCTTAGCGCAGTCAAAGGGCAAAAGATCAAGCTTTTCCGACTTCTTCCGCGCCAAATTCGCCAGACCCGGCCAAAGGCGGCGGCGGAGCCGAAGTCACGCCTGACGCACCGCCTCCAGATGCGCCCAAGCCCGCTGATCAGGCACGTGCAGCCGAAGTCGCTCGCCCACTGCGAACCAACCCTCGCGCTCCACCCAGGCCACAATGCCGCGCCTGCCCTTCGCTGCCGGTTTGAACCGCGCGCCATACCCTCGATGCGCGGTCTCAATCCCGCGCGCGGGAAAGGTGCAGGGGCGGTTCTGCAAATCCACCACCAAAGTCGCACCGCCTTCGCCCTGAAGCCGCGCGCCGGGTGGCAGATGGCTGAAATCCGGGATGCCGCGGATCACCATCGAGGCGCCCAACAACTCCGGCGCAAGTGCCTCAAGCCCCATATCCGCGGCCACCAGCGCCAGTTCCTCGGCACTCACCACCGAAAACTGCCGGGTGTTGCGAATGGTGGTGCCCGCTGGATACTGCTGCACCACCCGGCTGCACGCAGGCCGTGTCAGGCCGGCATGCGCCTCGCCTTCCACGCCCGAAAACGCGGCAAATATCCGCGTCTCTGCCTGCGAGGCCAGTTGTCCTGCCCCCGCCGGAACCCGCCCCAGCCAGACAATCTCGGCCCGATACGCCGCAGGCTTCAGAACGCTCATCTGCCGCTCCCTCCCTCAAAACCCCTGTCGCGGGCGTTCAAAAACAAAAACCCCCCGAAAACGGTTGCCCGTCCCGGAGGGGTTCAGCACATTTTGCAACGCCGCTATCAGACCGAGGGTTCAGGCTCCAACCCGGTTTTTCGCGCCCGGCCCCGGGTTTTCGGAATGGCCGCCAACCCCGGCGTGCCGCTGCCCGCATCCGCATTGCCCACATCATCATCGTCACCGTTCAGCACCTCACCCGCGATCACCTTGCGGATCTGATCGCCGGTCAGCGTCTCGTATTCCAGCAAACCTTTGGCCAACCGCTCGAAATCCTCAGCCTTCTCGATCAGAATCCGCCGCGCCGTCTGATAGCCATCCTCGATCAGGTTCCTGACTTCGCTTTCGATCAATTCCTTGGTCGTCGCCGAAACCGAAAACCCGCCGGTGCTGCCACGATACCCGTCATGCGCCTCGGAGTAATCGACGCTGCCCACCTTGTCCGACATCCCCCAGCGCATCACCATCGAACGCGCGAGGCCCGAGGCTTGCTGAATATCGCCCACCGGGCCCGATGAAACCCCCTCTTCGCCGTATTTGATGATCTCGGCCGCCTTGCCCGCCATGGTCATTGCGATGCGCTGCTTGGCCTCGTCCTTGAACATCTGCAGCTTGTCCATTTCCGGCAGCGACACCACCATCCCCAAAGCGCCACCGCGCGGAATGATCGTGGCCTTGTAGACCGGATCGCACTTGTCAAGGTTCATCCCGACAATCGCATGCCCCGCCTCGTGGTAGGCGGTCTTTTCCTTCTGATCATCCGTCAGCACCATCGAGCGGCGCTCGGCCCCCATCATCACCTTGTCCTTGGCGCGCTCAAACTCGTCCATCGTCACGAAGCGCCTACCCACCCGCGCCGCCATCAACGCCGCCTCGTTCACCAGGTTCGCCAGGTCCGCGCCCGAAAAGCCGGGGCAACCGCGCGCGATGATCCGCAGATCGACATCAGGCCCCAGCGGCACTTTTCGCGCATGCACCGTCAGGATTTTATCACGGCCGCGGATATCGGGGTTCGGCACATGTATTTGTCGGTCAAACCGCCCGGGGCGAAGCAGCGCCGGGTCCAACACATCCTTGCGGTTGGTCGCGGCCACGATGATCACGCCCTCGTTCGCCTCGAACCCGTCCATTTCCACCAAAAGCTGGTTCAGCGTCTGTTCGCGCTCGTCATTGCCGCCGCCGATGCCCACCCCGCGCGAGCGGCCAACCGCGTCAATCTCGTCGATGAACACGATGCAGGGCGCGTTCTTTTTCGCCTGCTCGAACATGTCACGCACCCGACTGGCACCGACACCCACGAACATCTCGACAAAATCCGATCCCGAGATCGAGAAGAACGGCACCCCCGCCTCGCCCGCAATCGCCCGCGCCAGCAGGGTTTTACCAGTACCCGGAGGGCCTACCAGCAACGCACCCTTCGGAATCTTGCCGCCAAGCCGCGAAAACTTCTGCGGATTGCGTAGAAATTCTACAATCTCTTCAAGCTCTTCCTTCGCCTCGTCGATGCCGGCAACATCGTCGAACGTCACCCGGCCCTGCTTTTCCGTCAGCAGCTTGGCGCGCGATTTTCCAAAGCCCATCGCCCCGCCTTTGCCGCCGCCCTGCATCCGGTTCATGAAGAAAATCCAGATACCGATCAGCACGATGAACGGCAGCCACAGACTGACCAGTGACAGAATGCCCGACTGCTCCTGCGCCTCGGCCCGCACTTCGATGCCTTTGGCGATCAACCGGCTGGTCAACTGATCATCCTTGGGCGCAATGGCCGCGTATTTGGTGCCATCCTTGCCCGTCACCAGCACCCGCTCGCCGTCCAGCGTCACCGAGGCCACATCGCCCGCCTCAACCTGCGCGATGAACTCCGAATATGAGACCGTCCGCGACGCCTGCGTGGTGGCCCCGCCATTGAACATTTGGAAAAGCGCCAGGATCAGCAGAAACAGTACGACCCAGAATGCGATATTTCGTGCGTTGCCCACGAAGCCACTCCTATTTGCGCCGACAGGCCCCGGATCGGGCGAGTAACGGCTGTTACTGTTAAGATAGAGATAAGTTGGGCC
>JANNAV010000274.1:0-14551 GCA_031384695.1 Paracoccaceae bacterium
TGGGCTGTGACCGAGGTGAGGGTTTCGCCGTAGCGCGCGTAGGGCACGCATTCGCCGATACCGGAAAAGCCCGCGCGCGTGATGCGGACGGTCAGCACATGGGCGTGGGTTTTGGAGCCGCGCGAGATGGTGAAGGGCTGCGCGAGGGCGAAGGTTTCGGGAGTGACGGTGATCATGGCGGGACTTGGGATATGGGTGTTTTTCAGCGTATTTTCGATGTAGCTTGTTCGTCGTGCATCTGTCCCTACGCGGGCAGGCCCGGTTGGCGCAAGCATTGCCGCAATCGCAGCCGTGATTTGCTGCAACTGCGAAATGGTTCTTGTTGTGCTTTGCGCAATATACTATCCCTGCGGGCATCTGATACGTAATTTCCTTACCCGGAGGCCGCGCATGTCTTTCCGCCCCCAACCCAACCCGCCCGCCCGTCCGAACCGCTGCCAGTTGTTCGGGCCGGGATCGAAACCGGTGCTGTTTGCCAAGATGGCGGCGTCGGCGGCGGATGTGGTCAATCTGGATCTGGAGGATTCGGTATCGCCCGCCGACAAGGCGCAGGCGCGGGCCAATGTGATTGCGGCGACGCGCGAGGTGGAGTGGGGCGGCAAGCTGTTGTCGGTGCGGATCAACGGGCTTGATACGCCGTATTGGTACCGCGATGTGGTGGACCTTTTGGAGCAGGCGGGCGACCGGCTGGACCAGATCATGATCCCCAAGGTGGGCTGTGCGGCGGATATCTATGCGGTGGATGCGCTGGTGACGGCGGTGGAACGCGCGATGGGGCGGGCGCGGCCGGTCAGTTTTGAGGTGATCATCGAAAGTGCGGCGGGGATTGCGCATGTGGAGGAGATCGCGGCGGCCAGTCCGCGGTTGCAGGCGATGAGCCTGGGGGCGGCGGATTTCGCGGCCAGCATGGGGATGCAGACCACCGGGATCGGCGGGACGCAGGAGAATTATTACGTGGAGCGCGCCGGGGTGCGGCACTGGTCGGACCCCTGGCACTGGGCGCAGGCGGCGATTGTGGCGGCGTGCCGGACGCATGGGGTGTTGCCTGTCGATGGACCGTTTGGTGATTTCTCGGATGACGAGGGGTTTCTGGCGCAGGCGCGGCGGTCGGCCACTTTGGGGATGGTGGGGAAATGGGCCATCCATCCCAAGCAGATTGCGCTGTGCAACGAGGTGTTCACGCCATCAGAGGCGGCGGTGGCGGAGGCGCGCGAGATATTGGCCGCGATGGCCGGGGCTGTGGCGCGGGGCGAGGGGGCGACGGTTTACAAGGGGCGGCTGGTGGATATCGCCTCGATCAAGCAGGCGGAAGTTATCGTCAAGCAGGCGGCTTTGATCGCCGGCTGAGGGGCGGGCGGGCAGACCAGAAAGAGGGGGGGCTGTCCGCCCCCCTAAGGCCGACGCCTTACGGCTTTGGCCTTCTCCCCCGAGGATATTTGGGCAGGGAAGAATCAGGGCACGGGCTGGTTGGGAACGGGCTGGTTGGGGACGGGCTGGTTGGGCACGGGCTGGTTGGGGGCGTGCTGGTTGGGGGCGTGCCAGGTGAGGGCGCGGTCTATCAGCATGGCGAGGGGATGGGGGGCGATGTCTTGCGGGGTGGCGAACAGGACGGCGCGGCTGCCTATGGTGCGCTGACCATGGCCGGGGCCTGCCAGGAAGGTTTCGATCAGGTCGGTGCGGCAATGGACGTAGAGGGCGAAGCCGATTTGATCGTGGGATTTCGGCGGCGGGCCGATGCGCAGGCTGCAAGCGGCGCCGGTTTTGAGGGTGAGGTAGGCGGGCTGGCCCCAGCGCAACGCTTCGGTGAGGGGGCCGATTTGGGGCAGTTTGGCGGCGCGGGTGAAGATCAGCGCGCGCAACTGCATCAGCCCGGCGCGCGCCGGTTCGGGGAAGGCGTTGAAGGCGGCCTGCAAGTCTGGCGCGGGTGGGGGGCTGGCCGAACTCATCGCGCTGCCAGTGGCAGATGCAATTCGGTGATCAGATCATCGGGGGCGGTGTTCATCGGGCTGTTCTTGTAGACTTCAAATGCGGGGGCATCTGCGGGCTCTTCGCCCGACGCGGGCAGCCAGACGCTGTAAAGCTGATCATAGGCGGCAGGCAGGCCGGCATAGGGGCCTTTGCAGGTGAGCACAGCGTTGCGGGCTGCGGAAAGGTGAACGGTTTCGATGGGTGCCGCGATCCCGGCATCGCCCACAATCTCAAACCCCGCATGGCTGCGCAGATCGGCGGGGGCAACGGCCGAGGGATCATCGTAAAACACCCCGACCATATCGCCCGCATGGGCAAACAGGCCGCGCGCCGCCATGGTGGCTGACAGCCGCTCGAACGCGCGGCCGATTTCATGATAGAGCCCCTTGTGCGGCATGGAGGCCAGACGGCGGGCGGGCTCATCGCGGATATCTATGGGGTGCATGGCGGTGATCCTTGGGATGGAGCGGCGGGAAAAGGGGCGCAATTCGCCCCGGTTGCGAAAGGCCGCAGGGGTGGCGGCGTAGTGATCGGTGAAGGCGCGGGTGAAACTGGCGGCATTCGGATAGCCGACATCGCGGGCAATCCTGGCAAACGGCTGCGCGGTTTGCACGAGGGCTATCGAGGCGCGGTGCAGCCGCACCCGGCGCACCGCCTGCGCCGTTGTCTCGCCGGTCATGGCGCGAAACACCCGGTGCCAGTGAAAGCGGCTGAAGGCGGCAACATCCGCCAGTGCGTCCAGCGAAAGATCACCCGCCGGGTGGTCGTGGATATGATCCAGCACCCGCACCAGACGTTCTTCATAAGCGTTTGGCATCATCTGTCCTGTCGGTTTGTTGGCACCGGCATGCCATGGGGGGGCCGCACAAATCTTGCTCAGTTGCATCTTGGAATAGCCAAGGCCATATAGGAAGCCATCCTGATGTGGAGCCTGCGCATGAATTATCTGGAATTCGAAAAGCCGTTGTCCGAGATTGAAGGCAAGGCAGAAGAGATGCGGGCGATCAGCCGGGGTGCTTCGGGCACCGATATGACCAGGGAGGCCGAGGCGTTGGACCGCAAGGCCGAGGTGCTGCTGCGCGAGTTGTATAAGGATCTGACGCCCTGGCGGAAATGTCAGGTAGCGCGCCACCCCGACCGTCCGCATGCCAAGGATTACATTGAGGCGTTGTTCAGCGAGTTTACCGCGCTGGCAGGGGATCGCGGCTTTGCCGATGACCATGCGGTGATGGGCGGTCTTGCACGGTTCAACGATACGCCGGTGGTGGTGATCGGCCATGAGAAGGGCAATGACACCAAAAGCCGGATCGAGCGCAATTTCGGCATGGCGCGGCCCGAGGGCTACCGCAAGGCAGTGCGGCTGATGGATCTGGCGGACCGGTTCCGCCTGCCGGTGATCACGCTGGTGGATACCCCCGGCGCCTATCCGGGCAAAGGTGCGGAAGAGCGGGGGCAGGCCGAGGCGATTGCGCGGTCCACCCAGAAGTGCCTTGAAATCGGGGTGCCGCTGATTTCGGTGATCATCGGCGAGGGCGGCTCGGGCGGGGCGGTGGCCTTCGCGACGGCCAACCGGATCGCCATGCTGGAGCATTCGGTTTACTCGGTGATCAGCCCCGAGGGCTGCGCCAGCATCCTGTGGAAGGATGCCGAGAAGATGCGCGAGGCGGCGGAGGCGTTGCGGCTGACGGCGCAGGATTTGCAAAAGCTGGGGGTGATCGAGCGGATCGTCAAAGAGCCGTTGGGTGGCGCGCAGCGGGGCCGGAAAGAGACCATCGAGGCGGTGGGCAAGGCGATTGAGACCATGCTGAAAGAGTTGGTGGGCAAGAAGCCCGAGGCGCTGATCCGCGACCGGCGGCAGAAGTTTCTGGATATGGGGGCGAAGGGGCTGGCGGCGTGAGCGGTTTTGCGGTTCGCGATGCGCGGCGTGATGATGCGGCGGGCCTGTGCGCGGTTTTGAATGCGATCATCCGCGCGGGCGGCACGACGGCGCTGCAAGACCAGTTGAGCGTGCCGCAGTTTGATGACTGGTTCATCAGCGGGCGCTATGTGCGGGCTTGTCAGGTGGCGGTGGCGGGCGAGGAACGGCTGGGTTTTCAGCAGTTGAGCAATTTCTATCCTTTGCCAGAGGGTTGGGTGGATATCGGCACGTTCACGCGCCGCGAGAACCCGGTGCGTGGGGTGGGGGCGGCGCTGTTCGCCGCCACCCGCGCGCGGGCCACAGCATTGGGGTATCAGGTGATCAACGCCACCATCCGGGCCGATAACGCGCCGGGGCTGGCCTATTATTCCCGGATGGGGTTCCGCGATTACCGGCTGGATGCGGGCATCCCCCTGGCCGATGGTCGCCCGGTGGACCGGATCAACCGGCGGTTTGATCTGGGGTAAAGCTGGACAGGCAGGCGGCTGGGGAATTGGCTTTGGCGGTAATATTCTGCACTTGTTCCAGACAATTCGATTAAAACTGCCTGCCCCTCCCCGCTTCTTTACTGCCTAAATATCCCACGGGGGTGCGGGGGTGTGAAACCCCCGCTTTTTGGCGCAAGTGCGGGGGCGCGAGGCCCCCGCTTTTTGGCGCAAGTGCGGGGGCGCGAGGCCCCGGCTTTTTGGCGCAGGTGCAGATGCGCGAGGCCCCGGCAGCCGCTGGCAGGCAAAGCCGGTGTTGCGTCACGGTTTATGCCGTCATCGGCCTACCACCAGCCCAGATGCGCGCGGGTGGCGCGTTCGCTGTCATAGGCCGCGCCGTCGATACCGCCTGCGCTGGCGTCTTGCAGCATCTGGCCCGGCGTGGGCAGATGTGCCGAGCGGTCGCCCGATGTCCAGAGTGCCGAGCGTTGCAGCGCGCGGGCGCATTGCGAATAGACCTCGGCAATGGCGATCACCATCACGGTGCGCGGCCTGATGCCGTCGCGGCCAAACCGGGCGCGCAGGGCATCATCGGCGGTCAGCCGGGCGGTGCCGTTGACGCGGATTGCGGTGGTGGAGCCTGCGATCAGAAAGATCAGCGACACCCGGCCATCGCGCAGGATGTTGCGCAGGCTGTCGATCCGCTCGTTGCCTTTCCAGTCGGGCATCAACAGGGTCTCGGGGTTCAGCACCGTCACCACCGGGCCTTCGTCGCCGCGCGGGCTGCCATCGGTGCCTTCGGGGCCGACGGTGGACAGGATGCAGAACCGCGATCTTGCAAGAAAGGCGCTGTAGGCGGGGGTCAGGTGGTTCGACACTTTGGCGATGGCGGGGGCTTTGGGCGTGCCGTAATGGGCGTGCAGGGCATCCAGATCGGTGATCCAGTCCATCATTTCACCTTTGGTTTCTTGGGTTTTGGCGGCTTTTTGGGCTTAGGCGGCGGGGCATCAGACGCCACGGCGCGCAGGGCGCGGATGCAGAGTTCGGGATCATCCAGCGCCTCGGAGCCTATGATATAGTCTTTGCTGCCCGGATAGGCCGGACCGCGTGGGGCATCTGACAGCAGGGCCAGCGCCGAAGGGGTGGGTTTGATGAACAGCGTGTCGTCGCAGACAAAGGCCACCACGATGCCGCTCACATAAAGTGCGTATTCGCCGAACATCTTTTTGGCGGTGAGGGGCAGGGGCAGCAGGGTATCGAGGATGTGTTCGATGGTGGCGGGCGCGGTGCTCATGTGAATCCTTCCTCGGCCATCAGGCGGTTGGAGGCGGTTTCCACCTCGGCCTCAAGCCGCGCCATGAAGACATCATTGGCAAGGCCGGGCGGGATGGCGGGCAGAAATTCGACCACGCAGGTGCCGGGTTTGCGGTAGATGCCATGACGCGGCCAGAACAGGCCTACGTTGGTGGCGACGGGGATGCAGGGTTGGGCCAACTGGCCGTAAAGGGCGGCGGTGCCTTTCTTGTAGGGCAGATGCGCGCCGGGTGCGGTGCGGGTGCCTTGCGGGTAGATGATGATCTGGCCGGGGCTGGCGCCGCCTGCACTGACATTCGCCAGCATCTTGGTGATAGCGGCCCCCCGCTTGCCCCGATCCACCGGCACGAAACCGGCGCGCAGCCCGTGCCAGCCCGCGACAGGAATATAGGAAAGTTGCTTTTTCATGATGAAGCGTGGGGCGGCCAGCACGGAAACCAGCACCACGGAATCCAGCATCGACTGGTGTTTGGAGGCGATCAGCACGCCGCCTTGCGGCACCTGCCCGCGCACTTCGGTGTGCAGGCCCACGATCACCCGCGCGCTGTAGCGCACCCAGCGGCCATACAGCTTTATCCAGCGCAGCGAGGCGCTGCGGTCAAGCAGGGCGATGGGCGTGTAGACCAGCATGATCAGGATGATCGCCACATACATCTGGATCACGAAGATCAGCGACAGCAGCCATTGCAGGGCATAGCGCATCAGGTCAGCTCTTTCAGTTTGCGGAAGGCGGCGGTGCGGGTGGCTATGAACGCGACCAGACCGGCGAGGGGCGGCAGGGTGAGGGGCAGCAGCCAGCCGGTGCCCTGAAAGCCAAGGCCGGTCAGAAAGCCGCCTGCCGCCTCGGCCCCCGGCAGCAGGGCCACGGCAATCATGCCCAGCACGGTGCCTGCGGTGGCCCCCGCAGTGGCGCGCAGGGTAAAGCGGCGCACGAAGGCGCGGGCGATATAGCTGTCGCGCGCGCCGACCAGCCGCAGCACCTCGATCACCTGCGCGTTGGCGGCGAGGGATGACATCGCGGCAAGGGTGATCATCGCGGCCATGGTGGCGGTGATCAGGCCAATGGCAAGAAAGCCCAGCAGGCGCAGGCGGGCGGCGGCGACGGCCAGCGGGCGGCGCCAGCGGGTGTGATCATCCAGCACAGCCCCCGGCGCCTCGGCCGCGAGGCGGGCGCGCAGGCCGGTGGCGTCATAGCCTTCGGGCGCCTCGGCAAGCTCGATCAGGCGCGGCAGCGGCAGGGCATCCAGCGGTAGATCGGGGCCGAACCACGGCTCCAAGAGCGCGCGCTGTTCGTCATCGGTCAGCGCGCGGGCCGAGGCGATTCCGGGCGTGGTGGTCAGGGTTTCCAGCACGGCGGCGGTTTGCAACGCCATCTGATCCGGCGGGGCGGAAAGGCGCACGGTGGCGGTGCGTTCCAGCGCGTCCGACCAGCGCTGTGCCAGCCGCCCCGAGGCCAGCGACAGCGCCAGCGCGAACACCGCAAGGAACGCCATGGCGGCGGCGGTAAAGCCGGTCAGTTGGGCGGCAATCCCCGACGGCGGCACCACGCGGTCGGCCTGACGATCGGTTGCCAGCAACAAAAGCGGGTTGATCACAGGTCTGCCCCCGCCAGTTGAATCCGGTGTTTCGATATCCGCAACACGCGCGCCGCCAGTTGCGATTTGGCCTGCCGGATCAGGTTCAGATCATGGGTGGCGATCAGGATGGTCTTGCCCATCTTGTTCAACTCCACCAGCAAGGTCAGCAGCCGCAACGACATTTCCCAATCGTGGTTGCCGGTGGGCTCGTCCGCCTGTATCACATCGGGGCCCATGATCAGGGCGCGGGCCTGGGCCGCGCGCTGACGCTCGCCGCCCGAGAGCGATGGCGGCAGGGCATCGGCCAGCCTATCAAGCCCGACCCAGGTGAGCAGATCGGCCAGATCGCGGGTTTCGCCCGCGCGCCCCGCCACCGCAAGCGGCAGCGCCACGTTGGCCGCCAGCGGCAGATGATCGAGAAACCGGCAGTCCTGATGCACCACGCCGATGCGCCTGCGGGCAAGGGCCACATCGTCGCGCGCCAGACTGCGCACCTCGCGGTCAAACAGGGTGATCCGCCCCGAGGTGGGCAGCAGTTGCGCGTAGCACAGTTTCAGAAAGGTGGATTTGCCCGCCCCTGACGGCCCGGTGAGGAAGTGGAACGAGCCGGGGGCCAGCCGCAGCGAGATATCGGACAGCAATTCGCCCCCGCCGTAGCTGTATGCGACGTTTTCGAATGCGATCACCGGGCGGTATCCTTTGAGGGTGGGCTTTTGAGGGCAGGCTGTTGAAGCTGGGCCTTTGCCGTTGCAGCATTGCCGATGCGGGCGCGGGATTCAATCGGTTGGCTGCAAGAATGGCGACAAAGGCTTGGAGAACCCCGGCATCGTTGCTACAACGTTAACGGAGTAGCTGTTGCAAGCGACGATGGATGGTTGGTGATGCGTCTGATCTGCCCGAATTGTGATGCCGAATACGAGGTGGACGGCTCGGTTATCCCCGATACCGGGCGGGATGTGCAATGCTCGAACTGTGGCCATGCGTGGTTTCAGATGTCGCCTGCGGTGGAGGCCGAAATTGCCGCCGAAGAGGCGCTGTTTGATGCGCCCCCTGCCGAGGCGGCACCCGAGTTGGCGCCGGTGGGGCGGTCTTTGGATGAAACCGTGCTGGCGGTGCTGCGCGAAGAGGCCGAACGCGAGGTGAGCGCGCGGCAATCCGAAGGCATCGAGACGCAGGTTGAAATGGGGTTGCAGGCGGGGTCGGCTGCGGAAGAGGCAACCGCCGCACGGATTGCCCGGCTGAAGGGCCTCGATGTGGCGCGGGGGGCGGGCAAGCCGCAGACCCGGCGCGAGATGCTGCCCGAAATCGACGCGATCAATTCGACCTTGCGCGCAAGTTCGGAGTCGCGCGGCGGTGCGGCGGCGGCGGTGAGTGCGACGATGGCCATGCCACGCACAAGGCAGGCGGGGTTTCGCAACGGGTTCGTGCTGATCGTGATGGTGGCGGCGATCGGGATGGCGGCCTATGTGCTGGCGCCGAGGATTGCGGCCCAGATGCCTGCGACGGCCGGGGCGATGCAGGCCTATGTGGCGGCGGTGGACGCGGGGCGGGTCGGCCTTGACGGGGTGATGCGGTCGGTGATCGGCTTTTTGCGCGGCCTTGCGGGTGGCAGTGCCTGAGGCGGGGGATGGCCCGCAATCCTGAGGGTTGGGCAAATCAGTCAAGAAACAGAAGGCGAAGAGAGCGTTTCCGTCAAGGCTTGTCCCGCCTCAAAACAAATCCAGCAGCCGCTTCAGGTAGTTGCGTTCGTTTTCCGGGCGCGATTGCTCGCCCGAGCGGCGGCGGATTTCGCGCAGCAGGTCTTCGGCGCGGCGGTAGACATCCTTGCCTTGCAACAGGTTGCGGTCGGAACCGATGCGGGCGTTCTCGCCGGTATCTCGGCCCAGAGGATCGCGGTTGCTGTTCGGATCATCGCGCCCGAAAGCCTCGCCCTCCTGCGCCTGACCCTGCCGCTGGTTCTCCTCGGCCAGCGCCTCGCCGAAATTGCGGATGCCGTCGCGCAGGGCCTCCATTGCTTCGGCCTGCCGGTCGAGCGCGCCGGGCAGATCGCCGTCGCGCAGCGCGCGTTCGGCGTCTTGCATGGCACGGCCGGCGCGGTCCAACTGCCGTTTGCCGTCTTCACCGGGCTTTGAGCCTTCGCCGGGCAGATCGCCGCTGTCGCCCAGCCGGTTCAGGTTGTCGCGCAATTCCTGCTGGCGCTGAGCCAGACTTTTCCCGTCCTCGCCGGGTTTCGGCTGGCCACCCTCGCCTTGCTGGCCGTCCTGCATGTCGCGGAAACTGTCGTCAGACAGGCCCTGCTGATCGCGCAAAGTCTCGCCCAGCTGCTGCATGGATTTCTGGCCTTTGCCCTTGCCCTTGCCCGCCCCCTCGCCTTGGGTGACCTGCATATTCTCCATGAACTGGCGCAATTGCTGCATCAGTTCAGCGGCTTCGGCGGTTTTGCCCTCGTCCATCAGCTTTTGCAGCTTGTCGAGCATTTCCTGCATCTGGTCTTGCGACATCTCGATGCCGGGCTGGTTTTCCGAGGATTGCTGATCGGGGTTGCGCTGTTGTTCTTCGGCCAGTTCCTCGGTGTAATTGTCGAAGGCGTCGCGCATTTCGTCCATCAGTTCCTGAATTTCTTCGGGCGAGGCACCGTTGCGGATGGCTTCGTCAAGGCGGTCTTGCGCACGGCGCAGACGCGCCTCGGCCGAGGCGAGATCGCCCTCTTCCACCAGCAAGGCAATCTGCCATAGCTCTTCGGACAACTCGTCGCGCAGGCCGGTGGGCAGGGCGGTGGAATTGCTGTCCAGCCGTTTCAGGGCCACTCGCAGCCGGAGGTAAGCACGTTCGTTGCGGATGAAGCCTTCGGGGCGGTTGGTGACGGCCTTGAGGATGCGGGTGGCCTCAATGGCATTGCTGCGGTTCCACATGAGATCGCGGCGCATCTCGATCAGGGCGGCAGCGAAAGGATCGAAAAACCGGCGGCCGGGCAGGGTCAGGTGCAGGGGTTCGCTTACGCCGGTCTGGCCCGAGGCATCGGTGGCGGCGAAGGTCAGGGTGACGGGCAGGTTGGCGAAGATATGCTGCGAGAGATCGTCGATCAGGGTTTCGTTGAACCCGGCGCGCGAACCCGTGACGGGCAGCGGCAGGTCGAGCACCACGGCGGGTGCGGGTTCGGGATCGGCTTTCAGGCCAAAGCGGCGGTCCACGGCGGCAAGATCAAGGGCGATGGTCACCTCGCCTTTGGTGATGCCGTAATCATCCTTGGCAGTGAAGGGCTGTTTGAAGCGGCCATCGGCCTCGCGCCCGATTTTGCCGGTGGCGGCGATGCTGGGGGGGGTGTCGGGGGTGGCGGTGATCTGCCATTTGCGGCCACCATCACCCTCAACGGCAAGGGTGCCGGACTGCGTCACCACAAAATCCTGTTGCGGGGCAGAGGCCGGGGCGGGGGCGGTGGAGCCGGACACGGTTTCGGCCAGAATAAGCGCGCCGGGATCGCCGTAAAGCCGCAGTTGGATGCGGGTGCCGGTGGGCAGGGTCAGCGCCCCGGCGGTCTGATCGTTCAGGTAGAGCGCGGGCTTGCCGGTATAGGCGGGCGGCTGGGCCCAGCCTTCCCACGCAGGGCCGGTGGCCGCAACCGCCCCGCCCGGCGCCAGACCCTGCAACGAAGTGACCCGCCAGAGCGAGCCGAACAGCAGCGCCATGCACAGGGCTGTCAGCGCCACATAACGCAGCGCATAAGGGTCGCGGCTGGCAAGGCGCAGGTTGGGGGCCACCGCGCGGGCACCCGCCGCACGCGCGGCCATGCGGGCGCGGTGGGCGGCCCAGACGGCTTTGCTGGCCGGATCGGCAAGGCCAATGGCCTGGGTGTCGCGCAGGGCCGCGATGGGCTGGCCCGGCAGCGGCGCATCCAGCCTGTGCAGGGCCTCGTCACGGGTGGGGCGGCGAAAGCTGTGCCAGGCGTGATACAGCGCCCAGATCAACCCGAAGCCAATCGAGATGGTGGCAAACCACAGCGCCTCCAGCGTCAGGCGGTCTTGCAGGCCGAAAGACAGGGCGGCGAGGGCTGCGATGGCAAGCGACCACAGGGGCCAGAACGCACGCACCAGCCGCTCGGCCCAAAGCCCCAGAGCCGTCAGGCGCAGGGGCATTGCGATCTTTTGCAGCGTGGGGTCGGGTTGCGGTGGTTTCATGCCCTCTGCCAGATAGCGGCGGCGCTCATAGCCATGCTGGTAATGTATCGCGGGAAAGGATTTCGTCAAAGCTTGGTCGCGCGCGGATGACGGCGAATTGATCGCCATGCACCAGCACTTCGGGGATCAGGGGGCGGGTGTTGTATTCCGACGCCATCACCGCACCATATGCCCCCGCCGAGCGGAACGCCACCAGATCGCCCGCCACAAGCGGCGCAAGGGCGCGGGCCTTGGCAAAGGTATCGCCGGTCTCGCAGACCGGGCCCACCACGTCATAGGGGTGTGAGGCAACGCCGGGGGGGCTTTGGGTGATGGGCACGATATCGTGGTAGGCCCCGTACATCGAGGGGCGCACCAGATCATTCATCGCCGCATCAAGGATCAGAAAGTCGCGGTCCTCGCCGGATTTCACATAGATCACAGCGGCCACCAGGATGCCGGAATTGCCGGAAATCAGGCGGCCCGGCTCTATCTCGATCTCGCAGCCGAGGTGGCCGACGGTGCGTTTGATCAGCGCGCCGTAATCAACCGGCAGCGGCGGGGCTTGATTGGAGCGTTCGTAAGGGATGCCGAGGCCGCCGCCAAGATCAAGGCGGCTGATGGTGTGGCCCTCGCTGCGCAACCGATGGGTCAGCTCGGCCACCTTCAGATAGGCCTGCTCGAAAGGTTCAAGATCCGTCAGTTGCGAGCCGATATGCACGTCGATGCCGACCACCTGCAGGCCGAGCAGGGTTGCTGCTTCGGCGTAAACTTCGGACGCGCGGGCGATTGGGATACCGAACTTGTTTTCCTTTTTGCCGGTGGCGATTTTCTCATGGGTTTTGGCATCGACATCGGGGTTGACGCGGATGGTGATGGGTGCGGTGGTGCCCATCGCGGTGGCCACCTCGGACAGAGCGCGCAGTTCGGGTTCGGATTCGACGTTGAACTGGCGCACGCCGTGGGTCAGGGCGAGGCGCATCTCGGCGCGGGTCTTGCCAACGCCCGAGAACACGATGCGGCTGCCGGGGACGCCTGCGGCGCGGGCGCGCAGATATTCCCCGGCGGAAACCACATCCATGCCCGCGCCGAGATCGCCGAGGGTTTTCAGCACGGCGACATTCGACAGCGATTTGATCGAAAAGCACACGAGATGCGGCAGGGGCGACAGCGCCTCGGTGAAAAGATGATAATGGCGGCTGAGGGTGGCAGTGGAATAGCAGTAAAACGGCGTGCCGACGGCGCGGGCGATCTCGGCCACCGGCACATCTTCGGCGTGCAGGGTGCTGTTTCGGTAGAGGAAATGGTCCATGCCCTGCCTTGCCGTTGGGTAGGCTGATGTTTAGCACATCGGCGCAGGCCTGCAACCATGGCTTGCGTCGGGCCGCCGGACCGGTCTTTCAACCGCTCCGGTCAAGCGTTTCCCGGGCTGATGCTCATCAGGGTACTCTGGCCCATTTTGCGAAATCGGGCACATATTGGAAAACCCCTTCCACACGATCGAACGTCCCTGCTTCACGGAAATTTTTAGTTTCCCAAACTACGCCCTGATTGTCGACCAACAAACCGAATGGTTGCGCCTCGCCTGAAAACAGCGCCTTGCATCCCACTGCAGGTCCTCTTCTGAACGACCAACTCGTATCTGCGGCGCTGATTTCAGTAAACACTTTCTCCAATGCCGCCACCTTCTCACCAGCGTTCATTGAAACCCTGCTGGCAGCTTGCTTGGCGACCCGCATAACCTCCTTTGCCTCCACCGCTTCAGCAGCTTTTGTACCCACCGAAAGCCCCTTCGCTTCGAACAATTCTGCAATCAACTTTCTGATCGCAGGCATTTCCTCCAGAACTTCCATCAGCTTTTTCAAAAGACCTGCATAAGTCTTGGCACCCTCGGCACCCTCACCCAAGGCAAGCCCACCTCGGGCCGCTTCACCAGCACCGCCGGTAGCCATTGCCATGACGATGAAAAAGATTATCTCGAACAGAACACGGCCAACAATCTCGCCCGAAAAAACGCCGAGCTGCGAAGCAGAATTTTTGCGAGCACTGTCGTTGATGTAAATCGCAAGCTCGGAACCAAGAAGCACACCGGATGACCGGGACTTCGATACATAAAGCATCGGGCTATTCTTGATTTCCTTGAGGATGCCGGCAAAAAGAGCAGCCAGCTTTCGGGCGGTCTCGATCTGCAGTTTTCGCATCTCGCGATGCGTGCTGCTTGTCATGACCAGATATGCCTCACTTGCCAAGGATGCCATAACGCCCGGCATCGAAACGGACTGGGCCATCTTTGCGACGTCGTAGAGCAGCGTGAGCAAGGATACGAGGCCGCCGAGAAGACCCTTCAGAACGCCGGTGACATAGCCGATGTAAAAATCAAGTTTGCTGGCAAGTATTTTTTCTGAAAGTTCTTTGCCGAGACTTCCATCGATTTTTGCCACAAGCCCTTCGGCAAAACCTACCGAGAAATTGACGGAAGCCTGCTGGAGGAAGTCGACTGGAAATGGCTTTGAGCCAAGCTCCTCTGGAATAAGAGTTGCCTTTGGCGCGGCGTTGACTCGGACTTCAAGGGAGACGGACCGGCTGTTTCCCGTTCCCGTCTCAATTGTTGCAGAACCGGGCTTGTTTCCTTCGAGCGTAACGATAACCACATCACCGGTCAGTGGGCGAACGATTATTGGATTTGGAACGACATCAGGGTGCTTGGATTTTACCCAAAGCTGAGAACCACCCCATAACGCAATGCGCTTGGTGGATCCTTCTGCGATGTCAAGCAGGCCAACGGAATCAGGAGCGAACTTTCTATCGACCAAGTAACCGTCGCCAGACTCACCCGGTGGCCTAAAAAAATGTGCCATATCAATAACCTCGCCCAAAGTGGAAGAACAATTCTTGACCGGAACGCATTTGAATAGCCTAACACAGTCGAGGATCTAAGCAAGAACTGCGCGCGCCCGCAACCAAGGCCGCAATCAGGCGGTGGGGGCGGATTGTTCGGCGCGGGCGGCAACCCAGACGTCATGCGCGGCATCAAGGTTCAGCAGAGCGATGCCCAAGCCTACGATGATGTCGGGCCAGATCGACGGCAGCATCAGCGTCACCGCCCCCGCGCCGATGATGGCGATATTGCCCAAAGCATCGTTGCGCGACGACAGGAACGCGGCGCGCGTCAGGCTGCCTTGCGCCTTGCGGTGG
>JANNAV010000302.1:0-27712 GCA_031384695.1 Paracoccaceae bacterium
ACGGAGAGGCCTTGGATGCCAGCCTCTTGCAGCGCCTCTTTGACTTCATCGAGCTTGAACGGCTTGATGATCGCCTCGATCTTCTTCATGGGCCGACTCTCCCCGTTGGCTTTCCCGGTTCTGATCACTTCGCGGCGGGGGCGACAATTGGGGAGGCTGTGCTTGGGGCGGGTGGGCGCTGGAATTTGGCGGTTGTGCCTGAATTTTAGGCAGATTGCGCGGTTGGTGGGCGGTTTGGGAAAAGGGGCTCTGGGATGACGGAATTGCTGACGGGCGCGCAGATGCGGGCGATTGAGGCTGCGGCGATTGCTTCGGGTGCGGTGACCGGGCTGGAGTTGATGGAGCGCGCCGGGCGGGGCGTGGTGGAGGCTGTTTTCGAGGAGTGGCCGGAGTTGGCGAAGACCTCCCACCGCGCGGTGGTGCTGTGCGGGCCGGGCGGCAATGGCGGCGACGGGTTCGTGGTGGCGCGGCTGTTGAAGGAGTGGGGGTGGGAGGTGGAGGTGTTCCTCTACGGCGATCCGCAGCGGATGCCGCCGGATGCGCGGGTGAATTATGAGCGGTGGTTGGGGATGGGGGAGGTGCGGGACATAAGTGAAGTCCAGAGCAGGCCCTACGAAAACGAAATCGCGGTGTTTTTTGACGCATTGTTTGGCATTGGGCTGACGCGACCTTTGCCCGAAGAACTTTGTGCAGTTGAGGTAGAGTTGTCCGCCGAATTTCAGGAGTACGGTGTCGCGATCGAAATCTCGAGCGGTCTCTGTGCCGACAGCGGACGAGAACTGGGCCGCTTGGGCGCGTTTCCGGCTAAGCTTACCGTGACTTTCCACAGCGAGAAGATTGGCCACCGCCTTTCACATCATTTGCAGCTTCACAGGACAAAGGTGCACGTTGTGAATATCGGACTTGAGTCCTACCAGGCGTTTGAAGATGAGAAATTCGTTACCCTGCTCGACTATTGGAACACCGCCGCGGACCTTCGCCATCCATTTTTCGGGAAGCGTCAGGAACATCACAAGTTCTCTCACGGCCATGCCTTGATCCTGTCCGGTGGTGTTGGCCAAGGCGGGGCGGCGCGGATGGCGGCGCGGGGGGCGCTCAGGATCGGGGCGGGGTTGGTGACGTTGGGGGTGCCGCCTGCGGCGTTGATCGAGAATGCGGCGCGGTTGGATGCGGTGATGGTGCGGGTGGTGGAGGATGGCGCGGCGTTGGCGGAGGTTCTGGGGGATGCGCGGATCAATGCGGTTTGTGTGGGGCCGGGGTTGGGGGTTGCTCGGGCGGCGGCGATGTTGCGGGCGGTTTTGGCGGGGGGGGAGGAGAGTCGGGGCACGCCCCGACCTACGGTGGTGGACGCGGATGGGTTGACGGCTTTGGCGGCGGATGCGGGGTTGTTTGCGATGTTGCATGCGCGGTGTGTGTTGACGCCGCATGGCGGCGAGTTTGCGCGGTTGTTTCCGGATTTGGCGGCGAAGTTGGCGGAGCCTGCGTTGCGGGGGCCTGCGTATTCCAAGGTGGATGCGACGCGCGAGGCGGCTGCAAGGGCGGGGTGCGTGGTACTGTTTAAGGGTGCGGATACGGTGATTGCGGGGCCGGACGGGCGGTGTTCGGTGAATTCGGCGGCTTATGAGCGGGCGGCGCCGTGGTTGGCTACTGCGGGGTCGGGGGATGTGCTGGCGGGGTTTATCTGCGGGCTGCTGGCGCGGGGTTTCGCGCCAATGCAGGCGGCGGAGACGGCGGCCTGGTTGCATGTGGAATGCGCGCGGAGTTTTGGGCCGGGGTTGATTGCCGAGGATTTGCCCGAGGAATTGCCGAAGGTGTTCCGGGCTTTGGGGGTTTGATCAGGCGGGCGCAAGAACCGGACAAGCGAGTTCGACGCCGCCAGCATAGATCACTTCGGCTTCGGCGAAGGTGAGGGTGTAGAGGCGCAGCTCGGGCAGGGTTTCGGCACGGATGAACGCGCCGTCGGCAAGGCGGGCGGCGGGGATCAGGGCGGTGCGGCTTGCGTAAAGCGCGCGGGCGCGCCAATCACGGATCAGCACCGGCTGATCGGCGGTGACGGTCAGGGGGGCTGTGGGGCGGCCTGCGCCAAGGCTGTCCGGGCCAAGCACCACCACGCGGGCGTGTTGCAGCAGGGTAACCTCGATCCGCGCCAGACGCCGCGCGCCATTGCGGGTGACGATACGGTCGCCGGGGGCGAGGTATTCGACGGGCAGCAATCCGTCCAGCGTCATGACTGGCGCGCCCGCGGCGATGCCGTGGGTAGGGAGGGTGGTGCAATCGGGCTGATATGCCAGCACGAGCCCAAGCGTCGCTTGCGACATTGGGAGGTTCCTTCGATGTGACTGCCTCGGGGTCGTTTTTTATCTTTGCCGCAGGATAGCCGAACGATTGGTTAAGCGCGAGCATTTTAGTGAAACAGCTTTGCGCGGAGCGTTTGCGTTTTCCTCTCGCATAGTGGCGGGGGCTTTGTTAGAAGGGCGCGGAATTTGCCGGGTGCGGCTGTCGGGCCGTCTGGCCGGGGAGCGGTGCCTTGTTTGAATTGCGGGTATGGCGAAACTGGCAGACGCACCAGATTTAGGTTCTGGCGCCGAGAGGCGTGGGGGTTCAAATCCCTCTACCCGCACCAGATTGGCCGCACCAGATTGGCCGCACAGGCTTGGGATGAGAAGGACGACAAAATGCAGATTACCGAAACCCTGAAAGACGGCTTGAAGCGCGGCTACACCATCACGGTGTCGGCGGGTGAGCTGGACGCGAAGGTGCATGAAAAGCTGGTCGAGGTGCAGCCTTCGATCGAGATCAAGGGCTTTCGCAAGGGTAAGGTGCCGATGGCGATGCTGAAAAAGCTGCATGGTCAGCGCCTGATCGGCGACGCGATGCAGGACGCCATCGACGGCGCGATGAAATCGCATTTCGAGGCCAGCGGCGACCGGCCGGCGATGCAGCCCGAGGTGAAGATGCAGGGTGGCGAGGCGTGGAAAGAGGGTCAGGACGTGGTGGTGGAGATGTCTTACGAGGCATTGCCGCCGATCCCGGAACTGGACGCAGGCAAGATCAAGCTGGACCGCTTGATCGTGAAGGCCGACGATGCCTCGGTTGACGAGGCCTTGAGCAATCTTGCGGGCACGGCGCAAAGCTTTGACGACCGCAAGAAAGGCTCCAAGGCCAAGACCGGCGATCAGGTGGTGATCAACTTTCTGGGCTCGGTTGACGGGGTGCCGTTCGAGGGCGGGGCGGGCGAGGATTATCCGCTGGTGCTGGGCTCGAACTCGTTCATTCCGGGGTTTGAGGATCAGCTGGTTGGCCACAAGGCCGATGACGAGGTGACGGTGAATGTAAGCTTCCCCGAAGGCTATGGTGCGGCGCATCTGGCGGGCAAGGCGGCGGTGTTCGCCTGCACCGTGAAGGCGGTGCGCGCGCCGAAGCCTGCCGAGATTGATGACGCGTTGGCCAAGAAGTTTGGTGCGGAAGATCTGGTGGCCCTGAAAGGGCAGATTTCGGAGCGGCTGGAGACGGAATACAAGGGGGCCGCGCGCGCGGTTCTGAAGCGGTCTTTGCTGGACCAGTTGGACGCCATGGTGAAGTTCGATCTGCCAAGCGCGCTGGTGGATGCCGAGGCGTCGCAGATTGCGCATCAGTTGTGGCACGAGGAAAACCCGGAAGTGCATGACCACAACCACGGCTCGGTTGAAACCACCGAAGAGCACAAGGTGCTGGCCGAGCGGCGGGTGCGGCTTGGGCTGGTGCTGGCGGAGATCGGCCGCAAGGCCGAGGTGGTGGTGACGGATGCCGAGATGACCCAGGCGGTGATGGCGCAGGCGCGGCAGTATCCGGGGCAGGAGCGGGCTTACTTTGAGTTCGTGCAGAAGAACCCGCAGATGCAGCAGCAATTGCGCGCGCCGATCTTTGAGGACAAGGTTGTGGATCACATCGTGGCGGCGGCCAAGGTCAAGGACCGCGAAGTGACCAAGGCAGCGCTGCAAAAGGCCATCGAGGCGCTTGACGAGTTGTGATCGGGTTATCCGATTAGCGATCGGGCCGCCCTTTGGGGGCGGCCTTTTCATTTAACCCCCAGCGAGGTGACGCGATGCCGGTTTTCCTGCCCGATCTGCCGGAAGAAGTGATCCTTGCCTGCCTGAAGCGCGCGCCGGGGCATGAGGTGAACTCGGGCAAGTTCGACGGCCCGGAGTCTTCGGCGGCGCTGGTGGCGAACGGGTTTGGCTGGTTTCTGGAGCGGCCGGGCGAATTGCCGCCTTTGCCGGGAGTGCCTGCGGGCAAGCCTTTGGCGGTGACGCTGGAGGCCGAGATGCGTTACCCCTGGGGCGGCGGGCGGCATCCGCGCGTGGATGTGGGGATATCGACGCAGACCACGCTGATCGGCATCGAGAGCACGCGGTATGAGCCGTTCCGCCCTGCCAAGAACACCGGTTTTGCCGAGGTTTATGACCGGCCGGTCTGGGGCGAGCGGATGGGGCGCTATACCCAGATGCAGCGCGATCTGGTTTCGGGGGCGGTGGCGTTTGACTGCCTCGATGCGGTGCAACTGATCAAGCAGGCCTACGGGCTGCGGACGCGGGCGGAAAAGCGGGCGACCGGATCGGTGCTGGTTTATCTTTATGCCGAGCCGGGCGTCTGGGCCTCGGGCAAACCGGTGGATACGGCCCGCATAGAGGCGCACCGGCGCGAGGTGCAGGCGTTTGGCGCGGCGGTGGCGGGGGACGAGGTGGTGTTTGTCGGCCTGCGCTGGGCGGTGCTGCTGCGGCAATGGGCGCGGGTGCCGAAACTGGCGGCGCATGCCGAGGCGATGCGGGCGCGGTTCGGGGTGTTGGGGTAGATTTCAGGCGCCGCCGTGCGGGTTGAGTTTGGCCTCGGTGGTTTCGCGGTGCAGCACGAAAAGGCCCGCGCCGATGATCACCGAAATGCCAAGCCAGCCGATGGTATCGGGCCAGTCACCCCAGATCAGCCAGCCCCAGAGCAGGCCCCAGAACAGCAGCGAATATTCGAACGGGGCCACGGTGCTGGATTTGGCGATGCGGTAGCCTTGGGTCAGCAGCGTCAGCCCGAAGGCGGCGATCACCCCGCAGCCGCACATCAGCGCAAGGTCATTGCCCGAAGGCCAGACCCAGCCGCGCATCATGAAGACAAGGCTGGCGTGGGATTGGCCGTCAAAGCGGCCCGAGCCGAAGATCACCGACAGCGCCAGGGCAAAGCCCAGGAAGGCAAGGTTGCCCCAGAATGCCATCGCCGCCGCCGTTTCGGTGCGGCCCAGCGTGCGGGCGTAGATCATCGACAGCCCGTAGGCAAAGCCGCTGACCACCGGCAGCAGGGCCGCCCAGTCAAACAGCGCATCGCCGGGCCGCACGAGGATGATCACGCCGCCAAACCCCGCCAGCACCGCGATCCAGCGCGGCAGGCTGACGGTTTCGCGCAGCACCAGCACCGACAAGACGGTGATCATCAGCGGTGCGGTGAAATAAAGTGCGACGGTGGTGGCCAGCGGCAGGGCGGCAAGGCCAAGGTAGAAGCTGCCGTAAGCGATGAAGTTCAGCAAGCCGCGTGCCAGCATCCTTGGCCAGCCCGGGGTCAGCAGGCTGCGCGGGCCGCCGTCGTAACGCCAGACGATGGCCAGCATCAGCGGGGCGGCGGTCAGGCTGCGGAACACCATCGCCTGATGCAGGGGGTAGCTGCCCGACAGCAGTTTCAGGATCAGATCCTGCACCGAAAACAAGGCAAGACCGGCCAGAACGCAGAGGATGCCGAGGGTGTTGCTGGTGGCGCGCATGGATGCAGCCTAGCCGCCAGGGGTGGCGGCAGGCTTTGACATCCCCGACATGTGGTGTCGCGAAAGGCGGTGTCAGAACAGCACGATATCGGCGGCGACCACCGTGATATCGCCGGAAAACCGCATCAGGCTGTAATCGCCTGCGGGCGGGCCGTCGTTGTCCCAGTGCAGCCATGTCTCGTCGACATCCGCATGATAGCGCAGCACGAACTGCGGCGCGGTGCCGTTCAGGGTGCCGATCAAGAAGATCGACGGATCGACGCTGCCCGGGCCGGGCCCTCCGGGCAGGTTGGCGGCGAAGTAGCGGATGCTATCGACGCCGGTTTCGAAATCGGTGATCAGATCGAAGCCGTCTTCGTTGTGAACGAAGATGAACCTGTCGGCGCCAAGACCGCCGGTCATGGTATCGCTGGCCTTGCCGCCGACCAGATTGTCGTCGCCCGCACCGCCAAACAGGGTATCGGCACCGGAGCGGCCATAGACCTTGTCATCGCCCGCCGAGCCGCGCAGCCGGTCGATGCCTGCGCCGCCATCGACGGTGTCGTTGTCGCGGCCGCCATCGAGACTGTCATCGCCAAGCCCGCCATAGAGCGTGTCACTGCCTTCGTTGCCAAAAAGGGTGTCAGCGCCTTCGCGGCCTTCGGCCCGGTCGGCACCGGCGCCGAGGCCCGCGATATCGCCCAGCGTGCCGCCATAGACGTCGTAATGTTCAAAGCCGAAGATGGCCGAAAGGCTGCCATCGTCGATGTTGCTGAAAACGCTGTCGGAGCGGATGAAGTAAAGCTGCGATGAGCCGCCGAGAACCGTCAGGGTATCATCGCCAAGCCCGCCAGTCAGGGTGTTGGCCTGGCCGTTTTGATATAGTACGTGGTCATCGCCGTCGCCCGCGTCGACCCGATTGAGGCCACCGCCCACGTCGATGCGGTCTTGCAGGCTGCCGCCAATCACCGTGTCATCGCGCATGCCGCCGTAGAATATCAGCTGTTCGATGCTGGTCATATGCACCCGGTTGCCAAGCGACGAGATGGCAAAGGGGGTGGCGGCAGAAATATCGACATTGGCGCCTGCGCCCGGCGTGGAGTTCAGCCAGTAAAGCCCCAGCGTGTCGGTGCCATCGCCGCCATTGGCCCAGACATCCGAAGTGTCGAACGCCTGCAGCAGGTCATCGCCATCGCCGCCCCAACCGCGGCTGCCACCACCGTAGACCACGCTGTTCAATTGCAGCCTGTCATCATCGCCGCCGCCATAGAGCCGGTCATTGTCCAACTCGCCGATCAGGGTGTCATTGCCCTGACCGCCAAAAACCGTGTCGTTGCCCGCGCCGCTGTCGATGAAATCGTGATCGTCGCCGCCAAAGACCGAGTCATTGCCTTGCAGGCCATAGATGGTGTCATCGCCGGCCATCCCGTAGATTTCATCGTCGGATGCGCTGCCGGAAAGCGGGTCTGGATTGGGGGTGCCGGAAAAAACGGGCATGGGGGGTTCCTTGAATGGGGTGGGGTTCGGGATTTGCGGCCGGACCTAAGGATTTGGGGTTTTCGCGCGGTGTCAAATTGGATTTGGTGGGAACAGCAGACTTGGCCCGGTGGCATATGTCAAGAACACTGTGCGCGGCGGCCGGATTTGTGCGGCCCGCCATGCGAAAACCGCGCCGGGTTGCCCCGGCGCGGATTTTATCTGCATCAAACCGGCAAGCTCAGTCGCGGGTCAGGTCCGCGCCGTCCTGAGCTGCGCCCATGTCGCTGAACAACTCGGCGATTTCGAACTCGGCTTCGGCTTCGGCTTCGGCGGCCAGCGCCTGGATCGACTTGCCCGAGGCTTGCAGGGCGGCTTCTTCCACCGAGCGGGCGACGTTCATGCTGATCTTGGCGGTGACCTCGGGGTGCAGCACCACCGAGACCGAATGGATGCCCAGCTCCTTGATCGGACGGTCCAGCACGACCTGCCCACGGTGCACGGTGAAACCGGCCTCGGTGGCAGCTTCTGCCGCATCGCGGGTGGTGACCGAGCCGTAAAGCGCACCCGAATCGGAGGCGGAGCGGATCACCACGAACACCTGACCATCGAGGGTGGCACCGATGGCCTCGGCCTCCTGGCGCGACTCGAGGTTGGTGGTTTCCAGCTGCACCTTGCGGTGCTCGAAGGATTTGACGTTGGCGGCATTCGCGCGCAGAGCCTTGCCTTGCGGCAAGAGGTAGTTGCGGCCGTAGCCGTCCTTGACGTTGACGACTTCGCCCATCTGGCCAAGCTTGGCCACGCGCTGAAGGAGGATGACTTGCATGTCGGTTGCTCCTTATTTCACGGCATAGGGCAGCAGGGCGAGGAAGCGGGCGCGTTTGATGGCCGTGGCCAGTTCACGCTGCTTTTTCGCACAGACTGCGGTGATACGGGAGGGTACGATCTTGCCACGCTCGGAGATGTAGCGTTGCAGGGTGCGGGTGTCTTTGTAGTCGATGGCCGGTGCATTGTCGCCCGAGAAGGGGCAGACCTTGCGGCGGCGGAAAAACGGTTTGTTCGCCATTTGGATGGTCCTTTCCTATCTGATCAACGACGCGGTGCGCCAGAGAAGCCGCCACGGTCACCGCCACGGTCGCCACCCCGGTCGGGCCGGTCACCGAACGAGGGCCGCTCGCGGCGTTCACCGCCAAAGCCGCCTTCGGGACGATCGCCGCGTTCGCGGTCATCGCGTTTCTGCATCTGGACCGAGGGGCCCTCGACATGGGCATCGACTTTGATGGTCAGAATGCGCATCACATCATCGTGCAGCCGCATCAGGCGTTCCATTTCCTGAATCGCCGCCGAGGGGGCATCCGATTTCATCAGGGCATAGTGGCCCTTGCGGTTCTTGTTGATCTTGTAGGCCATCGTCTTGACGCCCCAGTATTCGTGCTCGACGATCTTACCGCCGTTGTCAGCAACCACTGTGGAGAAGTGTTCGATAAGGGCCTCGGCCTGCACGTTGGAAAGATCCTGACGTGCGATCATGACATGCTCGTAAAGCGGCATGTGTGCTCCGATCTGTTCTGAGGCGCATTTCATAGGACGGGCCAAATCCTTGCTGCGGCCCGTCCACGAGAGGCTGCGCCGGTTCATGGGTATGCAACAAGGATTGCGCTTTATACAGGCGGCGGCCGGGGATGCAAGGGGGTGGCGTCAGACTGGTTCCTGGTTTCAGACGGGGCCGTGGAAGGTATCGGCTTGCCAGAGGTTGAAGGCGGCGGGGCTGCGGGCCGAGAAAAGCAGGCGTTGCCAGGCGAGTGCTTCGTGCGCGACGATGCCCAGTTCCCAGACGCAAAAGGTGGGGCGGGGGGCGCCTGTGGCGGGGTAGGCGGGGGGGAAGGGCGCGAAATCATTGAACCCTGTGTCAAGGTAGTGCACCGCCTGCCAAAGCTCGTTGTTGCCAAGCCAGAGGTTGATCAGCAGGAAATGAAAGCTGATGCCGCAGCGGTGGGTGATGGCGAAGCCATGGTGCGCGGGTTGGGTGGCGGCGAGGCGCATCGTGGCGGTGCGGGCCAGATCGCGGATCTCAGGCGAAACCGGCAAGCCCGGCTCTTCAAGGTCATACCATTTGAGCGTGACGCCCGTGCCGCACAAGACCGTGCCGGGGCGGGCGGTTTTGGCGCGGTGGTGGTAGGCGGAAGCGAGGGCATCTTGCATGGCCGCGACCCTAAGGGCAGGCAGAATAGCGGTCAAGCGCCCGCCGCCCCCGTCAGGGCGCCCGGCAGGTTGCCGTGAAGTCGAGGGCAGGCTGGCGGACCGTGGTTTCTATTCCGGCCATGCCAAGGACGGTGTGGAAGTAGTTGTCATGGCTTAGCGGATCACCGGCTTTGGCGTCGATACAGGCCTGATCAAGCCCGAAGGCGGTTTTGTAGCTTTCCGAAAACCACGTCAGCATCGGGATGTGGGTTTGTTCGGACGGCGCCAGCCAATAGGGGGCGCCATGCAGATAGAGGCCACCCTCGCCCAGCGATTCGCCGTGATCGGAGGCGTAGATCAGCGAGGTGATCAGGTGATCTTGCGCGCCGAGCATGTCAATCACCGAGGCCAGAAAGAAATCGGTATAGGCGATGGTGTTGTCGTAGGCGTTGATGATTTCCTGCGGCGTGCAATCGCCGAAGGCCGCCGATTGGCAGGCGGGGGCGAAGGGTTCGAAATCGGGGGGGTAGCGCAGGTAATAGGCGGGGCCGTGGCTGCCCATCTGGTGCAGGATGATCACGGTATCCTCGGTGGTTTCGGCTAGCATCTTGCGCAGGGGTTTGAAGGCGATGCTGTCTTCGCATTCGCCTTTGGCGCAGGATTCCGGATCATCCATCTGGTAAAGCAGGGTGGTGGGCACCCGGTCGGCCACGCCAAGATGGCCGCCGTCATTGTCGAACCAATGCACCTTGATGCCCGCATGCATCACCACATCCATCAGGTTTTCCTGCGATATTCCGCCCTGATAGGAATAGGTGTCGCGGGTGAAAGCGGAAAACATGCAAGGCAGCGAGACGGCGGTGGCGGTGCCGCAACTGGAGACATTGGTGAAGTAAGTGATCGGGCGGGTGGCAAGTTCGGGGTTGGTGGGGCGGGCGTAGCCTTGCAGGCTGAAGCTTGCGGCGCGCGAGGTTTCGCCTGCGATCACGATGGTGACCACGGGTTTGCCGGCTTTGCGCAGGCGGGGGCCTTTGGTGGCATCGGTGCCGTAGGGGGCCAGCACCACGTTGCGCGCGCGCAGGCGCATTTTGGCATAGCTGAAGGTGCCGGCCAGCGGTGCGCCGGGTTGCAGCGCCCAATGCAGATCGCGGTGATCGTGGATGACAGCGGAATAGGTGCGGAAATCGGAGTAAAGCAGCGCCAGAAACAGCACGAACGCGCCAATCGTGGTGCCAACCCACAGCGCCAGTTTGCGCCAGAGGCCACGCGGGCGGCGCAGGCGCGGCCAGAACACCAGCAGGGCGGGCAGAATCCCGGTCAGAAAAAGCTGTTTCAGCAGATCGGAACTGATCAGGTGTTTGGTTTGGGTCCACTCGGAATCGAAGGTGTTCTGGATCATGTCACGGTCCATCGTGGCACCCAGAGTGTCTTGGTAATAAGAGGTGATCGCGGTGAGGATCAGCAGCCCGGCCACCACCGGTTTCTCGAGCCCGGGGACAGAGAGCAGCGCCAGACTGAACAGGATGGTGGAAAAGCCGATGGCGCTGAACACGGTCAGGCCCAACGGGTTGCCGGCAAAGACTGTGGCGGCGCGGGCGAAGAAGGTGGCGTTGCCGGTGGCCAGCATGAAGGCCGCGGCCGCAAGCAACAGGATCAGCACCGAGATGGTCGGGCGGCGCGACGGGGTGGTGAGGGTGGCCAAGGTGACGCTCCGTGACGGGTGAGGCAATGCGGGTTGGTGCGTGACTTCTGGCTGATGGCGGCACGTTAGAGGAGGGTGGCAGTGAGATCAAGCTGGCGGAAGGTGGGCTTGGTGCTGCGCGCGGGTTTTTATCTGCGCCAGAGATGTTTGGCAGTGCGATGGCGAGCGGTGTTGGCTTCGCAGGGGTTGAAGATGACATCCGGCGCTTTGCCGATATCGTTCGGAGACCGGGGGCGGGACGCCGTTGGCCAGGGAATTGTCGGCAATCCTTGATGTGGGGGCAAATCAGGCAGGTGCAGCCGCCGGGGCGAAGGCCGCTTGTTTGATTGAGATCAGGTCCGGCACGAGAAACAGCGGGAGTTTACCGGTCAAGCTGCCTGCCGCGCGAATGCTACAGGCCCCGAACGGTTCGGGGCCTGTTGTCATGTTGGGCGCCGGACCAGATGCAATGCGCTCTAATGCGCGTGGCTGTGATCCCAGTCCTTGCGCTTTGGCAACTGCTCGAACGTATGTTCGGGCGGCGGGCAGGGCAGGGTCCATTCCAGCGTGTCGGCGTATTCGTTCCAGTAGTTGTTCACGGTGATCTTGCGGCCATAGCGCAGGGTGTAGAACACGATGCCGAGGAAGAACACGAAGGAGGCAAAGGACAGGAAGGCCCCCATCGACGAGATCTTGTTCCAGAAGGCATAGGCCTCGGGATAGTCGATGTAGCGGCGCGGCATGCCCTGACGGCCAAGGAAGTGCTGCGGGAAGAAGGTGATGTTGGCACCGATGAACATCATCCAGAAGTGCAGCTTGCCCGCCCATTCCGGATACTCACGCCCCGACATCTTGCCGATCCAGAAGTAGACCCCCGCGAAGATGCCGAACACAGCCCCCAGCGACATCACATAGTGGAAGTGGGCGATGACGTAATAGGTGTCGTGATAGGCGCGGTCGATGGGGGCCTGGGCCAGCACGATGCCGGTCACCCCGCCGAGGGTGAACAGGAACAGAAAGCCGAAGGCCCAGAGCATTGGCGTCTTGAAATCGATCGAGCCGCCCCACATGGTGGCGATCCAACTGAACACCTTGACGCCGGTCGGCACCGCAATGACCATGGTGGCGGTCATGAAATAGCTTTGCTGGGTCAGCGACATGCCGACGGTGTACATGTGGTGCGCCCAAACCACAAAGCCCAGCACGCCGATGGCAACCATGGCATAGACCATCGGCAGATAGCCGAAGATCGGCTTTTTGGCGAAGGTGGCGATGACGTGGCTGATGATGCCGAAGGCCGGGATGATGATGATATAGACCTCGGGATGACCGAAGAACCACAGGATGTGCTGATAAAGGATCGGATCACCGCCGCCCGAGGGCTGAAAGAAGGTGGTGCCGAAGTTGCGGTCGGTCAGCAGCATGGTGATGGCCCCGGCCAGCACCGGCAGCGCCAGCAGGATCAGCCAGGCGGTGACGAAGATCGACCAGGCGAACAGCGGCACCTTGTGCAGCGTCATCCCCGGCGTGCGCATGTTGAGGAAGGTGGTGATCATGTTGATCGCCCCCAGAATCGACGAGGCGCCCGAAAGGTGGACCGCGAAAATCGCAAGGTCCATCGAATAGCCCTCTTCGCCGGTGGACAGCGGCGGATAGAGCACCCAGCCCACGCCCGACCCCATCTGGCCGTTGCCGCCGGGTGAGAACACCGAGGCGATAGCGAGCGAGGTGCCCGCGATGAACATCCAGAAGCTGAGGTTGTTCATCCGTGGGAAGGCCATGTCGGGTGCGCCGATGTGCAATGGCATGAAGTAATTGCCGAAGCCGCCAAAGAGCGCGGGGATCACCACGAAGAACATCATCAGGATGCCGTGGGCCGTGACCATCACGTTCCAGACATGGCCGTTCGGCGTACATTCGCGGGCGGCATCGGCCACAAAGCGCGCACCTTCGAGGCACATGTACTGCACACCGGGGTTCATCAGCTCCATCCGCATGTAGAGCGTGAAGATCACCGAGATCAGGCCGACAAAACCACCGCTGAACAGGTAGAGGATGCCGATGTCTTTGTGGTTGGTGGACATGAACCAGCGGGTGAAAAAGCCGCGCTGGTCTGTGTCGTGGCCATGGATGGCTGCGTCGGCCATTGGCATCTCCCGTTGTTAGGTCATTCGGATGCGCGCGGGACGGTGCCCTTGCGCGTTTGTATTGGTCTTAGTGGGGCGGGGCAGCCTCGGCAATGTCTGACTTTGTCGCAGTTGGATAAAAACGCGGTTAATGTGGCCGGATGCCCGCCAGGTTGCCGCATCGGTGGAAAATGTGGCAGAGGCGGTCGCGATATCTGCGCCGGGCCGGGCCGGTATGCCGGGCAGTTCCGCTTGCCGCAGGGCTGCTTGCCGCAGGGCGGAGGTATCACGCTTGCGCCAGAAAACTGCCGCCATCCGAACCGCCAAAACTTGCCGCAAACGCTGCCAGGCCAGCCGGGCTGAACCGCACGGCGCGGCTGTCCGTGACACGCAGGGCCCAGCCTTTGGCGCAGATGGTTTCCAGCAAAGCCTGCCCCAGCGACCCCGCAAGATGCGCGCGCCGCGCACTCCAATCCAGACAGCTGCGGCATAGCGGCCGGCGGCTGCGCGCCAACCCCGGCAGATCTATGCCAAAACCGGTGAAAAATTCCGCCCCTGCCGGGGAGGGGGCAAGGTCTTCGCCCACCCCGATCAAAAACCCGTGCGCCAAAAGGCTGTCCAGCATCTGCACGCCCATATCGCCCGCAAGATGGTTGTAACACTGCCGCGCCTGCCGCAGGCCGGGGTCGCGCGGGCCGGGAGTGCGCCGCAGATGGCCTTGCCGGGCGGCAAGACCCATCAGCGCCTCGAGCGCTGCGGCCACATCGCCGTCTGTCAGGGTGAAATACTTGTGCCGCCCGGCCTTGCTGACCGCAATCAACCCCGCCTCCACCAGCTTGGCCAGATGGCTGCTGGCGGTTTGTGCCGCGATACCCGCCTCGGCCGCAAGCTCGGTTGCGGTCAGCGCCCGGCCTCCCATCAAAACCGTCAGCATGTTGGCCCGCCCCGGATCACCGATCAGGGCGGCAATGCGTGCGATGTCAGGGCCTTCTTTCATACTTCGATGGTGGCCGAATGATGGCGGGAGGTCAACCCTTGCTAGCGGCGCACCCGTTTTTTTCTTTGCTCAAATATCCACCTTTGGGGGCAACGTTCAGTGGCTCGCCGCGTTTCATGTCATTATTGATTTGAATTCTTACAGGGCGCATGATGCAAAAACCGACACTCCAATTCGGGAGGTCGCTTATCAGTTATGGAGGCTGAAATGGGTTTAACCAGATTATTGGCTGCAGGACTTCTAGGCGCGACACTGTTGATCGGTACATCGGACATCTCTGAAGCGAAAGTAACCGCAAAGCAGATTGAAAAGGCGGCAAGCGTCGCCGAAATTATCGCGCTTGGTGCAACCAAACTTACCTCGGGACAGTTCAAATCGATGGTCGTCGACAAAAAGATGTCGGGCCAAGGCTGGAGCTGGATCATCGACTCCAACGGAACAACGAGTTCTGCGTCAACTGACGGTTCATGGAAAGAAGACAACGTTCCTTGGAACATGAAGGGCGATGCCTATTGTACGAAAATTGAAGGCAAGACGGCCTGCCGGGACGTATATGTGGTTGGCGGCTATATGCGGATGTCAAACAAGGCCGATCCGGCAATGCTGTCCAGTTGGACTGTGAAACTTCCAAAATAAGATGCTTAAACAATGGCATGGTAATATGTTGTTCCATGCCATTGATCGCAAATTTTCCCTATAACAAATCCGGGCGCGCCCTGATATCCAATTGAAATACATCAATAATCCGCAATTGGCTCAAAGCAGCGGTTTGGCGGCGTTGCTGTGTTAATTGGCCTCAGCCTTAGCCGTTCATGGCGTCAACGGAGAAGGCTTTGGGGAAACAGCGCATCAGGGCGGCATCGAGATCGGCCATGCTGACGGGCAGGCCCAGATCGACGAGGCTGGTGACACCGTGGTCGGCGATGCCGCAGGGCACGATGCCCGAAAAATGCCCGAGGTCCGGCTCGACGTTGATCGAGATGCCGTGGAACGACACCCAGCGGCGGAGTTTGACGCCGATGGCGGCGATTTTGGCCTCATGCGGGGTGCCATCGGGGTTTGGCGGGCGGTCGGGGCGGCTGACCCAGACACCGACGCGGCCCGCCCGGCGTTCGCCTTGCACGTTGAATTCGGCGAGGGTTGCGATCACCCAGGTTTCCAGCGCGCCGACAAACCGGCGCACGTCGCGGCCACGGGTGTTCAGGTTCAGCATCACATAGGCCACCCGCTGACCCGGGCCATGATAAGTGTATTGCCCGCCGCGCCCCGCCACATGCACCGGAAAGCGGCCCGGATCGACCAGATCGGCGGGCTTTGATGAGGTGCCCGCAGTATAAAGGGCGGGATGTTCCAGCAGCCAGACCGCCTCGGGCGCATCACCCGCCGCGATGGCCGCGACGCGGGCTTCCATGGCGTGCAGGGTGGCCACGTAGGGGGCCAGTCCGGGCAGGTGGCTCCATTCCAGCATGGGTTCGCCTTTGCATGCGGCACATCTGGCAGCAAGCGGCAGGGGTGTGGAAAAACCTACCTGTAAGCCGCGCAAAGATGTGCTATGATCACCGCATTTGGAAATGCGACTTTGCGGAGAGATGCGATGAAACTGAAGCAGATTGCAACCGCCTGCGTGGTGTCCTCGCTGGCGTTCACCGCGCCCGAGGCGGTTTATGCCGATGCGGGTGACGCGCTGGTGGGGGGACTGATTGGCGGTCTGATCGGTGCTGCCATCGCCAATGATCAGAACAAGAAGCGCGCGGCACCTGCGAAAACCAAAACCTCGACCAAGAGCCGGACGAAAACCAAATCGTCTTCGGGCACCAGATCGACGGCCACTTCGAGCGCGCGCGAAGCCAACCGCGAGGTGCAGACGGCGCTGAACTATTTCGAATATCCGGTGGGCACGCCGGACGGATCGATCGGGCCGAAATCGCGCGCAGCGATCTCGCAGTATCAGTTGCTGCTGGGCTATGCGCCGACCGGGCAGTTGACCGAGTTCGAGCGCAGCCTGCTGGTGGCGGGCTATCAGCGCGGGCTGGCGGGGGGCGCGCTGGTGGCGCAGACGATTGCGACGCATCCTTTGGGGGTGCGCGGGTTGCTGCTGAAGCAGCGTGACGAGATGGCGGGGCTGCCTGCTGTGGTTCCGGGTGCGCTGCCTGCGGTGTCGGCGGGGGCCACTGCCCCGGCCCCGGTGCCTGCCTTGCCGGTCCTGACGGCGGTGCCTGCGGCGCCTGCGGTGCCTGCGGTGCCTGCGGCGGCCGCTCCGGTTCTGGCGGGGGCCGCGGCCCCGGTGTTGCCGTCGTTTCTGGCCGGACAGGGGGCGAGCGTTTCCCTTGCCTCGCATTGCAATCAGGTCAGTCTGGTGACCAACACCAATGGCGGTTACATGACGGTGGCGGCCCTGACCGACCCGGTGTTTGCCCTGGGCGAGCAGTTCTGTCTGGCGCGCACCTATGCGATGGCCAAGGGCGACGAGTTGGCGGGGTCCATCGGCGGCTTTACCCCGGCGCAGATCGCCGAGCAGTGCAAGGCGTTCGGGCCGGTGCTAGCGCCCTATGTGGCCGCCCTTTCGATCGCCCCGCGTGACGAGGTTCTGGGGGGGGTGAACAGTTTTGTGCAAGCCTCGGGAATGGCGCCTGCGCAACTGGCGGGGACGGCCAAGATTTGCCTTGGGGTTGGCTATACCACCAATGCGATGGATATCGCCATCGGCTCGGCGTTGTTGCTGACGGCGGTGGGCGAAAAGGCCTATGCCGAATTGATCGGCCATCATCTGGGGCAGGGGTTCGGGGTGCCGTCGCGGCCTGATCTGGCGCTGGGCTGGTATGATGTGGGGCTGGAGGCGGCGAAAGCGGGGCAGGTGGTGTTTGCGCCCGGACTGAGCGACCGGGGCGAGTTGATCCATCTTGCGGCCTATAGGGTTGGCGGGGCGGCATCGAAGCAGCCGCTTGCCGCAACCTTGCCAGCGCCGGGCTTGCCTGCGCCAGGCTTGCCTGTGCCGGGCTTGCCAGCGCCTGCGTTGCCTGCGGCTTCGCTTCCGGCGGCAGAGGCGGCTCCGGCGGCCAAACTGCCGGTGTTCACCATGGCGACCGAAACCGTGATCAGCGCACCATTGGCGGTGGCGCCCGCGACGGCACCATAGGGGAGGTGGTGCCGGGGATTGAATTTATCGGCCCCCGGATTTGCGAGGGATGATTTCGGGCGGGGTGCGAAAAATCTGCTTTCCTTTGGTGCGGGGCTTGGCTAAACCACGGCCACCAAACCAAAGCGTGCGGATGTGGCGGAATTGGTAGACGCGCAGCGTTGAGGTCGCTGTGGGGTAACTCCCGTGAAGGTTCGAGTCCTTTCATCCGCACCATTCCTGTTCCCCCCCCCTTACAGCCACGTGGCATGGTCTGGCCGGTTGCGGACAGCACCGGGATGCAATGCGTGCGGGTGCTGAAAGGAATCAGCGGCGGCGGGCTGCGGCATTCAGGGTTTCGGGTGGATGCGGGGGGCGGATGACTGTGGGACATGCGCCTGCAAACCTGCGTTCGGATTGGCATTTCCGCCTGCGAGTACGGCGTTTTACCGCCGATTGACCTGCATTGCAGCCGTGATGCCCTGCATAAGAACAAGTCATTTGCATTGATCGCGGGCAATGGCTTAAGTCTGATCTGGACCACGCGCAGGGAAACTGCCGGGCCGACGGGGAGATATGCGTGGCGACCAGCAGCAAGAACGATGCGTTCGTGGCATTTGAACATGTGCAGAAAAGCTATGACGGGGTGTCGCTGGTTGTCAAAGACCTGAATCTGTCGATTGCCAAGGGTGAATTCCTGACGATGCTGGGGCCTTCGGGATCGGGCAAGACCACGTGTCTGATGATGCTGGCAGGGTTCGAGACGGCCACCCATGGCGAGATCAGGCTGGACGGGCGCAACATCAATCAGGTGCCGCCACACAAGCGCGGCATCGGCATGGTCTTTCAGAACTACGCCCTGTTTCCGCATATGACGGTGGGCGAGAATCTGGCGTTTCCGCTGGAAGTGCGCGGCATGCAGAAGGCGGAACGCGAGGCGAAAGTGAAGCGGGCGCTGGACATGGTACAGATGTTCGCCTTCATCAACCGCCGCCCGTCGCAGCTTTCGGGCGGGCAGCAGCAGCGAATAGCGCTGGCGCGGGCTTTGGTGTTTGACCCCGCGCTGGTGCTGATGGACGAGCCTTTGGGGGCTTTGGACAAGCAGTTGCGCGAGCATATGCAGTTCGAGATCAAGCATTTGCACGAAAGCCTTGGTATCACCGTGGTTTATGTGACGCATGATCAGGGTGAGGCGCTGACGATGAGCGACCGGGTGGCGGTGTTCAACGATGGCAAGATCCAGCAACTGGCCTCGCCTTCGGATTTGTACGAGCGGCCCGAGAACAGTTTTGTTGCGGGTTTTATAGGCGAAAACAACAAGTTGCACGGCGTTGTTGAGAGCATGGATGAGGGGCGCTGCAGGGTGCGGCTGACCACCGGCGAGGTGATTGATGCCACGCCGGTGAATGTCACTGCGGTGGGGCAGCCGACGCTGGTTTCCATCCGGCCCGAGCGGGTGGAATACAAGCCCGAGGCGATGCCTGCGGGGGCCCACACCATTGACGCGGAAGTGCTTGAGTTCATCTATATGGGCGATATGTTCCGCACGCGGCTGCGGGTGGCGGGGGCGGAAGATTTCGTGATCAAGTCGCGCAACACGCTGGGGCAGCGGATGCTGGCGCCGGGCGAGAAGATCAAGATCGGATGGGCGCCCGCGGATGCGCGCGCGCTTGATCCTGCCTGAACCCTTTCGGGGCTGCCGCGGGTTGCGGCGAACCGGGAGGCTGCCGCGGGTTGCGGCCAAGAAGAGAAGACGTTCAACAATGGGAGCTAATCGTATGAGAAAACTACTTATCCTTTCAACCGCCCTGACCGTGGTGGGCTATGCCGCGCAGGCTGATGTGACGGTGATGTCCTGGGGCGGTGCCTACGGCGAGGCGCAGACCGAGGCGCATGTGAAGCCTTTTGCCGCCAAGACCGGCATTGTCACCACCATGGTGGACAGCGACAATCCGGCCACCCCGATCAAGGCGATGGTCGAGGCGGGCGATGTGACGATTGACGTGGCCTCGGTGGAATATGCCGATGCGATCCGTCTGTGCGACGAGGGCCTGCTGGAGCCGATTGATATCGCCAGCTTGCCGGCGGGTGCCGACGGGGTGGCAGCGGCGGATGACTTTTTGCCGGGTGCCGTGACCGAGTGCGGTGTCTCGACCGACATCTGGGCCAACATCTATGCCTATGACACCACCAAGCTGACCGGCACCGTGCCTGTTACGGCGGCGGATTTCTTTGACCTTGGCAAGTTTCCCGGCAAGCGGGGCCTGAAGAAGGGTGCCAAAGCCGTGCTTGAGTTCGCGTTGATGGGGGATGGCGTAGCGCCAGCGGATATCTATGCGATGATGGGCACCCCCGAAGGCATCGACCGCGCCTTCGCCAAGCTGGACAGCATCAAATCCGAGGTTGTCTGGTGGGAAGCGGGCGCGCAGCCGCCGCAGCTGCTTGCCGACGGTGAAGTGGTGATGACCACCGCCTATAACGGCCGGATCTTCAACGCCGCCGTCAACGAGGGCAAGCCGTTTGCCATCGTCTGGGATGGCCAGATCTATGAGAACGAGATGTATGTGGTGCCGAAGGGTTCGCCCAACAAGGACGAGGCCATGCAGTTCATCCAGTTCGCCACCTCGACCGAAGGTCTGCAGGCACAAGCCATGCAGATCAGCTATGGTCCGGCGCGCAAATCGGCCAACGCCACGGAAATCCTGTTCAAGGATGGCAAGACCGTGATGGGGCCGAACCTGCCGACGGCACCGGCGAACCTTGCCAACGCGCTTGAATCTTCGTCGGCCTTCTGGGTGGACAAGGATGCCGAGTTGAACGAACGGTTCAATGCCTGGCTGGCGGCAAACTGATCTGATCTGAAATGGGCGGGGGAAACCCCGCCCATTTCCCAGGGCAAAGGCGCGTGATGACAGACATGACAGCAGGCATGTTTACGACTGGCATATTGACCACATCCGATGGCCGCCCGTTGAAGGCGGCTTTGGCGCGGGCACAGCGGCGGGCCAAGTGGCGGGCGTTTCTGCTGGTGTTGCCGCTGCTGGCGTTTGTGCTGGTGACCTTTGTGGTGCCGATTGGCACCATGCTGAAACGGTCGGTTTATCACGACGGATTTTCTGCGGCGGCACCGTCCCTTGGGGCGTGGTTTGCCGGGCATCCGCAAGGGGCCGAGATCGACGAGACGGCCTATGCCGCGTTGGTCAGCGATCTGGTGCAGATGCAGGCCAACAAGACGGCGGGATCAGCGGGCACGCGGGTGAATTACAATTTGTCGGGGGCGATATCGCTGTTCAAGGCGGGGGCGCGGAATGCTGTGGATTTGCAGCCGCCCTATAAGGAGGTGTTGCTGGCGCTGGATGCGCGCTGGGGCGAGCCGTTGATGTGGACGGCGATGCGGGCGTCGGCCAGCGCCTATACGGCGGATTTCTATCTGGTGGCCGCCGATATGGAGCGCAACGCCGAGGGCGGGGTGCAACTGGTGGATGAGAACCGGCAGATATACAAGTATCTGTTTGTAAAGACATTTGTTCTTTCGGCATTGATCACCCTGCTGTGCCTGCTGTTGTCTTTTCCCATCGCGCATCTGCTGGCAGTGTTGCCAATGGCGCGGGCCAATCTGTTGATGATACTGGTGCTGTTGCCGTTCTGGACCTCGCTTCTGGTGCGCACCACTTCGTGGATCGCGTTGTTGCAGGAGCAGGGCATCGTCAACGATATTCTGGTGTGGCTGCGGGTGCTGGGCGATGATGGCCGCATCCGGATGATCTACAATCAGGCGGGCACGGTGATTGTGATGACGCATATCCTGTTGCCGTTCATGGTGCTGCCGCTTTATTCGGTGATGAAAACCATCCCGCCCAGCTATGCCCGCGCGGCGCGGAGTTTGGGGGCGACAAGCTGGACCACGTTCCGGCGGATCTATCTGCCGCAGACCTTGCCGGGGATCGCGGCGGGGTCGCTGTTGGTGTTCATTCTGGCGGTGGGGTATTATATTACCCCGGCGCTGGTGGGGGGTGCCGAGGGGCAGCTGATCTCGAACTTCATCGATTTCCACATGGACAAATCGAACTGGTCGCTGGCGGCGGCAATTGCGGCGGTGCTGCTGGCGGCGGTGCTGGTGCTGTATTGGCTATATGACCGGCTGATCGGCATTGACCGGCTGAAACTGGGATGACGCAGGAGGATTGCTGATGGCTTTGCCAAGTTATGCGTCACCGCTGGAGCGGCTGTGGCATTATACGTACCTTGGGATTTGTGCGGCGGTGTTTCTGTTTCTGATCGCCCCGATTCTGATCGTGATCCCCTTGTCGTTCAATGTGGAGCCGTATTTCTCGTTCACCGAAAAGATGCTGAGTCTTGATCCCTCGGGCTACAGTCTGCGCTGGTATGACACGTTGCTGACGCTGGGGGTGAATGCGCCGGAAGGTCCGCGCGATGCTGCGTGGTGGAGCGTGGTGTGGAATGATGCGACATGGATCAAGGCGGCGAAAAACTCGCTTTGGGTGGGGTTATGGGCGACGATCCTTGCCACGGTGCTGGGGACGGTGGCGGCGCTGGGCCTGAGCCGGCCCGAGATGCCGTACCGGCGGGTGATCATGGCGATCCTGATCTCGCCGATGATCGTGCCGATCATCATCATCGCGGTGGGGATGTTCTTTTTCTATTCGTCAACCTGCGTGTCGCCGGATAATTTTGTAGGCCAGGCGCTGATGCCGTTCTTGTCGAAGAAGGGGTGCCTCAACAACTCGAACCTTGGGATCATCATGGCGCATGCCACTTTGGGGATTCCGTTCGTGATCATCACGGTAACGGCGACGCTTTCGGGGTTTGACCAGTCGCTGATCCGGGCGGGGGCGTCTTTGGGGGCGACACCGGCGCGGGTGTTTTTCAAGGTGGTGATGCCGCTGATCCTGCCGGGGGTGATCTCGGGCGCGCTGTTTGCCTTTGTCACCTCGTTTGACGAGGTGGTGGCGGTGCTGTTCATCGCGGGGCCCGAGCAGCAGACCATCCCGCGCCAGATGTGGAACGGCATCCGCGAGGCGATCAGCCCGGCGATATTGGCGGTGGCGACGATATTGGTGATCATCTCGATCGGGCTGTTGGCGACGGTGGAGATGCTGCGGCGGCGGTCAGAAAAGCTGCGCGGTGTCTCGCCCTATTGAGGGGGGGGACACGCGCCCCCGCACCCAGCGCCGAAGAGCGGGGGTTTCACACCCCCGCACCCCCGTGGGATATTTGAGCAGCAAAGAAGCGGGGGACAAATTTAATCAAGTTGTCCGGAGCGGGTGCTTGCGGCGGTGGCCCTGCGGTTCTTCGCGCTGCCTGCGCGTTCCGGAACGGGCTTGGTGGCTTTGGCTGCATAACGGCCAAAGCCCGCGCCATTTTAGGTGAATCCTCGCCTTAACCGGCCGTTATTGCGGACATTCTAGCCTGTGAAAGCCCGCTTTGCGCGTGGGCAGGAACGCCCCGGACAGTCGCTCCGGGCGCGTCTGATGGGCTGATCGGCAAGAGAAATGACATGATGAAACGCAACGAACTGCGCCCGTTTAACGATTTGGCCACGCCGATGGGAAGGGCCGCGCAATGAGCAATGGCAACGATACTTTTTACGGTGGCGCGGGCAATGACACCGTCGATGGCGGTGCGGGCAACGACAGCCTTTATGGCGGCGATGGCAACGATAGCCTTTATGGCGGCGATGGCAGCGATTCGGTTTACGGCGGCAATGGCAATGACACTATCGGCACCTGGGGCACCGAAGGCGGCAATGACACTTTCTTTGGCGGTGCCGGCAATGACCAGATCATCGGCGGCGGTGGCAACGATTCTCTGTCGGGCGATGCGGGCGATGACACCATGTCGGGCGGCATCGGCCAGGACACGATCTTTGGCGGTGCGGGCTCGGATATGTTCGTGGTCACCGATGACCACGAAACCGATACCTATTACGGCGGCGAGGATCAGGGCGAAACCGACTGGATAGTGTTTGCCAATTACATCAGTACGGCGGGGGTTGCCGTCACCTTCAGTGGCAACGAGGCGGGCAGCTATGACTTTCGCGGCAGCAACGATGCCAGCGGCACTTTCGCGGAAATCGAGGCCGTCTCCGGCACGGATTATGCCGATGTGGTCAATGCGGCGGCGACAACCTCGGGCGTCAGGATCCTTGGCAACGCCGGCAATGACACGCTGACCGGCGGGTCGGGCGCGGATAGCATCGAAGGCGGGGTTGGCAATGATCTGCTGACCGGCGGTGCTGGCAACGATTCGCTGCTGTTCGGCGCGGGCAATGACACGGTTTATGGCGGGGATGGCGACGACTATATCGACGATCAGAACGGAGCGCAGATTTACGGCGGTTCGGTGGTTGCCTATGGCGGCGCGGGCAATGACACGATCCTGGGATCGGGCGGTGCCGACAGCATTTTCGGCGGTGACGGGGTTGACCTGCTTTATGGCGGAGATGGCGACGACACCATGGATGGTGGCGAGCGGACCGATACCATCTATGGCGGCGCGGGCAATGACCGGATCAGCGATACCGGCGGGTCGGCGAGTGATGACACCATCTATGGCGGCGACGGCAACGATACCGTCGCAGGCGGCGCGCGCGAGGATTTGGTTTACGGCGATGCCGGCAATGACAGCCTGCAGGGCGAAGACGGCAATGACAGCATGTTCGGCGGCACGGGGGCGGACAATCTGGATGGCGGCGTCGGCAGTGATGCGCTTTACGGTGGCGATGGCAACGATACGCTGACCGATGGGGCGGGCAATGATCTGCTGGACGGCGGCGCCGGTGATGACTTCATCAGCAATGGCGCGGGCAATGACACGGTTTACGCAGGCGACGGCGCCGATACCGTGGCGTCAACTGATGATGGCGGGATCAACAGTCTGTTCGGCGGCGAAGGCGGCTCTGACACCGATCTGCTGACCCTTGGCGGGTATTCCGGCAGTTTTGGCGTGACGGTCACCTTCACCGGCAGCGAGGCGGGCAATTACCGCTATAACGGCAGCTACACCCAGACCAGCACATTCGCGCAATTCGAACGCATGACGCTGACCAACTATAACGATACTGTCTATGGCGGTGCGGGCAACGAAAGCATCAGCGGCGGCGCGGGCAATGACAGCCTGTCGGGCGGGGCGGGCAGTGACACGCTGGCGGGCGATGCGGGGAATGACACGATTTCCGGTGGCGACGGCGGCGATAACCTTTCGGGCGGCGCGGGCATCGACACGCTGGATTACAGCGGCGAGTCCGGGGCTGTTACGGTGGATCTGTCGAACGGCTTTGGCTGGACGGCGACCGGGGCCGATACGATTTCCGGCTTTGAAGTGGTGCAGGGCAGCGCTTATGGCGATTACATCGCGGGCACCGGGGCTGCTGATACCATCTATGGCGGGGCGGGCGATGATACGCTGCGGGCACGCGGTGGCGATGATCTGGTTTATGGTGGCGCGGGCAACGATTCGCTGAACGGCAACGAGGGGAACGACACGCTTTTTGGCGGCGATGGCGCTGATGTGTTTGTGGTTGACAGCCCGAGTGCCGGCAGTGACCAGATTTTTGGCGGCGAAGGTGGCACCGATCAGGATACAGTGACGTTTGCCGGCCAGACCACCTCGGGGGTGAACGTGGCGTTCACCGGCAACGAGGCCGGGACGGCGCAGCTGTCTGGCGGCACGATGACCTTTGAAGGCATCGAGCGGGTGGAGGGCACCGGTTTTGCCGACAGCCTGAACGCCAGCGCCAGCAGTGCCGGGACCAATCTGGCGGGGGGGGCTGGCAATGACACGCTGACCGGCGGGTCGGGGGCCGACACCCTTGAAAGCGGCACAGGCGACGACAGCATCGTGGCGGGCGCGGGCAATGACGTGGTTTCGGGCGGCGATGGCAGTGACAGGCTGCAAGGCGGCGCGGGCAGTGATACGCTGGAGGGTGGGGCGGGGTCGGATACGGCGGTTTTCACCGGGCCGGTGCAGGATTACAGTTTTGATTACGGTGCCAACGGCCAGTTGATCGTGATCGACAGCGTGGCGGGCCGCGATGGCACCGACAGCCTGAGCAATGTGGAATTTGCCACCTTCAACGGCGTCACTTACCGTCTGGTCACCGGCGATGACGGCTCAAACACCACGCTGCAAGGCCCCGATGATGGCACGCCCAACATCATCATTGCGCATGACGGCAACGACTGGGGCGGCGGTCACGCCACCAGCGACGCGATCTTTGGCGGCGCGGGCAATGACACGCTGGATGGGGGCGACGGCAACGACACCCTGATGGGCGAGGGCGATCAGGACTTGCTGCGCGGTGACGGCGGCAACGACGCGATCTATGGCGGCGCGGGTGCCGACACGCTGCAAGGCGGTACGGGCGATGACAGCCTGTTCGGCGGCGATGGTGCCGACGTGCTGCAAGGCGGCGCGGGCAATGATACGCTGGACGGCGGGGCGGGCGACGACACGCTTGAGGGCGGTACGGGCAATGACAGCCTTATGGCCGGTGCAGGCAATGACCTGCTTGCAGGCGGCGATGGCAATGACACCCTGACCGGCGGGGCGGGCGACGATACGCTGACCGGCGGGGCGGGCGATGATGTTCTGGCGGGCGGCGGTGGCGACGACGCCTTTGTGTTTGCAACCGGCGGCGGGGCGGATGTTGTCACCGACTTCGACCTTGGCGATTTCGACAATGACGGCCGGTACAATGACCAGTTCGACGTATCCGACCTGACCGGCGGCACCGGCCCCGGCGGGTCGATCCGGGCGTCGGATGTGGTGGTGCAGGATGACGGCAACGGCAACGCGATGCTGTTGTTTCCCGGCGGCGAAAGCATCGTGCTGCACGGGGTTGCGCCCAACCAGATCAACACCACGTCGCAGTTGCATGCGGCGGGCATTCCCTGCTTTACCCCGGGCACCCTGATCCAGACCGACAAAGGCCCGGTTGCGGTTGAATTTCTGCGCCCCGGCCAGCTGGTGCGCACGCTGGACCGGGGGTATCGGCCGATCCGTTGGGTTGGCTGCCGGGCGCTGGCGGCGGCGGATCTGGCGCTGTTCCCCAACCTGCGCCCGGTGGTGATCCGCAAGGGCGCGCTGGGGAATGCGCGGCGGCTGCTGGTTTCGCCGCAGCACGGGTTTCTGGTGGATGGCCAACTGGTGCGCGCCAAGCATCTGGCCGAGCGGTGGGGCGCGGACGTTGCCCGGATCGACCGCAAGACGCAGGCGGTAACCTATGTGCATTTTCTTTGCGACCGGCACGAGATCGTGTTTGCCGAAGGCATTGCCACGGAAAGCCTGTATCCCGGCCCGGTGGCGCTGCGCACGATGGGGCTGGCCGCTTTGGCCGAACTGCTGGCGCTGTTCCCCTGTCTGGCTGACGGTCTGGCAAACCGCGCGGCCACCGAGGCCGCCTATGGCCACCCCGCGCGGGCCTATGCCAGGGGCGGCAAAAGACCTGCGCAGGTTTTCCGGCGACTACCGGCCGAAAGTGCGATGCAGGCAGCCGTTGGATAAAGACCGGGATGACCCGGTTCGGCGCAGATGCCCCGGCTTTGCAAACCCACGCGAAGGGCGCGTCGGAGCTTTTGGGTTCCGGCAAAGCCATGGGCTTCGGGAGCGCCCGCACACCGGCGCCCGCCTGCCGGAACGCCCGGCACAAGGCTTTGCCAGACGGCAACAACCCGACCACCACGCCCTGATTTCACTGAAATTAGAGCGTGTTGCAAACCGGGGTCTTTTTGGGCTCAACAACATCAACAGGTTACGACTGCTCTGCAAACTGCGAAAACATCGGGCACAGCCGTGCCGGGTTTCATTGCAATGCGAATCGTGGTCGGATTCGATCTGGCCGGTATCCGCCTCTGTGTCGTCGATCAGCTTTCACGCGTCGACTTTGCACATGAAACACTATCAACTCGAGAAAAATACAACACTGGTTCAAGCCGCAGGCAGATTTTGTTTGCAGCCGCCAGTTTTTGTTTGCATCCGCAGGAGGCGATGTGCCCATCAAGATCCTTCACACCGCCGATCTGCATCTAGACTCGCCACTTTCCAGCCTGGCCTTGCGCGATGTAGATCTACAGGCACGGGTCATCACTGCCTCACGAAAATCCTTGGAAAAAATGGTCGATTTCTGTGTGGCTGAGGGCGTAGCCGCTTTGCTGATCGCGGGCGATCTTTATGACCGCGCCGAGCGCAGTGCAAAGACAGCCGCTTATCTGACGATCCAGATGGAGCGTCTGCGCGCGGCAGGCGTGCAGGTGTTCTACATCAAGGGCAACCATGACGCCGAAAATCCGATCACCGGCGAGATTGACCTGCCGGCCAATGTGCATGTCTTCGATGGCCGCGGCGGCAAGGTGCAAGT